>CALJNA010000140.1 GCA_937981955.1 uncultured Granulosicoccaceae bacterium
AGGCTTCTTGCATGTGCAGATTTGTCTACGATTCACCAAATGGTTTGAGATGATCTCAGGTGTTTGCGGAACAGAACCGTCGCAGAGGAGCATCGGCAACTCTTCGGTGCAATCTTTATTGCATTCCGCTACTGTTGCCAGCAGAAATGTTCCTCGCCTGGCACTGGGGATATCACTCGGTGGTGCATCTGCAGTGCTTGCTTCGCCTGCACTGGAAGTTGATGCTTTGGTTCTTGAGTCTGTTTATCCTGATATTGAAACCGCTATTGGTAATCGCATCGGAGCTCGCATACCCGGTGGTGCGTTGTTGACGCCACTGCTTTCCTGGCAAATTAAACCGCGTGCCGGTGTGTCGGCAAGTTGGTTGAATCCTGCTCTTCGTGCGCAAACGATTGATGTACCGGCTTTGGTGCTGTCTGGAACAGAAGATACCCAAACCACTGTTGAAGACACATACAAATTATTTAATGCTCTGGCCGGTGTTAAGCAGCTGCATTTTTTTGAAGGGGCTGCTCATGTCAATTTGTATCGATATGACGCGCAGCAGTATAAACAAGTAGTGCTGGCATTTTTAGATACTCACCTTCTGTTTCGGTAGACGGTTGATACTGTTCACAGGTTAATTCATCGTAAAATTTACAGTCTTAACTCACGTCCGATTTTTCGTGAATATAAAATGCGGAACCCAGGTTCCGTGAACAAATTTGATTGGCAGTGCGACTATTTTCTTCGAATATGGCCTGCTTGTGCATTTTCCAGTGCTTGTCCGACGAATCTCTGGTAGATTCAGAGTCGCGAAAATGCATTACCCGGACAGCTTTCTACCATTGGTTCAACCTACTCAAAATTCTGAATCACTGTATTTGTTCGACGAACAAATGCCGGTTGATGTGGTCGATGCAGCATTGCTATTCAAGAGCGAATGCCCACCTGATGTCAAATTTAAATCTGAAAACCTGTTCAAGTTCCGACGTGGCAAGGGCGACTTTCACGCGTCTGTAGTTGCCGCTATCCTGGCATTGGTGTTCCTTGCTTTCTTCTGGACGGAAACCGGTTGGGAAAACCGGAAGCTACCAGATGAGCTTGGCAGTTACATCGGGCATCAGTTTGGATTGATCGAGCTTGACGGTCGGGTGAAGCGGCTGGGCACAATCTTAAAGCAGTCGTGGGTTGTTCCACTTTTATGTTTGCTTGTTTTGGTTCCGGCAGCCTTACTGAATTTACGTGAGTCGTGGCGAGTTCGTCAGTGGCGTAAACGGTTTATGTTGCCGACAGACGCAAGTTATGAAACGGCTAAATATGCCGCAGCACTTGAATACGTTGTGTACTTTATTATGTACACCATTTCGGTACCCATTCTCGGGTATTTGCTCTCCACACTTATATTGGGTACGTATCTTACCTGGAGACTTGGTTACCGAACACCAAAGTGGTTATTGATCGGGTTACTCAGTAGCTTCGCTGTGGTCATTGTATTTCGAAGTGTGCTTCAAATTAAAACCCCCGTCAGTATTTGGCTGTACGATCAACTGCCTGCGGCGTTGCGGGTTTTTATGCTTACCTACTTTTAAGCGGGCCGATACATGGAAGCCTTTATCAGCGGTCTTGACCAACTGTTTCAACCGGCGGTGCTGCTAGCCATTGTGATTGGTTCGGTTGGCGGTGTTGCGATTGGTGCTGTACCCGGTATTGGCCCAGCCATAGCCATTGCCATACTTTTGCCAGCAACGGTCTTTCTGGATGATCTTGTTAGTCTCGTTTTGTTACTTGGTGTCTATGGTTCCTCGATGTACGGTGGAGCGATTCCGGCCATCCTTATCAACACACCCGGCACGCCAGTAAATGCACTCACCACCTACGACGGCTACGCCATGACGAAACGCGGCGAAGCTTCACGGGCGCTGTCGATCGCTTACTCGGCATCTTTTTTAGGCGCTTTTTTTTCCATAAGCATGGCTTTACTGGCTTTGTTCGCTTTTGGTCCATATCTTCGTGACCTTGGCGCGTTGTTTGGTCAAAGAGATATTTTGATGGCGGCTGTGCTTGGCGGTGTGTTGCTAGTTGCGGCACATAAGCAAAACATGGGCATTGCTGCCATGTTATTCGGTTTTGGATTTCTTATTTCTGTTATTGGTCGGCAAACAACGCGCAAGATTGATCGTTACACATTCGATGTTGAGTACCTATACTCCGGATTTAATTTGATCGTTGTCATCGTCGGTATATTCGCTCTCAGTCAAGCGATGAACCTTATGACAGGTAAGGATGACGATCCACCTCCGGCTCGCGTAACCGGTGGCGTGTTGCGTGGGTTTACAGAGCTTGGCCGAAGAAAAGTGGTTGCCTTGATATCTGCGATGTACGGAACATTGATGGGCATCATTCCTGGTGTGGGAGAATTTGTAGCGCAATTTTTTAGCTACTCAACGGCGCGATCATTATCAAAAGAACCATCACGTTTTGGTCACGGATCTCCTGAAGGGTTAATTGCCTCGGAAGCTTCCAATAATGCTGTGCCCGCCGCCGCAATGATTCCGCTTCTGGCTCTGGGCGTGCCAGGTGAAGCACTGACTGCGATGATGATGGTTGTGTTCTTTGATGCCGGTATAAAGCCAGGGCCAGATATCTTTGATAATCACCCTGATTTTCTTTTCAGTCTGTTCACCGCGTTGCTCATTATTAATGTGCTCGTGGTCGTAACACTTATTTTCTCGACTCGATTTATTGCGAAAATGATATACATCCCCAACCGGTTCCTCGGAGCCATGATTATGTTGCTTGCGTTCGTGGGTGTTTATTCAATTCGCAACAGTCTTGCTGACTGTGTCTTTGCAGTTGCGTTCGGGTTTATCGGTTTTATATTGAGGCGTCTGGAATGGCCGTTGGTGCCCATTGTGCTGGGGCTGGTGCTCGGCTCCATTATTACTCAGAGACTCACCGCTGGCGCTGGGCAGATCAAAATCGCCGCCGATTTTATAAATAGGCCTGTATCAGGGACCCTGTTTGCGGCTATTATCGCAGTACTTGCCTATATAGTATGGCATTCTGTGAGCAAGTCGAAACGAATAGAACAGTAAACACAATACTAAATTGGAGGACTACATGATTAAAAAATTGATTATTGCAACCAGCATGGTTGCAGCGCTAGCCGGGTTTGTTGCACCGGCTCACGCAGAATATCCCACAGCACCTGTGCAGTTCATTGTTCCATGGCCACCAGGTGATTTTGAAGATGTGCTTACGCGCATGATCGCCAAAAAGATGGAAGAAAAAACCGGTGTGTCCGCGTCAGTGGTTAACAAGCCCGGTGGTGGTGATGGACCATTTCCCGGAGCGCTTGAAGTATTGAATGGACCTACCGATGGTTCAATGGTTGGCTCTTTCGTTATCGGCGTGCCAATTGTCGGACCAGTACTCGACATGGGTATTGAAGAAGATAGCTTTACCCCTGTAGGTATTTTTCTTACCTATCCATTCGTGCTGGCCGCAAGTGGTGATGCTCCTTATAGCAATATGGCTGAGTTGGCTGCACATGCGAAAGAGAACGATGTGGTTCTGGGGCATTTCGGTGCCGGGTTAACTCCAACTCGTGCCAGTATGGCCGCAGCTGCAAAACTTGAGTTCGAGTTTGCTGACGATTCTGCATTCGACATGCTCGACTGCAATACCTTGTCAGCCGGAGATGCGGATGTTATCAACACCACGCTTGCACTGATTGAGCCTTGCTTGGACGACATTAATATCCTCGCCAATATTGGTTCAGAGCCAATAGCAAAGCTTGACGGTGTCGAGACCCTGGCTGCTCAGGCGGGTATTAATGACATTGAATTGTGGAACGGTCTGTTTGTAAAAAAGGGAACCCCACAAGAAGTTGTTGATGTACTGGCTGATATCGCTAAAGAAACCATGATGGGTGAGGAAGCACAGCAATTGATGGTTGAAACTGGGGCACGTGTTTATTGGCAAGATGCAGCTGCATCAGAAGCGCGAATTGTTGCAGATAGAGCAAAGAATGCAGAGCTGAGTCAGTAATACATAATGGTGAGTGTCAGCTTCGACGCACTCAGATTTATTGTGTATTAGCTTAGTTGTGTATTAGCCTGGTTAGGTCTTAGCGTAGACGCGCCCTGGCAAAGAAACGTACGAGGCTGCATTCGCTTGCAGCCTCGTTCATTTATATTTTTAATACCTTGTTGTACACCACCGACTATGAAGCCAATAAAACTCGGTATTCTTCAAGTCAATCATGACAAATCAGTCGAAGTGGGTGATGCCTTTCCCGATGATGCACATCGGTTCAGGGATCTGTTTGATTGTCATGAAGAGCGCTTTCGCTACCGTGTATACATGACGATTGGCGGTGAATTTCCTGAAAGCCTGAATGAACAAGATGCTTATCTGATCACTGGTAGTCCTTTAAGTGTGCTTGATAGCCATATCTTTTCGGCTGGGTTAACAGAGTTCATCAGATTGTGCGATGCGGCAAAGAAACCCTTGTTGGGAGCGTGCTTTGG
>CALJNA010000141.1 GCA_937981955.1 uncultured Granulosicoccaceae bacterium
GTTCTACTTTCGAACCACCGATGTAACGGGTGCGGTTGAGTTACCCTCCGGAACCGAGATGGTGATGCCGGGTGATAATGTGAAGATCACGGTAACGCTGATCAACCCGATCGCGATGGAAGACGGTCTTCGTTTCGCAATACGCGAAGGTGGCCGAACCGTTGGCGCCGGTGTTGTTGCTAAAATTCTTGAGTAATTGATATGGCATCCAGTCAAACAATACGTATACGTCTGAAAGCCTTCGATCATCGTTTAATTGATCGTTCGGCTAAGGAAATTCTGGAAACCGCAAAGCGCACAGGTGCTCGTGTTCTTGGACCGATTCCTTTGCCTAGCAAGAAGGAACGTTTTACCGTTCTTATTTCACCGCACGTTAACAAAGATGCGCGTGACCAATACGAGCTTCGCACTCACAAGCGCTTGATGGACATAGTTGACCCGACTGAAAAGACGGTTGATGCGCTAATGAAGCTTGATCTTGCTGCTGGTGTGGATGTGCAGATTAAACTGAACTAGTACAAGTTCATTATGGTTTAAAGAGAAAGCCCGCTTTATGCGGGCTTTTTTTTGGATTGAACTTAACCAGCGTCACATGCTTGCGGGTCGTTTGATAGGTATGCTGACTATTGTGAGCCTACCTCGCTTCGACTCCTTCACTTATCAGCTGTTTCATTTCTCTGCAGGCGTTGGCATCGCCACCGTCGCAGCCTTTCCTGGCTATGGTCAAAGCTTGGGGTTTATCTTTATCTACGCCATGGCCGTGTCGATACATATGCGCCAGCTGTGAGCACGCACTCGCGCTGTTATCCGCACATGCCTGATTAATTATCGAGAATGCTCGATCTATGTCCTTTTTTACAGCAATGCCTTGTCGATACATAAAACCCACACCACCACATGCACTAGCACTACCGATATCACAACCTTTTTTTGCCAGTTGAAATGCATGCTGAACATCAATTTCTACACCGATGCCTTCTCGATACATATAACCGAGCTGGCCGCATGCATCACCACTGCCACCTTCGCAAGCGCGTGTACTTAAAGCTAGCGCAATGTCTAAATCCTTTTTCACTCCATTGCCTTTGCGATACCTATACCCGAGGTATCCACATGAAAAGGCATTCCCCATATCGCACTCTTTGTGCAGCTTCGTAACTCTTGGGTCAAGCTTGTTAGGTGCTGAGGGTTTTGGCTTGACGGGTGTGGGGTTGGCAGCGAGCTGTTCCAGTTTCAGGTTCAGCGATTGTGACGGTTCCGTGAGTCGAACCCAGCGGCGCTTACTTTTATAACCTTTTTTTGTTACCAGGATGTCGTAGTTCTCACCGAGTGGCAATTCAATGCCAGCTCGGTATATCGGTTTGATATTCATAATCCTGATTCGTGCATCGATCGGGGTGGCCTGAACAGTCAGTCTGCCGACTGCGGGGCCAGGTTGGCTTCGGCTCAAGCGTTTGATGCGTGCGCTTGCCAGTTTGGCAAACGTACCGGTTGGAAACTCATCGAGATATGCCTGATATTCCTCAACATTATTGCCGCGTTCTGCACTCTGCCATAGCAGGGCCTCCATGTTGTTGTTACCACCGTTGTTTGCAGATTGCGGCTGTATATCCTGTTTAAAAAATACAAAATCACCCTGAGCTAATTCGTAATCTTTGATTTTTCCGTACTGAGGTGTTTGGTCAACATATTGAGGGACTAGCTGTGATAAGTGCACACCCAGTTCTGAGCCGGTTATGTAGCCGTCATCATTCAAATCGCCATCCCCTTTTATTGCGCGAACAAAGGCCGGCGTAAACGTGCTTTTTGCTGGCACCTCCTGATTCGCACCACCAGCGGTGATAAATTGCCGAACGGGTTGTGCGGTGACTTGCCGAACATAACGTTCGCCAGGGTTGGGTAAGTTACGGCTACTGAATACGGCACCCGAGAAGCAACTGTCGAACAAGAACAGCACATGCTTCGACTCCATATCTCGTGCCCATGATAGTACGCGCGACATTGGCACTAGCTCCCGACGAAAGGTTTTATCACCCGGAAGTGGCACATCTGCTGGCAGCAAGAATCCTTTGTTGCCAATGCTGTGACCATGACCGGAAAAATAGATAAGTAGCCGATTCTCCGGCTCATAGCCGTATTGATTAATGAAGTCTTCAATGCCGTTCGACAACTCACGACCTTTGGGATTAACCATCCGAACAACGTTGAAATCCTGGCTGATCAGAGTTTGTTCAACCTCATCGAGTTCACCGGGTATGCTTTCAAGTTTTGGCCAGTACGAATAGTCGCTAACACCGATAAGCAGGGCATGGCTTTCTTTATAAAGCTTAAGCGACTCTCCTGTTTGTGTTAGTGCGTGCAGTTTGGTGCGATGGAGCCCACGTTCGTCGGCCAGGGCTCCTGTGCCTAACAATGTCAGGATAATCAATAATACAAATTCGCGCATTACCCGCACCTCTTGCTCTGTCAGATGTCCTCTGTCGAATGTGAAAAGACGAGCCTTTATTTCCGCAATGCCTTCTCATTCAACTCACATCATACTCATTTTTGTAGCGCATCTGGACTCGTTTACCCCTTATCGGTTGGGCTGAGCCGGCAATGTGTGGAGTGCATCAATCGACTTCATTTGTCTGTCGGGGACTTGTGCTCCAGTTCTCCGTTTATCCCTTAAATAATTCGCGAAAAGAGATTGTTACGCTGAACTAACCGTCAAATTTTCAACCGACGAGCGTTTATCTGAGAATACCAACTGCAGGATTGAGTTATGCAAGAGAGCACCGCATTTGCGCTGATTACAGCGCTATTCATTATTCCACTGGTTATTGTGGCTGTTTTTGGATTTGAATTTCTGCTCAAGTTTGTTTTCCAGAATCAACTTTTGATGCTGGTCACTCCGTTCTAAGTTTGCGAAGCCGCCGTTTCGGTGTCAATAAAGCGGATTGTGTTCGTTACTACAGATAACACATAGGACAGGACTCATGGAAACTGACACACCTGGTAATGAAAGTGGTTCGTCCACTCTCGACCCGCAGACCCAGTTGTATAAGAAGAGTATGCGGCGATTGCTGCAACCCATTCAAAAGCACTTGGATAACGACTCAATATCAGAAGTCATGATCAATGGCTTCGATAAAATTTACGTCGAATCCGGCGGCAAGCTGCATAAAACCCTGGATCAATTCAAAGACGAAGAGTCGTGGGAAGCAGCGGTTCGAAACATCACGCAGTTTGTAGGTAAGCGTCTTACACCTGAAAATTTGTCCATTGAGGCCAGATTGCCCGACGGTCACAGGGTGCACATTATTCAGGCGCCTGCAGCGGTCGGTGGCACCAGTGTCGCTATCAGAAAATTTGCTCAGGAAAAGCTTGATATAGAGCAGCTCATCAAATTTGGCTCGATGACCCGGCAGTGTGCCGAGTTTCTCGGAATAGCTGTGCATCTGGCGAAAAATGTCATTGTTTCAGGTGGCACAGGGTCCGGGAAAACCACGCTGCTCAATTGTTTATCGTCAATGATTCCGGCAGATGAACGGATCATTGTGCTGGAAGATTCCACAGAACTTCAACTGCAGCAAGAACATGTAGTGCAGTTTGAGGTCAAGCCTCCCGATGCGTACGGCCGTGGTGGTATTAGCATGCGAGAACTCTTCCGGGGGACGCTGCGAATGCGTCCGGACAGGATCATCGTGGGCGAGTGTCGCGGTGGAGAGGCGATCGACATGATACAGGCGATGAATTCCGGCCACGGTGGCTCTATGTCAACAGCTCATGCGAACACACCTATTGATGCCCTGGCTCGGCTGGAGGTGATGAGTTTAATGGGTGGTGTTGATATGCCCCTGAGTGCAATCCGGGCTCAGATCAGCTCTGCAGTTGATCTGGTTATTCAGATTAATCGATTCCACGACGGTACGCGAAAGCTGACGCATGTCAGTGAGGTTGGCGATGTCGATGAAAAAGGCCGCAGTACGGTTCGCGACATATTCACTTTGGCTGAAAACGCTGATGGTGATGAACGATTGCAATGGACTGGCAATCAACCTGAGTTGAACAAACAGGTTACGCGCGCCAAAGCAGACTTGGCGATTGATTTAACGAGTGAATTCTGGCGATAAGCAATCGTGTCCGGGGTACAGGTATGACCTTGGTGCCAGTTAGAAACTCTTTCATCGTAATCCCTGCATTTCTCAGATAGACATTTTGTCTGCCCGTAATTGATAAGAATAGATATCCAGGTTGAAAAACTCTGAGGTTTTTTAAAACGAAAGTATTTCTCCAGAACGTGATTAAAAAATTCCTGATGTGCGTTACCCCTGATGTACAGACGAAATATTCGGTACACGAAGTAAAAAACAGTTGTATCTAATTTTATGTCCAACAGATTGGACTTGACAGTTTTAGGAGATTAAACATGAGCACGTCTACAAAGCAACAAAAGAAAATGGGTCTTCTTGCAAAAATGCAGAAGAAAAAAGCACTTCAGCTGCAACGTGGTGAAATGCCGATCGGCCCCATTCTTATCATCGCTTTAATTGTCATCCCACTGGTTATCATCATGGTTGTATTCGGTGGTGAAGTGGCTGATAACTTTAATGAAAAAGCCGATGCTGTGCTTGATGCCGATGGAAACATCGAGCGCTAAGTTTAGCTAGCTATCATTCACTATAAACATCGTCCACACACCGTGTGCACTATAAGCAAAAAACGTCACTTCGCCGCCAGGATAGTAGCTGGTGGCGTTTGCGCTCTCTCGCTGTTAGCTGATGTGAAGGCAGATGTCTTCACATCGGCTCAAAAGCCATTGTCTGACAATACTCACGCCCTGGTCGATGTGTTGTCAGAGTCAGTGGTTCCAGGAGGTATCCGATCAATTCGTATTAACGGAAACGATATGAGAGTTCGTCGTTATGTTAACCCGAAGGGTGACAACTCTAACTTTTACACTTTATGGAAGGCTGCTGGAGACAGGAAGCAGGCGGCAACAACCAACATACTGTCCGTGCTCGAGAATCAAGACCCTCTGTACACAGCTGCAACCGAGGTCATGTCATCGGAACAATTTGAAGAAAATCTACCGGCACTGATGGATGCTTCAGAAACGTTCATAGATAATCAATCCAGACAACTTCAGGGTTTGGTCAAAAAAGCGATAGAAACCCCGTTCATTTACGAAACACAACGCTTTCGTGCAGTTGCGCGTGTCCCGGTAAAAGCCATAGACAAAGAGTCAATCCTTGCCGACGAAAACTCAGGAAACGGTTATCTGTTTCTGGCTGAGAAAAATAACGGTACTACCGATTCGAATGCGTTTTGGCAAATACAGTTTTCGGATAATTTTAGTTTTTCCACATTGTTTGCGAAGAAAAATCAGGACGCAAATGGCGAAGAAGCTGAAGTGTCGCGTTATCCGGGTTCAATAAAGAAACTGGTGTTTACCGAACGTGCAGACGGTTGGCTGTCCACAAATTGGTCGTACGAAAGTTCAGGTGATGTGTTGTCACACATTACTCACTATATAAACGCGTTTAAGGCTAAGGGGTACGGTAAAGAGAGCAAGGTAGTTTTTGATACCGACTATGCCCTTGTTCAGTTTGCCAAAGCTGGAGAGGAGGCAACGGTGTTTGTTGAGATGCTGGACGCCCGTACGCAAGACGTACTTGTCACGCTGCAGGTACGAAAAAACTGACTTCGATGAAATACTTTAAATCACAAACGGCTATTCAAATACACAATATCAAGAAGGCACTGGTGGAAGACTATGGGAAGTAAGTGGATATTAATGTTGGGCATTGTACTGGGTGTGGTAGCAGCTGCTCTAACCTACGTGAAAGTAGGTGAAGAAGATGAGGTTGTTGACCTGACTGGACAGAAATTTATGAAGCTTAGCTCCGAGAACAATCTGGCGGCGGGTGATCGATTAACGCCAGAGTTGGTCAGTTCCGTAACTGTTCCTTTGGAATTTGGCGAAGTAAAAACAGTTGCGGTGCCGTATACAAGCGAAATGACTGCATGGTTGACGAACAACGATGTACGAGTCAACCGAGACATTGCGGCTGGTTCTTTTATTTTACATGAACATTTACTTGATGACCCGGAAGAGCGGTTTGCCAATATTATCTCGGAAAAAGGCCGGGCAATTTCGATTCCGGTCAGTGAGAATACATCTGTTGCATATTTTGTTGAACCAGGTAGTCGAGTCGATATTCTGAGTACGTTCAAATACCAGACTGCACCAAAAATCAGCCAGCCGGTCAATGCCAACATTGCTTCACCTTCATCAAATACAGCAATGCTTGAAGGGTTAAACAATGGGTTTGGAAGTCTGAAAGAGCGAGTGGTTACTCGTACGATCATGCAAAACATGCTGGTTTTAGCGGTTGGGCAGGCGACCACTCGCAACGCGTATCTCGACAAGGGACGATCATACGGTTCCATCACACTCGATGTCACACCTGAAGAGGCGGAAATGCTGACGTTTCTGATGTCCGAAAACCAATCTAAAAGCGGCTTCAATCTTGTGCTTCGAAACCCTGTAAACACGGATGAGCAGGAAATTGATGCAGTGGATTGGGACACAATTACGAGTCACCAATGAAAATACTTGTTCAGAATACGCTGTTCGACGAACGTCGGGAATACGAGCTTGGTGAGGGAAGCTTCACGCTGGGCCGCTCAAGACAAGATAGCTCTGCCGATGTGCAACCAGACATTGTCATAGCATCACGTTGTTCCTCTGATAAGCAGGCGTCACTCATAGTAGAAGGCGAACGATGGTCAATTCAGCACACGGGTATGAACCCGACCTATGTTGATGATGAACCAGTGCAATTTGGTGAACAAATCGTTCTCGATGAATCGGCTCGTATCCGCATTGGTGAATTTCTGTTACTGCGAACGAGCGAATCCAGCCGTATGGTCGATGAGCCGGAAGGCGAAGACTTCCAGAAACAGGCAATTGAACTGGAAAGTCGTATACACGATCAATTACTTGATTCACTGGATTTACGTCGATCAACTTCAGTTGTTGACACCAATAATGCTGAAGTTAGAAAGAGAATCAAGTTTAACCTGGACCGGCTGGTTACTGGTGGGATTCAAGGTATGGATGCCGGATTGATGGATTATCTTTCGCGTCTTGCTGTTTATCGAAGACTTAATATAGATATTACTGCTACCGGTGATGAGGAAAAGACAAGTCGATACGTCGAATATGAAAATGTCTACAACGAATCGTTAATCGCTGAAGTCAAATCAGCTATTCATGAACACCTCAATATTGCATTGTCTACCAAGACCATGCGCGAAGACAGTGACAAGCTCGACTCCGGGTTTTATGAGTCATACAAAAAGCATGAGCTCAAATTATCGGAGGGTGTAAAAGCTTATCTGGTGACCATGTACTTCAAATACAACATTCTGGATTTGGTTTTTGGCTATGGCCCCTTACAAGATCTGTTGGATACCAATTCCATTTCGGAAATAATGGTGATTTCAGCAGAAAAAATATTTGTTGAAAAATTCGGCATTGTGGAAGATTCCAGAAGACGTTTTCACGATGATGCTGCTTTGATGTCCGTGATTGGAAAAATAGTCGATCCGGTAAATCGTAAAGTGGATGCCAGTACTCCTTACGTTGATGCCAGACTGCCAGATGGGTCACGCGTAAACGCGATCATTCCTCCGTTGGCAGTCAAAGGACCCTGTCTTACCATAAGAAAATTTTCCGCTGTACCGATCACAATTGACAAACTCGTTGAGTTTGACGCTTTGGACGAGCCGATGAAAAATTTCCTGGGTGCTTGTGTTGAAAACCATTTAAACATCATTGTCTCCGGCGGCACTGGCTCAGGTAAAACCACCATGCTGAATTGCCTTTCATCCTTTATCGGAGAGGCTGAGCGCACCATTACTATTGAGGATACGGCAGAACTGCAGCTGAAACAGGAACATGTTGTGACCCTTGAAGCTAAGGCTGCGAACATGGAAGGCAAAGGTGAAGTGACCATCAGAGATTTGGTAAAAAACGCGCTAAGAATGCGACCAGATCGCATCGTTGTTGGCGAATGCCGTGGCGCTGAAACTCTTGACATGCTACAGGCGATGAATACGGGGCATGATGGATCAATGACCACCGCCCATGCTAATTCACCAGCAGACATGATGAAACGTCTTGAAACTATGGTGATGACAGGTATTGAAATGCCTGTATCTGCTATCAGAAACCAGATTGTTGCAGCAGTGCATATTGTCGTTCAGCTAAATCGCCTTTCTGATGGCTCGAGAAAAGTGACTCATGTTTCGGAAATAACGGGTGTTGATCAGGATACCGGGGAATTGATTGTTGAGGACATTTTCATCTATCAGCAGAACCTTAAGGGTGGTTATCACACCTACACGGGATACATTCCAAGTTTTCTGGCACCGATGGTTAACAAAGGTCTGGTCGATCTGGACACATTCTTTTAAGAGATATCGTGATGAGCAATATTTTATCCATACTGCATACACACTTGATCGTCGTTTTGGCGTTCTGTGCTGTTTTTCTTATTACGGTCGCCATGCCAGGTATTTTGACAACAGGATACATCGGTAATTATCGAAGAAAAAAACTGATGCAGATGGAGCAAATGCATAAAAATCTGTTTGTGTCGGGTCATTCTGCCAAACAGCAACGCGCATGGTTGGAGTGGGGTTGTGTGTTGGTTGCGCTGGTTTGCCTTTTTTTGACAGGCAGTGTTTTGGTGTCGTTACTGGTGGTTCTGTTGCTCTGGCAAATACCAGATGGAATTTACTGGTATTTGGCTAAAAACCGCAGAGAACAGTTTGATGAGCAATTACCGGTTGCGCTTGATCAGCTCACCAGTGCAACAAGAGCTGGAAAATCGCTATCTCAGGCAATAAGTGATGTCTCTGCTTATGCTCCGCATCCGGTATCGCAGGAGCTTGGACAAATAGCGAATGATCAAAGGCTGGGTATTGATTTAACAACGGCGCTGAAATCTGCTCGTGATCGGGTAAACAGTAAGTCATTCAATCTAATCGTAACGGCGATGCTGGTCAATATTGATTTAGGCGGCAACCTGCCTCAGGCAATGGAAGTCATGAGCGGTTCGTTAAAAGAAATATGGCGTCTCGATCAGAAGCTACACACCGCTTCAGCTGAAGGTCGAAAGGGAGGCACGATTCTATGTGTTATGCCCATAGTCATTTTGATGATTGTGCTGGTTATGCAGCCCGAACTTATAAGCATCCTGTTTTCCAGTGTTATCGGATACCTGGTGCTGTTTCTTGCGGTATCTCTTTATTTTATGGGTTTGTTTTGGATGTACCGAATTTTACAGGTGGACATATGATGGCTTGGCTTATTGTTGCTTGCGTATTTTTCTCGGTTTTCTTTGTTGTTGTCTCTTTAGGCACCGGCATCAAAACTGTATCTCAGTCGGTTCGCAATCACAGCGGTGGACATAGTGATGTCTTAAAGCTTCCCATGGGTGGTGTCATTGCTGCTACCTCAACCCTGTTTTCCGGTGATATATGGCGTGATGCTGTTAGTAAGAGTGAAACCAGGTTGATCATGGCGGGTAATCCCGGGGGTAAACTATCCGGTGCACAGTATCTGGCGATTCTGCTCCTGGCAAGCGTTGCCATGTTTACCTTCAACTTTGTGATATTGGTCATTATCGGTGGGGTATCGATCCTTGCGTTCTTCTTTCCGTTGTTCTTCGCCATATGCACTTTTATTATCGGCAACATGTGGCTTGACTCTGTTATAGCCGATCGGAAGAAATTTCTGGAGCGCGAGTTTCCGTATTTCATCGATATGTGTGTGATGGTAATGGGAGCAGGCTCGACATTTTCTCAAGCCATAAAAATATATCTTGGCGAAAATCCGGCTGGTCCACTGTCGGCAGAGCTACGCAATGTTGCCAGCGAAATCGATTATGGCAAGTCGCTTACCGAAGCTCTCACCAGTATGGAGTCGCGAATAGATTCTGTCGGTGTGTCAAATGCGCTGAAGGCGTTCGTTCAAGGGTTAAAGATGGGAACTCCTGTCATAGATACGCTTGACGAACAGGCGGATGCAATGCGTTTCATGCGAAGTCAAATTGCTGAACGTGTTGGCGAAGAAATGAAAATTCGTATGCAGGGCCCCGCGATGCTGTTATTGGTCGCAGTGTTGATACTGATACTGGGACCCGCAGCAGTAAATTTGCAAGATAGCGGAATATTCTAGAAATGGCTATGTTTGGAACAAAAAAGCATCCTCGACTTGTTGTCACGGCCGGTAATCAACTCGGTAAAACCTACCCTTTGAAAAAAGGTGAATATTCGGTTGGTTCCCATAAAAAGTGCCGGGTGAGAATCACGGGTGAGTACGTCAGTGATTTACATGCGTTGATAGATAAAAATGCGGATGGCGTTTGGGTTCTTACTAATAACAGTCCCAATGGAACTTACGTAAATCAACGGCAGGTTGATTCCACTGAGTTGGACGATGTCAGCGTTATACAAATAGGTGCGGATAACAGCTTTGAGTTTATTCCTGCAAATTATAAAGAGCATAGCAATAACGAAGCGAACAGTGCTGAAGCAAAGGCGTCGAGACAGAAAATCGGTAAATGGCCTTTGATCATTGGCGGGTTGGTACTTTTCTATGTACCGCTATTTGTGTATCTGAAACAACTGGGCGAAGACATCGGTAGCAGTAAGGAACAACCGATACTGAGCCTGACGGCAATAGAAAGGGTTTCTACCGAATCAACGGACTATCTTGCTGGTGTGTCGGTTAACGATGACCGGCAAGCCAATATGAAAATGCGCACCCAGGCAGACATCAACAGAGACGCTTATGAAAATCTGTTGCTTGGCTCATACATGGACGATGTGGAGAAAAATGCCCTAATTGAGCAACTTGTTGAGAAATCGAAAAGTCATCTCACCACTGCGCATCTCTATATTCAAATGGATATGAAGAAAAAAGCTGAAAGTTCTCTGCGCAGCGCAATGTCGGTGGTTCCAGATCATCGTAATCCAATAACAGGGTTTGCAGCACAGACCATATCGAAGCTTAATGAGCCAGAAAAGCTCGATTAATTATACAGGTGAAGACTATGAATAAGGACACAATAGCTGAGCGCTATGAGGTTGTGAAACGTAGTGAAGACGGATTTGTTTGCAGAACCATTGTAAAAGATCTGAAAGCGCATGGAAAATTAAGAACTATCCTGTCTGTTAGTCAGCGCAGCTTGGGAAACCCGAACGTAATTGAATGGTTCAATAGTCAGTCCGCGCTTTTCTCAGGTATTAGCTCCGATTATGTGGTCGATTTTATTGATCGACATGCTACCGGGGAGATCATGGATTCACCTACGCTGGTTATAGAAGAACCTGGCGCCACATTGGCAGACCTGATGACAAAAGGAGCAATTCAACCAGCTGCTGCATTGGGTATTGTGACCAAGGTATTAATGGGTGTGCATGAATTACACGAGCTTGGCTTTTTACATCTGGATATAAGGCCGGAAACGATCGGTGTTAATTCGACAGCGAGTGAAGTAAAGCTGCTGTCGCTTGGAAATTGCACACCAATGAGCAGTGATGCTATGACGCTTGCTCCTAACTCAAAGTATGCCGCTCCGGAATGTTATATACCGGATGCTCGCATGGATAGAAATACCGATATCTATTCGGTCGGCTTTTTATTTTATGAGCTACTTTGCGGCAAAGAAGCATTTTCTGAGCAGTTTGCAAGCATTGTAAAAACTCAGTCTAATTCGGAGCGAAAAACTAAGTGGACCAACTGGCATGTCAGCGATAAGGAAGCGTCGTCACTTAATGCTCTAATTGGTACGGTAGACGAGAAAACCGCAGACTGTGTGCATAAAATGATTGATAAAGCTGTCGAGAATAGATTCTCTAGCGCCAGTACTGTGATCAATGAATTGAAATTTCTGAATGGTGGTTCCAGTGCAATTGGTGTGACAGGAGAGTTCAACACCAAAGCAAAGAAGAGAAGGTCCGGTGCCACAACAGGTTTTTTTGGCGGCAAATACAAATGGTGGAAAGTAACAAGTGCATCGTTCGCGGGAATTGCGACTATTGGACTTGCCGCTACACTGTTCCTTTTCAATCCACTGAAACCGAAAGTGACGTTTACCGGTGAAGAACTGGAAGCGCTTGTAACTACAGTAAAATCGCAACGACGAGTAGTAGACGCGCTTGCTCTAAATTCTGAGACCGATGCCGTTAACGCGGATGTTTTATACAATCATGGCTTTGATGCCTATGATAGAAAAGATCATGCCACCATGTACACGCGTTTACAGGAAAGCCAGATACTGTATGGCAGTTTGATTGACAAAGTTGCGCCGGTTGCCATGGCGGATGCAGTTAATCAATTGCGGTCTTTGCAATCGAGCGCGAAACATTTAGATGTTGAGGGCTTAACCTATTTACCTGAGTTGTCCGCTGAATATGAAAGCATGGAAGATCTGGAGAAGAAATACACGAGCTACTCCGCAAGCA
>CALJNA010000142.1 GCA_937981955.1 uncultured Granulosicoccaceae bacterium
ACGTGTTGCCACCTTGCCGGCAGAAACGCTGGTGGTGAATGCGCCTGATGGAGCGAATCAAAATATGCTGAATAACAATTCAGCGTCCAGCAACACTTCGAATACTAACGGCGGTGGTGTCATTGATCAAGCCACCGCCTCCGGACAACAAAACGAATCTGGACTGAACGCCAATGATACTGATGCAGTGGTTGAACAAAGTGAGCCAAACGGATCGGAACAAAACGGTGTTTCAGAAAATGCATTGTCGAATGCGTCGACGGCGATTGTCGTGTCTGATGGGAATACCTGGCGAAACATTGCATTTGGCTTGTTGGTCGGTTGGATTTTAAGTCTGGCCGGCATCTGGTTCTGGTGGCGGAAGCGATTCGGCAAAACAAAGCAGGCCAAACCGGTGGCAATAACGGAATCAACGGTCGATCGGTTTCGTCGTCGAGCAGGCTCACGAGCGGCTCTGGAGCCAATTAAATCAGCCTGCCAGGAGGGTGATGTGTCAAAAATATCGCAACAGGTGCTTGCATGGGGTGCGATGGTTTGGCCTGAAAGTCCACCCACACATATCAGCGATGTGGCTAAGCGCCTGAATCATCAGCCGTTGAGCGATCTTTTTAATGATCTTGATGCGTTGCAGTACCGTTCTGCCGGCGGTGTCAAACCTGTGGCAGTTGAGTCTATTCCTGACATGTTGAAAACGGCTGTTGACCAGTATCAAGAGCAGCAGGACAAATCGACTGAAGCCAACGCCTTGCCGGCCTTGTAAAACCATCAAAAACCTTTTTTTCAACGCTGATTTCCAGCGTATTCAGGCACGATACTTTCTATGTTAGACGGATAGGCGTGCTTGTTTTTGCGTCGTAGATTGTTGTTCTCTACCGGTGATAGCGTTTATCCATACCCTGCTCAAATTCAGTGTGCTTTGTGTCTGCATTTTCCGGGCAGGTCTAGTGCTGGCTGCTGATGCGATCCCGGGTGAAGAGCTTTGCATCCAGGCCATTGATCGCATCGTTTTTTCCGGTAATCGTGTAACCAAACCTCAGGTACTGTTGCGAGAGCTTGATCAGCAGGTAAACGAGCCTTGCTCAATCGATTTAATCGTCGATAGCACGCAAAGCATTATGGACCTCGGTTTGTTCTCAACGGTACTGGCCGATCTTGCCACGATAGATGGTCAGCTCCAGTTGCAGTTTACCGTTACCGAAAAACTCTACTTTCTTGCCATTCCCCGATTTAGCAGAACATCTGATGCAGAACTTCGTGCAGGCGCGCAGCTTCGTTTCGATAACTTCCTGGGTCGTTTACACCAAATGCGGATCACATCAGAAACACGCAAAGAGGATGATGGCGATGGTCCGGGTGGATTTGTGCACAGTCTCGACTACAACATTCCGCGATTTTTTGGCAGTGATTACGGACTGGCTTTCGAGCTGGCGACCGACCGGCGAAAATTGAATCTTGCACTGAACGGAACTGAATTTGGTACCGCACAGTCTGAAACTCAAACCCTTGGTTTATTGGCAACCCGCTGGACGCGTGGCTCGCGTGGTGTGCAGGGTTTGCGCTACTTCTTCGGATTTCGTTACCGTGATCGTACGATCAGGGTATTAAACGGTGAGGCCGGACCGTACGTTGGTGGTGATGACATCGCCGCCATTGTTGGTGTGGAGAACAAACAGTTACATCAGGACCTGTTTCGGCGCCGTGGCACAGTAGTTGGAGGTTCGCTGAGTTTTGCAAACAGCAGTACCGGCTCTGACTTCAGTTATACAAGAGCTGATCTCTATGGTGCGGCGTATTTTCCGTTGCCAACTGGCATACGAAACATCAATGTGCAAGGTCGACTGGGTTTAAGCGATGGTGCCGCCTTTGGAGAAAACAGCTACAGCATTGGTGGCGGCGAACTGCTCAGAGGCATGCAGAAGGGTCAAACCAGCGGCGATGTTATGGCACTGGTGAACGTGGAATATCTGCACGCACTGTTCGACTACCCGCAATGGCGATGGGTCTTATTCGGTGATGTTGGCAACGTGTATCGGCGTGATGATATCGACCTGATCAAACTGCGGGTTCGAGGCGGTGTTGGGTTGCGCTGGAAGCTTCTGGCCTTGTCGAACACCGATTTACGGGTAGATGTGGCATGGGATGCGAACCGAGAAAAGGCGCAGGCCTATGTATCGTCGAACCTGACATTTTAATAATTTGTATCGGTTCAAAGTGAAGCGAATTGATAACATACTGGTTGCAATGCAAGAACCTACTTACGGCGGAAACTAATGAGTACACTCGAAAACCGGCAATTCGAACACTGGAAAGCGGAACACGACAGCAGCCAGATCGTATGGCTCACCATCGATCGCAAAGGTGAGAGCACGAATTCGCTCGGTGAAGCCGTTCTCAGTGAACTCAACGATCTGTTGGAGATGATCGAGAACATCGATCCAGCTGGCGTGGTCATACAATCGGGCAAGCCTGATAGCTTTGTTGTCGGTGCCGATATCCGTGAATTCAGTAATTTTACCTCCGCCGAAGAAGCCAGCGAAAAAATTCGCGAAGGGCATGCCGTGTTCGCCCGGCTCGAAAACCTGCCTTGCCCAACGGTTGCCGCCATTCACGGGTTTTGTCTGGGTGGTGGTCTAGAGATGGCACTGGCGTGCGATTACATTATTGCGTTAAACACACCGGAAACCAGAGTCGGCTTACCGGAAGTGAAGCTCGGTATCTTTCCGGGCCTGGGTGGCACAACACGTTTGACCGAAAAGGTCGGTGGTATGAAAGGCATGGAACTAATGCTGACCGGTCGTATGTTGCGTGCACCGGCGGCCAGAGGCATGGGCATTATCGACGAGTTAGTCGATGAGTTTGGTTCATTGCGCTGGGCCGCGCGCCGTGCGGTTCTAAAAAAGCGAAAAAGCCGTGGCCCAGGAACAGCGGCGTCGTTAACCAATCGTCAACCCGCTCGCAAGGCTATTGCTGCGATGATGCGCAAGAAGACCGCCGAAAAAGCCAACCCCGATCATTATCCTGCACCGTTTGCCATGATCGACCTGTGGGAAAAACATCGAGACAATCGCGTTGCCATGTTTGAAGGTGAAGCGAAGTTGGTCGGTGAACTTATGGTGGGACCCACCGCCACGAATTTGCGCCGCATCTTTTTCTTGACTGAACGAATGAAAGAGCTTGGTAAGGCTGAAGACTTCAAAGTGCGCCGGGTGCATGTTGTGGGAGCTGGTGTTATGGGTGGTGACATTGCTGCCTGGTGTGTCACGCAGGGCATGGAGGTCACGCTTCAGGACCGTGAAATGAAATACATCGAGCCGGCACTGGCGCGTGCCAAAAAGCTGTTCAAACGCAGACTGAAAAAGAAGCCGGCCATCAGCGCTGCCATGGCACGCTTAATACCGGATGTAGACGCTGCCGGTGTTGAACGTGCCGATGTGATCATTGAAGCAATTTATGAAAATGCTGATGCAAAACGCGAGCTCTATGCGGCCATTGAACCACGCATGGCAGACCATGCTGTTCTGGCAACCAATACCTCAGCACTACCGCTTGAAGAACTAAGCCGTGACCTTAAAAATCCTGAACGCCTGATCGGTCTGCACTTTTTCAACCCGGTGGCAAAAATGCCGCTGGTCGAAATTGTTCATGGTGAGGGCACAGAGGAAAGCTGGACGGTTAAAGGTGCGGCTTTTTGCTCGCAAATCAATCGTTTTCCACTGCGCACTAAGAGCGCCCCGGGTTTTCTTGTGAATCGCGTATTAGCGCCTTATCTTATGGAAGCGATCACCATGAATATGGAAGGAATCGATAAGGAAGTCATTGATGCCGCTGCAATTCGTTTCGGCATGCCAATGGGTCCAATAGAGCTTGCCGATGTTGTCGGGCTCGATGTTTGTATGAACGTTGCCAATACACTTGCCAAAGGCGATGTGGAAGCGCATAGAAACTTGCTGCAAGGCATGATCGACAGCAATAAGCTTGGCAAGAAAACCGGTGAGGGTTTCTATACGTGGAACAAGGGAAAAGCTGATCGTCAAGCTGCAACGGTTGACAATGCTTACGGTGATCAACTTGCTAAACGATTAATGAAACCGTTTCTAAATGAATGTAAGGCAGTATCGGCAGAAGGTATTGTCGAGGACGACGACCTGCTTGATGCAGGCATTATTTTCGGAACCGGTTTCGCACCGTTCACGGGCGGCCCAATGAATTACCTGGCCAATCAGGGAAAACAGGAAAATGCACATGGCTAATCAAACTCTACGACCTGTCGCTGTTGTTGGCGCTGTGCGTATTCCGTTTTGTCGCAGCGGGTCCGCTTACGCTGATATCTCAAACTTGAAAATGCTTTCGACGGTGTTAAACGGTCTTGTCGATAAGTACGATCTTGCTGGCGCCGAGCTCGGCGAAGTGAATGCCGGTGCTGTTATTTCACATCCAAAAGATTGGAATCTTGCGCGTGAAGCACTGCTAAGCACCAAGCTTTCACCGCGCACACCCGGGCTGACCATGCAGCAAGCCTGTGGAACCAGTTTGCAAGCGTCTGCTGTTGCGGCTGCAAAAATTGCCTCCGGGCAAATCGATAGCGCCATTGCAGCCGGCTCAGACACTGTCAGCGATGTGCCTATTTCGTTTAGTAAAAAATTCGCCAGCCGGTTGGTCAAGCTTGGTAAGGCCCGCGACTTTAAATCGAAGTTGCAACTGTTCAAAGGCTTTAGTCCCAAAGAACTAAAACCAAACCCGCCTTCAGTGAACGAGCCGCGAACATTAATGAGCATGGGGCAACACTGTGAGTTAATGGCCCAAGAGTGGGGAATCACACGTGAAGCGCAAGATGAACTGGCGCTTGCCAGTCACCTGAATGCAGCTGAAGCTTACCAGCGTGGTTTTTATGACGACTTGCTCGTGCCGTGTGAAGGCGTTTTGCGAGATAACAACATGCGCCCCGATAGCACTATGGAAGCCCTCTCTGGTCTGCGTAAGGCATATGAGAAAAGTGATAAGGGAACACTAACTGCTGGTAACAGTACACCGTTAACTGATGGGTCGGCTGGTGTGTTACTTGCCAGTGAAGAGTGGGCCAAGGAACGAGGCTTACCTGTTCTTGCTTACATGACACACACACAAACTGCGGCCATCGACTTTGTTGGTGGAGCAGGCTTGTTAATGGCTCCTACACTTGCGGTTAGTAATATGCTGCAGCGTGCCAATCTGTCTTTGCAGGATTTTGATTTCTATGAAATCCATGAAGCGTTTGCCGCTCAGGTGCTTTGTACATTAAAAGCCTGGGAAGATGCGGACTATTGCAAAAATGAACTGGGTCGCGATGCGCCGCTGGGTAGTATTGATCGAAGCAAACTCAATGTGAATGGCAGTTCGCTTGCTGTTGGTCATCCTTTTGCCGCAACCGGTGCACGCGTAACCGGTACATTGGCAAAAATATTGGATGAAAATGGCAGTGGGCGCGGATTAATTTCTGTTTGCACAGCCGGTGGTATGGGCGTGACAGCGATATTGGAAAAATAGCAGCAACGCGATATCACTCTATGTTGTGATCAGTTCGTGTTGTGCCTGTGCTTACTGAAATAAACCAGGAAATATCCATGACAATGATACTGAAAGCCACACGAATAACTCGCTTGAATTCAACTCGTTCCTTTGGTGCTAGTGTCGGAGCGTGTATTCACAGTTTAATTTTCGCTTTTTGTCTTTTAGCGGCCAGCTCAACAAGCTACGCACAGGATTCACACTCGCACGAACCTCAATACGATGTTTATCAACTTAGTGCGAGTGCAGAAATCGAAGTGCCGAACGATTTAATGACGGTCACCATGGTGGCGCAGGCAACCGGTAGCGATGCCGCTGAACTTGCTAACAAGATAAACGCCAGCATGGGTTGGGCGGTATCGAAGTTAAAGCCCTATACGAAAATCGACACCCGTACACTCGATTATCAAACGTACCCACAATACGAACGGAACGGGTCGCGTATTAAAGGCTGGGTAGCCAGTCAGTCCATGCGACTTGAAACCGATGACTTCGAGCAGGCTGCAAAGGCCATTCAAGTGCTACAGGAACGCCTGCAGGTGCAAGGTATGCAACTCAGTGCCAAACCGGAAACACGTCAGCGGGCCGAAGATCAATTGATGAACAAAGCGCTTAATGCATTCAAAGCAAGAGCCTTACTGGTGCAAACTAATATGGGTGCCCCGGCATACCGCATCATGAATCTGTCTATCAACGCCAATGGCTCTGGCGGTCGCATGCATGCGGAAAACTATCGATCTGATTCCATGAGCATGAGCAAGTCCTCAGCACCCTCAATTGAGGCAGGCACAAGCCGGGTAATGGTTAGCGTGAACGGTCAGATTCAATTAGAGTAGGATGGTGTCAACGTTTATTTCTGATTGAAGGTGGGTCTGATGAGTGATCACGGCGAGTTTATGCAGGCAGCAATCGATGAGGCCAAAAAAGGTCTGGCGGCGGGCGGTATCCCGATCGGCTCGGTACTGGTGCTCGACGGCAAGGTTATTGGCCGAGGCCACAATCAGCGAGTCCAGAAAGGCAGCGCGATACGCCACGCGGAAATGGATTGCCTGGAAAACACCGGTCGGCTGCCAGCGAAAGACTATCAACGTGCCATCCTCTATTCCACGCTTTCGCCCTGCGACATGTGCAGTGGGGCCGCACTACTTTATGGCATCGGGCATATTGTGGTTGGAGAAAATCGCACTTTTCAGGGTCCTGAAAGCTACGTTACTAGCAGGGGCGTCAAGGTAGAAGTGCTCGACAATGCCGAATGTATCGCCTTAATGGAAGAATTTATCAGAGAAAAGCCAGAACTCTGGAATGAAGATATTGGCGTCTAACCTGCCACTGGGTTGATTCAGCGCCATTTTGAGGCCGCTACGGCCCTGCATTTGCATTAACACTATCAACCGTTTTTACCCGATTGGCCGGTTGCGACCTCAGTTGCGTCCTGTACGCCAAATTGGCCAGCGATCTGGCTCCGTGGTGGGCTAAAAACAGGTAAAATTTCGGTTTTAACCTAATCTCGTTCGAGGATTTATCCATGAAAATTCTTGTAGGCGTCAAGCGCGTACTCGACTACAACGTCAAGGCGCGAGTCAAAGCTGATAAATCCGGCATTGAACTCGCCAATGTAAAAATGTCGATGAATCCATTCGACGAAATTGCTGTTGAAGAAGCGCTGCGTCTCAAAGAAGCCGGCCATGCGGAAGAAGTGGTTGTGCTCTCTATCGGCCAAACGCAGTCTCAGGAAACCATTCGAACCGGATTGGCGATGGGCGCCGATCGCGGCATCCTGATCGAGACTGACGACTTGCTCGAGCCCCTTGCCATTGCGAAACTGTTCAAGCATGTGGTTGAAAAGGAATCTCCTGGCATGGTTGTGCTGGGTAAGCAAGCCATTGATGACGACAGCAACCAGACCGCGCAAATGCTGTCTGCTTTAACCGGAATGTCTCAGGCTACCTTCGCATCAAAAGTAGAGGTCGATGGTGATCATCTGAATGTAACTCGAGAAGTGGATGCAGGACTGGAAACCATTCGTGTGAAAAGCCCGGCAGTTATTTCAACCGACTTGCGCTTGAACGAACCGCGATACGCCAAGTTACCGAACATCATGAAAGCGAAAAAGAAGCCGCTCGAAGTTATTGCCGTTGCTGATACAGGCGTCGATGTCAGCAGTGGTTTATCGGTTGTTGAAGTGAATGAGCCACCGGAGCGTGAAGCCGGTGTCATTGTTGGCAATGTTGCCGAGCTTGTTGACAAGCTCCGTAATGAAGCCAAAGTCATTTAATCAACCGGACAACAGGATAAGAACATGAGCATATTGATTCTTGCAGAACACGAAGGTGGAGAAATTCGTCCGGCAACATTAAATGTGGTTGCTGCTGCCAAAGCGATTGGCGGTGATATCAGCTTGTTGGTCGCCGGTTTGAATGCATCTTCAGTAGCAGAGGCTGCCGCCAAGATCGATGGCGTTGCCAAAGTATTACATTGTGATGATGCCGCCTATGAACACGAGTTAGCTGAAAATCTGTCCGCTTTGGTGGTTAGCATTGCCGAGGGCTATTCTCACATTCTGTTCGCAGCAACTGCTGCGGGTAAAAATGTGATGCCGCGCGTTGCTGCTTTGCTTGATGTGTCTGGCATCTCGGACATAACCGACGTGGTCTCTGAAGATACGTTTATTCGACCGATCTACGCCGGTAATGCCATGGCCACCGTTAAAAGTGCTGACAAGGTCAAAGTGGTTGGCGTGCGTACCACCGCTTTCGATGCTGTCGCAGACTCTGGTGGAAGTGCAGGGGTAGAAACTGTTGCGGCAGTCGCGGCCAATGATCAAGTCAGTTTCGTTGGGCAGGAACTTTCGAAGTCAGATCGACCTGAACTGACCAGCGCTGAAATTGTAATATCTGGTGGTCGAGGCATGCAAAGCGGAGATAATTTCGTCATGATCGATGAAATTGCTGCCAAGCTCAATGCAGCAGTTGGCGCATCACGGGCAGCGGTCGATGCAGGCTTTGTCCCTAACGAATATCAGGTAGGTCAAACTGGTAAAGTCGTCGCACCAAATCTGTATATTGCGGTTGGCATCTCCGGTGCCATTCAGCATCTTGCAGGAATGAAAGACAGTAAAGTTATCGTGGCAATCAACAAAGACGAAGAAGCGCCGATATTTCAGGTCGCAGATTATGGACTGGTTGCCGATTTGTTTGATGCGCTCCCTGAACTGAGTAAAGCGTTAGACGGATAATTCAGCAATACCACCGGCCATGGCTGGCAGGTGATATTACCAGAAGTAAACGGTTTGAACCAAAAGCAACTGTACTCGTAATCTCGCCCTATAAATATAAATTAACAGACATCTATTAACAGACATCTTTTAATAGACATAGCTTAATAGATAAAGAGGATTCAAAACATGACATACACGGCACCGGTTAAAGACATCTCTTTCGTGCTAAACAAGGTCATTGGTCTGCGGGAGATTGCGAAGCTTGAAGGCTTTGAAGAAGCCACCGAAGACATGGTTGGCGCTATTCTCGAAGAATCTGCACGCTTCACCGGCGAAGTCCTCGCGCCTTTGAACAGCGTTGGTGACAAAGAAGGTTCGACCTGGTCTGAAAGTGGTGTGAAAACACCTGAAGGCTGGAAGGATGCGTATAGCCAGTTTGTTGAAGCAGGTTGGGGTGCGCTTGCATTTCCAACTGAATATGGCGGCCAGGGCTTGCCCATGTGCGTATCTTCTGCCGTGCAGGAAATGTGGCACAGCGCCAACATGTCGTTCGGTTTGTGTCCGTTATTGACTCAGGGTGCGGTTGATGCGATTCATCACCACGCATCAGATGAACTGAAAGACCGATATCTGCCGAAAATGGTTGAAGGCGTATGGTCAGGCACCATGAACCTCACAGAACCACAAGCCGGTACCGATCTGGCTGCCATTCGCACCAGCGCGGAACCTGCTGGTGATCACTATCTGATTAAAGGTACAAAAATATTCATTACCTATGGTGAACAGGACTTAACCGAAAATATTGTTCATCTGGTGTTGGCACGTCTGCCGGATGCACCCGAAGGTGTAAAAGGTATTTCCTTATTCATCGTACCGAAGTTTCTGGTTAACGACGATGGTTCACTGGGCGAGCGAAACGATCTGAAATGCGTGTCCATTGAACACAAGCTGGGTATTCATGCAAGCCCGACCTGCGTCATGTCATACGGCGATAACGCCGGTGCTGTCGGTTATCTCGTCGGCAAAGAACACCATGGTCTGATGTACATGTTTACCATGATGAACCAGGCCAGGCATGCCGTTGGTGTTGAAGGTTATGGCATTGCAGAACGTGCTTATCAGCAAGCCTTGAGTTATGCAAAAGATCGCAAGCAAGGACAAACACTGCTGGGTAAAAGTGAAGACGATCAAGGTATCGTTAACCATCCTGATGTACGACGCATACTCATGACCATGCGTTCGAGTATCGAAGCCATGCGTGGCCTTGCGCTTGAATGTGCCGCTGCGTTTGATATCGCAGCAAAACACCCTGATGAGGAAGTTCGGGCGCGTTGCCAACGTCGTGGAGAATTGCTTACCCCATTAGTTAAGGGCTGGTCCACCGAGTTAGGTGTTGAACTGTGTTCACTGGGTGTTCAGGTTCATGGCGGAATGGGTTTCATAGAAGAAACCGGCGCTGCGCAACACTTGCGTGATGCTCGAATTGCTCCTATTTACGAAGGCACTACTGCCATTCAGGCAAACGATTTGATAGGGCGAAAAACCGCCCGTGATGGTGGTCAAGGTTTAATGGAACTCATGGCCGACATGACCGAAACACTGGGTCAGTTGGAAAAAGCTGACAATACCAACTTAAAAGCCATCGCTAAGCGATTTAAAGTGGCAATGAGTTCGGCTGAAGAAACTGGCAAGTGGATGCTGGGTCAGAACGATGCAACCATGCCATCGGCAACCTCGGTTGAATTTCTGATGATGATGGGACGGCTTGCCGGTGGGTGGATGATTGCGCGCTCGGCTGTTGCTGCCAATCAGCTCAGAAGCGAAGATGGTGCTGATACGCCGTTTCTCGATGCGAAAATCATGCTGGCCCGGTACTACGCCGAGCGTATGTTGCCGCTGGTTGAGTCTGGTAAAACCATCATCACCGAAAGTGCTGAAAGCACTGTGTCGGTTGCTGTCGATCAACTGTAGTCTCTGCAGCGAAATCGACCCAACGCGACTTAGTCTCATGAGCTACGCCACCATACTCAGCGAGTTTGATCAGGGCGTTGGCATTATTACATTGCATCGACCTGATGCAATGAATGCCTTGTCAGTACAGCTCATGCGTGATGTCGTTGATGCATTAACTGAATTTGAAGCTGACGATCGCGTCGGTGCAATTCTGTTAACGGGTAATGACAAAGCCTTTGCTGCTGGTGCAGACATTAAAGAAATGGTCGACCAGCAATACCTTGATGCCATGTCTTCGCAGTTTCTGGGTGAATGGGAACGCATTGCACAATGTCGTAAGCCGACCATTGCCGCAGTTGCTGGTTATGCTCTGGGTGGCGGTTGTGAAATTGCGATGATGTGCGACTTTATTCTTGCGGCTGACAATGCCCAGTTTGGTCAACCCGAAGTCAAACTTGGCACCATGCCCGGACTCGGTGGTACTCAACGTTTAACCAAAGCAGTTGGTAAAGCCAAGGCGATGGAGTTGTGCTTAACCGGGCGCATGATGGATGCCAACGAGGCAGAACGCAGCGGATTGGTAGCGCGCGTTTTGCCGCTGGCAGAGCTACTGCCTGAAGCCAAAAAAGCCGCTGCCTTCATTGCATCTCAATCCAGGCCGGCTGTTACGCTTATCAAAGAGAGTATCAATGCAGGTCAGAATATGTCGTTGCAACAAGGCATTGGCATGGAGCGACGTGCTTTCTACTCCTTGTTTGGAACACAGAACCAGAAAGAAGGCATGCAGGCGTTTGTTGAAAAACGCAAGCCAGATTTTTCCTGAACCCGGCAACGCATGTGCAACACCGTAAAGCGCTTAGCGGTGTTTGCATTACTTTCATGGTCGTATCCGCCATCTACGCTAGCCTCAATCCGGCTATAGAATCGTTTAAAGACTTTTGGCCAAGCGGCATATTTGCGTTTATAGCGGCTGTTTTGCTACTTCCCGATACCAGTTCTGCCCAACGGTTTCAGCTTGGATTACTTTTGTTACTTGGCATTGTGCTGTTAGTCATTGGTCTGGGACGAGGGGCAGAGCTGGATGCTTCTGGTTTGCTGTCTCAGAACACAGGTCTGTTAGGCATGTTAATGACAGTCGGATTGTTAAAGCTGATTATTACCAGAAACCCTGGCGCTAAAGATGCCGAAATAGACAAGCTACCTGTTGGCAGAAAAGCCTATTTGCACACATTACTTAGCGTGACTCTGTTCGGTTCGGTTATCAATATATCTGCACCGATACTGATATCTGACAGGTTAACCTTGAATCGACCGATGGATTATTTCACCGCCAGGTCGATTGTGTGTGCGTTTTCCGCGTGTTCAGCCTGGTCACCTTTCTTTGCCGGTATGGCTGTGGTGTTAACGGCGGTGGGTGATGTAAACTTATTCCACATTATGGCTACAGGGTTGCCGCTTACCATCTCGTTTGTTGCTGTGTTGTACTTCAGCGCAGTGTGGCTTAGTCCGAAAAAAGTGGATGCATTTCATGGGTACCCGATGCGGATGGAAAGCTTTCTGGTGCCGGTTCTGCTCGCCGTAATGGTATTTGCTTCAAATTTGTTTTTTCCTGACATTTCTATCCTGACGCATATTGCTTTATCGGCAACAACATTAACTATTGTATTGCTATTAATTCGGCACGGTGCAAGATATACCATTCAAAGATTAGTAGATTACGTTCGCACCGATTTGGCTAAAACCGTTAACGAATTGCAGTTATTTATCTCAGCTGGTGTATTGGCATCGGGTTTACAAGCCATGGTGCAATCCGGTTCTATCAGTGCGCCGGTAAGTGAATTCAATAGTACGACCGCCAGTGCATTATTAGCGGTAATTATTGTGATTGCAGCTTTAGGTATCCATCCGGTTATTCAAATAGCGGCGCTTACCCCATTACTGCTCGTTGCTAATCCCGACCCCGAGTTATTGGGTATAACTTATTTGTTTGGATGGTGCCTGGGTACCTGCGGTAGTCCGCTATCGGGTACTAACCTTGTGATGCAAGGCCGCTTTGGCATAGTTGCCTGGCGTGGTGCAGTACAAAACTGGCCGTTTATTGCCTTTATGTATTGCATAGCCATCGTTCTGCTACACCTGCACGGCTAGGTATCAATAATCAGGTCTTTGGGCTTGATGGATTCATCTGCCAGATCGTCAACTCGAATTTTCAATCCCTTCGATAGTGCTTTTTTAACTGCTGCGAATTCAGGTGCGCGGTTAATACAGTCTGCGGCAATGACTTCGTTATTTTTAAGATAGAAAGCCGCCATGCTTCGCGAACCGTTTGCGTCACCGCGCAGCACAACACGATCATAATCATGATTAATACCGGCTATTTGCAGCTTTAAATCAAATTGATCGGACCAAAACCATGGCAAGCTTGCATACGGTTTCTCCTTCCCGCAAATAGACGCAGCAGCCGTTTTGGCTTGCTCGGTTGCATTTGGCACAGACTCAAGCCGAAGGTTTCTACCGAGCAGCGCATTTGGATGGAAGGTGCAATCACCGGCGGCAACAATATTCGGGTCTGGTGTCTTTGCAAATTCATCAACGACAATGCCATTGTCGACGGCCAGACCGGCAGCCTCGGCAAGTTCTGTGTTTGGAATGACGCCAACACCGACAATAACAATGTCTGCTGCATAGGCTTGTCCGTCAGTGGCTTGCACTGTGTTAACACGTTCAGTGCCCTTGAAAGATGCTGCGCTTGAATTGGTAACAATGCTAACGCCTTCTTCGCGATGCACACGTGCATAAAACTCGGCGACTTCGACAGCCGCGACACGTGCCAGCACTCTGGGCGCCATTTCCAGAACGGTTACATTGATGCCAGCTTTTTTAAGTGAGGCCGCCAGTTCAAGTCCAATATAGCCACCTCCAATAATGACCGCATTTTTCGCGTTTTGCGCATCGTACTTTATCGCCTGCGCATCGGCAGCACTGCGTAAATAGTGAATGCCATTGAGTTCACTACCGGGTATCTCGATTTTTCTGACCCTGGCACCCGTTGTGAGTGCAAGCTTTTCGTATTG
>CALJNA010000143.1 GCA_937981955.1 uncultured Granulosicoccaceae bacterium
TTTGGCTGCATGATTGCTTCAGCTCCCACTGACAACGCTTTGGAAAATACTCCTTCAAGGTCCTGCACGTATATATGCATCTGCGAAACATTCTCCGAATACTGTTCAGTACTTTCATTAAGCATTATCACGGAGTCACCAACCAAGATTCGAGCATGTTGAATTTTTTCGCCAGGATATCGATCTTTTACAACGACAGTACCTCCGAACACCGCTACCACAAACTCCATGAATCGGTCCGCATCAGATACCGTAAAGTATGGTGTTATCGTATTAAGACTATGTGGTATGTTCATCCAATCAAACCATTCACTTAGCGAGTACCAATTGGGACTGAATTAATTTTAGGTCATCAACGATACAAATCAGACGTCTTCTGATTAAACGCGTCCTTTATTCATGGATATTTTGATTCAGAACAACGCGCATACTATCCGACAAAGAAACCATACTGCTCAGCGAGAATGTGGCGAGTATCGACGTTAAGAGCCTTTGCAGCGGTCAACGCCCAATGAGGGTCGCGCATCATTTCTCTACCGAGCAAAACCATATCAGCTGTTGATGTAGCAATCAGGTCTTCGGCCTGTTGCGGATCTGTGATTGCACCAACTGCCATTGTAGGCAATCCGGTATCGATTCTTATTTTGCCTGCCATGTCGGGTTGCTCTGCGGTTCGGTTCCCTATTGCACCCCTGGCCGCAGGAACTGCACCACCGCCTGAGCAATCTAATATATCAACACCACGGTCTTTAAGCCACAGACCAACCTGTGCCGAATCTTCAAGAGAAAGCCCACCTGCAACGAAATCATGAACGGACAAACGAACGGATAACACACGTTTCTCAGGCCAGACAGCACGAACTTTCTCGATTGTCTCCAAAAGGAACTTTGCCCTGCCAGATAGATCACCGCCATATGAATCATCCCGATTGTTTACCAGCGGTGTTAGGAAAGAATGCAGTAAATAGCCATGCGCACAATGCACTTCGAGTAAATCATAACCAACATCACATGCAAGTTTTGCGGAGTGCACGAACTGTTCTTGAATGCTATTGATCTCAGAAACTGAGAGTGCAAGCGGTGCTTTCCATAAGCGAGTGCCATCGGGATCGAAGGCCTCTGAAGTCGGCCCTACGGTGTCCCATCCTGCGGGGTCATCTGCATCAAGATGGTTGCCCCCATTCAACGCGGTGGCGGCGCTACCTTTTCGACCAGAGTGAGAAATCTGGATGCCTGCGACAGCACCGTGCTGATGAAGAAAAGCAACAATCGGTGTTAGCGCATCGGCCTGTTTTTGTTCCCACAATCCGGCACAGCCTTGCGAAATGCGTCCATGGCGTGAGACGGCTGTGCATTCAGCCATAACGAGACCAACCCCGCCCACCGCCCTTGCCCCTAGATGCACCAGGTGCCAGTTTGTTGCGACGCCGTCTTCAGAGCTGTATTGACACATGGGTGAAACCCCAATGCGATTTTTGAAAACGGTGTCGTTAATTTTTAGAGAAGAAAATAATTTGGACATATATCTATTCAGGCTTAAGTTTGCTTAACCGAAAAACGGCCAGTTATGATTGCTGTTTTTTACTTCAATTGATACGACTACGACTTCTCTGTAAGTAGCTTTATTCACATAACGCTGACCGTAAGTGACACCCAAAGAAACGTTCCGCAGCCTACGCCAAGGGCTAATGAGATACCCTGCCGTCTACCCACTCCCATAGAGGTGTCGATTACTGCCAGTATATTCGGACCAGGACTCATCGGCGCTAGCATGACCGCTGATAAAGAGAGCAATACGCCCGGTAGATATTCTGTATTTCTGTCATCTTGATACCTAACCCAGTACTTTACGAGCTTAAACTACGATGTTACAGCTATCCCGAGCATTGTCGACTCTATTGCAATGTTAGCAGCACTATTCGTTGTAATATAATTATCAATAGAACACAATAGATTATTGATCTCAAGGTATTGTTAGCAAGTACCATCAATTTTACCTATTAAAATTGGGACATATTCTTATGAAAAAAGTTGAGGCAGGCGAACGTCTTGTAGCCAACATATATACCAAGGCGTTCAAGCCATTGCTAAGTTCAAACGGCGACGATATAGGCCAATCTGTACGTTGTAGTCGCACAGAAGGTGCGTGATGAATAAACTTGACACAACAAAAAAGTATAGAGAATGATCGATCATCATTGCTTTGATATGGCCAATTTAACACCAAGCCCTATCAGCAAAACTCCTAAGCAACGATCTAACCATCGCCCTATACTTACAGAACTTCTAACACGCTGGGACATCCTGTCCGCCATTATTATTATCGGTGGTTCTATTACTCCCGAAATAGCAATTACAAGAAACCCGTGAAAAAGCAATTGAAGCGCTGTTGGACCAGCACCCGGTACAACGAACTGAGGAAGGAACGCTAAGAAAAAGAGAGCCACTTTCGGATTGAGCATGCACACAAAGAATCCCTGACGAAAAATTCTCTTGTGCGAAACAACGAATTCTTCTTCAGCTTTATTATCCGGCAAAATTGCTACGCCTTTTGAGCGAAGCGCCTGGTATCCCAACCAAACCAAATATATCGCACCTATCCACTTCATCACCGTGAATGCAGTTGCAGATGCGAGCAGAATTGCAGACAATCCGAACGCAGCAAGCACGGCATGAAACGCGGTCGCCAGCCACATTCCAAAAAGGGCCGCAAACCCACTGGACCGCCCACCTTTGATCGTCTGACCAAGCATAAAGGCCATATCAGGGCCCGGAGACAAATTCAATAGAATCGTTGCTGAAATAAACGTCACCCAATGCAGCACACTGTATTCAAACATTTGTATTCCTTGTACCTGGAGGCTTCACCATCCGTTTCCTTTCCTGAATAAACGAGTACGGGCTAACCACTGCCATAAGCTGTAGGCTTCGGAACCAGTTAAAAAGATTGTGTGAGCCGTTGCCCAAACTACCACAAACACATATCAAACAATTCAACATAAACTGCATTTGGAGAGAAGTTACTACTCTCCTCTGTCGCAAATTATCATACCGATAATATGGACATTAACGCCATGATGAGAATGATAGCGCTTTGGATTCTACTCGCGATCTCCGCTCCAGCAGCTGCTCAATTCAACTGCGATAATCTAATCGGGGCATGGTCGGGCGATCGATTTGACGAAACCTTATCAAGCGATCGGCGTGTAATCAATACCATGACCGAAGATGGAAAATTCTGGATAAAGTTTACTTACAACGACGGCAATGATATCAGTGAGTACATTCAACACGGAAAATGGTCTTGTGATGGAGAAATGCTGTATGTTGAAATTCATAAATCCGAAGGCGGCTCTGTCGATCATCGTTATGCTTACAGATTAATTGAAGTACGACCTTCATATCATTCCTTTGCCGACGACAATCCATCTTGCGGTGGTAAGATGGGCGACTGCTACCCTGGGATCTCATGGGAATATTTTAGAATCTCGATTTGATGGATGGCTGCAATTTGAATTTTAAGATGTCTGTCATTGTTCACGTACTTCACTATATTAGCGCGGTGTCTAAGTCCAACAATTGTCGGAGTTATTGAGCAAGTACATACCGATTCAGTTTTTATGAAACTTGACAAGAACAACTTCTCCATCGAAGTCTGCGCCAACGATAACATCACGCATCAGATTCAACACGTGCTCTGCTTTACCACCACCAGTGCCCGCGCCAATTAGCGGAAGCGCCATGGATCTAAATCCGTTTTCTTTCGCTAACCCAATAGCATTTTTCGTTGAGGCTACAATTGATTTATCTGAAGACACCCAAAGCATGCTGATTCCGGCTACGTGAATAATTCCTTTATATGGCAATCTGCCAGCCGAAGTTAATACGGCACCGCCAAGAGGGATTGGACCTTTTTTAGCCAGCTCTCGAAAAGGTTGATAGCCGCCCTGCCGCTTAATGGCACCAGACACACCCTGAGGAATCAGCAACCACCAGGGAATTATGTTGCGGTTCCATGCATTAACAATCACTTCAACGTTTTGCTCCAGCAGATCCCCTTCCACGATTTTGAGCTTCATATATTTCCTTTAATTTCTGGAGTTTTTAATAGCCATCCAACGCAAATATTAAATCGGCCTTCTGCTTTCAGCGCTCGGATTTGATTAGTGCAAACATATGTTCATCCAGGAAGCCATTTTCTGATTCCCTGTATACCGCTGATTCGTGCACACCCTCTAATTTAAACCCACATTTCTCAAGTGTCTTCATTGAAGCCTTATTCGGTGCGAGCACCGGAGCGAACAAGCGTTTGGCATCTGTATTTTGGAATACATATTCCACCATTTGCTTCAGAGCCTCGGAACCATACCCCTTCCTCCAATGGGGCTGCCCAAGCCAGTACCCGATCTCCCACGAATATCTACTCTCCATCAAACCTGGCGTGGCACCAATTGAACCAATACACTCCCCATCCAGGTCGATAGCCCAGTGTATTCCAGATAGCTCTTTCCAGCCAACACTTGTCCACCATGTTGAATCTTCGATTGTATAAGGTGACGGAAAGGTTTCAAACAAGTACCGTGCTACATCAGGATTATTGGCATATTTGAGATTGGCAGCAGCATCTCGTTCTTCATATTCACGAATTCTAATCATGATATTCACATCCGACAATAATAAAGCAAAGATTTTTAACTGAACTTAGTTTACGCCACGTTAAGTATAGCTAGTGTAGTGCTAGCATCACCAGCTAAATACTCTCCAAGATTTCAAGAAATAGTTGAAGCGGTAATATTACATACCGAGTGCGTTCAAGATTCGAACCAGTAGTCATTGTTGTTGGTGAGCGATATGGTAATTTTCAGTTCAATGCAATTACTGATCGGACAACAACTATGACTTTATTATTCCGCGGATTAGCACTAACCGCAGTCTCACTATCCCTGGTGGCTTGTGGAAGCGGCAATGGCTCAAGCGTTGAGCAAGCGCCAGGTGTTGCACAAACTGAAATTTTCAATTCAACATATGTGGGCAATTTTGCAGCAGTAACAACAGAAGAAAAATCCTCAGACACTGTACTGGATGCAGATGGCGATGGAGTACCCGACAGTGATGACCCCTATCCATATGCCTCATCGATTTTGGATTCTGACTCTGATGGATTAACAGATGAAACAGAAGTCCATCTTGGGCTCGATCCATTAAATCCTGATACCGACTCCGATGGTTTTCTTGATGGTGCAGATCGATACCCAGGAGCATCTGCAATACTGGATACCGACAGCGACGCCTTGTTTGATTCTAATGAAGAAGATGCGGGCTTGGACCCGCTAAACTCAGATACAGATGGAGATGGAGCTCTGGATGGAGAAGATCGATTTCCAAACGCATCTTCAATTCTCGATTCGGATGGAGATGGGTTGTTCGATTCTGAAGAAGAAAACGCAGGGCTGGATCCTTTGAACCCTGACACGGATGGCGATGGCATTATAGATGGAGAAGATCGATTTCCGAATGCTTCTGCAATTCTGGATTCGGATAACGATGGATTGTTCGATTCTGAGGAAGAAAACGCAGGGCTGGATCCACTAAACCCTGATACAGACGGTGATGGCATCCTGGATG
>CALJNA010000144.1 GCA_937981955.1 uncultured Granulosicoccaceae bacterium
TCGAATTAGTTGCACAGAACAAGGGATTTGTGAGCAGCCTCGTATATATGGGTTAATGCCTGAATCAGGCATTTTGGAATTTGAATTGCGCTGGTGATCTGCATTTGACTCATAATGTGTGTGGCTTTCAAGCCTGATGATGGTGTGTTTCTTTTCTATTTAATTTGGTTGGGGTTTGCGTTCTGTGAACGATGAAAAATTTCAGACAGATCGACTGGTTTTGCGTCGCTGGCGCGATAAAGATAAGCCTGCATTTGCATCCATGAATGCTGATACTCGTGTAATGGAATATTTTCCCGATTTATACACACAGGAAAGAAGTGACTGGATGGTCGATGAATGCAATCGTCGGCTTGATATAGATGGTTTTACGTTTTGGGCGGTTGATCGTAAAGACCGGGACGAATTCATAGGGTTTGTTGGGTTAAATTCATTTGATGCTGAGTTGCCTTTTTGTCCGTGTGTCGAAGTTGGTTGGCGCATAGCTTATGAGCATTGGGGAAACGGATTTGCAACCGAGGCTGCACAGAAATGCTTAGCGCTTGGTTTCAATCATTTTGGGCTGAGCAGGATTGTCTCGTTCACCTCGTTAGCGAATAGCCGATCTCGACGTGTAATGGAAAAAATCGGGATGGTGAATACAGATAACAACTTTATGCACCCTAAAGTCGACGCCGCAAGTGGGCTGCAGGAGCATTGTTTGTATCAAATTAAGAAAGAATAGCCACAGAAATGTTCAATTACCCCGATTCATTGAATAATCGGGTCAGAAGAAGCTAGTCACCATAATGACTTGAACCACGCAGGCTATGTTATGTTCAATAACATGCAAAGCTGGCATTATTTAAAAAAATAGTCTACGCGTTTTCAGTGCCTCGCTCTATGAATTTCAACGGAACAGTAACGAATGCTGTCGGTCCTGTCGAAATACTTGAAGTCAGATGTTCTTGCTTAAACGCTCAGGCTCATATTCGTTGGCAAACAGGTAATGTCTCATCGGCACGTGTGCTCAGTAACTCCGCTCCATTTTCCCGAACCACCAGATTTTCTTCATGCACCATGGTTAAACCATTGCCGTAATTCAATCCAGGTTCGAGCGTCATAACCATGCCAGGTTCAAGTACCGTGTCATCAAACGATGTTAATGACGGCGGCTCTGTTAAGTCGATCCCAAGACCATGCCCTATTCGACCAACACTGCCTCCGTCTTCTCCCGGCATGGCGTCCATCATGACCTGGTATAGCTCTTTGCAGGTCATGCCTGGCTTTATCGCTTCTATGCCTTGCTGAGTTGCTGTCCAAAGCGTTGCATAGGCTTCCTGCGCTTGTTTGCCGGCGTAGCCCACGGCATAGTTCCGGTCGAAGTCGCAATGATAGCCATCCCATATACAGCCGGTGTCGAGTATGAACACATCACCGCTTTTCAGTTGGCGATTACCAGCTGGTGAAATAACGTCGGTGTATCCATCAAGGCCGGACGCGCCAACCAGGTAGGCGCAATCATCAGCACCAAGTTCAAGACAACTTATTTTAAATTGACGGAATAAATCTATTTCGTTACGTCCGGTTAGTTCATAAGTGGGTACACGGCTAAAAGCCCTGGATGCAATTGAACAAATGTAACGAATTTTCTCGATTTCTCGTTCAGATTTTATTGAACGAACATGCTGAACCAGTTCGGTAACGTCTTGCCAAGGTATTTTACTGCCGAGATTTTTTTGCAACTCCATGATGCTGTTCATCGGCATGCGCATATGGGTTCCGTGTCCCATAGGAACACCAAGGTTTGCAGATTCCCCGCAGAACTCTTTTATTGTTGATGCCAATAATCCAATGCCGTCATCGTGTTCGTTTGGCGATGGCCAGCTGCGAATATCATCTAACCAGGTTCGTTGCATGCACTCAACTCCAATGTTTGGAATTATTGCTATTGGCTTGCCGGATTGCGGTATCAGAAGAAACCACGGGCGAGTCGGGCTTTGCCAGAACTGCGTTAAAAAACCGCTGAAGTAGAAAATATCTGCATGGGTTGTTAGCAACAGAGCATCGATATTGTTGCTGTTCATTGCTAGTTGAACACGCTTGGTGCGCTGTTCAAATTCTGTGGCCGGGAAGCCACGCTCAGGTGCTGTCAACATAGCTAGAATTTAGAAAAGGACGATTGGGCACAGTTTACACCAGTGACTTTCGTGATCTCGCGACAGTGAATACCCGATGCTCATTTGGCGATCAGTCAGCGGCACAATAGTGTGCTTATTGACTACTTAAGTTTCTCACCAATCGCAATGGCTGTTTTCAGTGCACGTAAGCCATCTTCACCACTGACCAGCGGGCGGCTACCATTGTTTATGGAGAAGATAAACGCTTCAATCTCGGCTTTTATTGCGTCGCCTTTTTCAAGGTTCGCATCATCGCAGTTAATTGCCGGTATACCATCCTTATCAGGCATGGTGCGATCTACACGACACACTCGTGAGGTGTTCTCTTGAAAGTCGATGGCTATATAGGTGTCCTTTTGGAAAAAGCGCATACGTCTTTCCGTTTTGCCGCTAACGCGACTGGCTGTAACATTGGCTACACAACCGTTGCTGAACTCAAGTCGCGCATTGGCAATATCAGTTGCATTGGACACCACAGGCGATCCATTCGCATGGATGGCGGTTAACTCGGCATCAACCAGGTGCATAATAATGTCAATGTCGTGAATCATTAAATCCAGTACAACGTTAACGTCAGCCCCTCGAGAGGTAAACGGGGCAAGACGATGCGACTCGATAAAAATTGGTGCACTAATTTGGTCTGCAACGGAAAGTAGTGCCGGGTTGAAGCGTTCAAGGTGACCCACCTGCAAAACACACGAATGCGCTTTGGCTGTATCGATAAGTGTTTGCGCCTCATCAACCGTAACGGTCATCGGTTTTTCAACCAGCACGTGCACGCCAGCTTCAAGCAGATCTTTGGCAACGGTGAAATGCGTTGTGGTCGGAGACGCGATACTGACCGCATCAACTTTGCCCACCAGCTCGGACGGATCGGTCAAGGCGACGGTCGACAACTCATTTGCGATTTCGTTTGCGCGATTTTTGTCCACATCGCAAATGGCAACCAACCGGGACTGCTTAAGTTGCTGGTATTTTTGTGCATGGAATCGACCCAGGTATCCGGTGCCAACAACGGCCATGCGCAACGGCTCAACCACCTCGTCAGTCTTTTTTTGCATCGGGCGGTTCATCGCAATGGTTTCTGTCGTCGTCATTCTGGTAGTGTACTTGGGCTGAGTGTTAAGACAAAATAAATTGCATTGCATGCCAGTTTCTTCATCAACCGATAAGCGTCGTCAGCCACACTTGATCGCAGGCGTGGACGAAGTGGGTAGAGGGCCACTTGCTGGTGCGGTTGTGGCTGCAGCGGTCATTTTGAACCCGAAAAAACCCATTGAAGGTTTGCTCGACTCAAAGCTGCTTGATGAGGCAAAACGCGAAACACTGGACAAGCTGATTCGCAAACGAGCAATGGCGTACTGCATTGCGGAGGCATCGGTTGCCGAAATCGATCAGCTTAATATCCTGCACGCCAGTATGCTGGCGATGAAAAGAGCCGTTGAAGGGCTGGGTCTGGCGCCGAATCTCGTGCTCGTTGACGGTAATCGTTGTCCGGCTGTCGACTATCCTTGCCAGGCGATTGTCAAGGGTGATCAACATGTGCAATCCATTAGCGCAGCATCCATCATCGCAAAAGTCGCTCGCGACCGGCAAATGGTCGAATTGCATCAAAAACACCCGGAATTCGGATTCGATCGTCACAAAGGTTACCCCACAGCACAGCACCGGGCCGCTATCATGCAGTTCGGCGTCACCCCGTTACACCGACAATCTTTCGCACCGGTCCGAAATGCATTAATGGTCAAAAAAGAAACAACCGAGGCATGAGTACCCGATTCGTTCACTTGAGTGTTCATACCGAATTCTCATTAATAGACAGCACGGTTCGAATTAAACCGCTGATTGAAAAAGTCGCGGACAGCATGCCCGCCGTGGCCGTCACCGATCGTGCGAATCTGTTTTCGCTGGTGAAGTTCTATCGTGCGGCACTCGCTGGCGGCGTCAAACCCATTGCCGGTGTCGATGTGCGGATTCAAATCGAAGAAGCCAAAAAGCCGCAGTTATTCCGTGCCATTCTGTTGGTGCAGAACGACATTGGTTACGGCAATCTAACGCGACTGGTTTCGCGTAGTTATCAAGAAGGCCAGCATGCTGGAACCCCGGTTATCCATCGTGAGTGGATAGACGATGCAAGTGACGGCATCATCATGTTGTCCGGTGGTATTGAAAGTGATGTGGCTGATGCATTACAGCGCGGGCAGGAATCTCAAGCGCGCGAACTGGCAACACACTGGAAAAATCTGTTTGGTGATCGCTACTATCTGGAATTAACCAGAACCGATCGCAACGGTGAACAAGCCTATATTCGCGGTGCCTGCGCTATCGCGAATGATCTTGGTATACCGGTGGTTGCCACCAACGATGTTCGCTTTATCCATAAAGACGATTTCGCTGCACATGAAGCGCGTGAGTGTATTCAGTCAGGTTACGTATTAGCCGATCCGTCTCGGCCAAAACAGATCAGCGAATTCCAGTATCTTAAAACCGAAGAAGAAATGTGTTCGCTGTTTGAAGACATTCCCGAGGCGCTCGCCAACTCGGTTGAAATCGCCAAGCGTTGCAACATGCAGCTGTCTCTGGGTAAACCAGTGTTGCCCGATTTTCCTATACCCGAGGGTATGACCGAGTCAGATTATTTTCGGCAACTATCGGCTGAAGGTCTGGAAAAGCGTCTTCAACAACTCTACGACACCAGCGCAGAAGATTTTGCACAGATCCGAAAGCCCTATGACGACAGACTGCAGCAAGAGCTTGACGTTATTACGCAAATGGAATTTCCCGGTTATTTCCTTATTGTTGCTGACTTTATCCGCTGGTCAAGGGAAAACCGCATACCAGTTGGCCCGGGCCGGGGCTCGGGTGCAGGATCGTTAGTCGCTTATGCGCTTGAAATAACCGATCTCGATCCGCTCGAATACGACTTGCTGTTCGAACGCTTTCTGAATCCTGAACGTGTGTCCATGCCCGATTTTGATATCGACTTTTGTATGGATGGTCGTGACCGCGTCATCCAATATGTATCGCAAAAGTACGGGGCTCAACGGGTTTCGCAAATCATTACCTACGGCACCATGGCGGCGAAAGCGGTGGTACGCGATGTTGGCCGGGTCATGAGTCATCCCTATGGATTTGTTGATCGCATAGCCAAGATGGTGCCGTTTGAAGTCGGCATGACACTCACTAAAGCATTGGCAGAATCAGAAGATCTTTCTCGTGCCTATCGTGAAGATGAAGAAGTAACCTCGCTTCTCGATATGGCTTTGGCGCTCGAAGGGCTTGCACGAAACGCAGGCAAGCATGCCGGTGGTGTTGTTATTGCACCAACGGCACTAACTGACTTTACACCACTGTATTGTGAAGCAGATGGGAGTTCGCTCGTTACCCAGTTCGACAAGGACGATGCGGAAGATGTTGGCTTGGTCAAATTTGATTTCCTTGGCTTACGCACACTGACAATTATCGATAATGCGGTAAAGGAAATCGATTCACACACCGATACACCACTTGATTTACTTGCTTTACCGTTAGACGACGAGCCCACTTACAAACTTTTACAACAAGCTCAAACCACGGCTGTTTTCCAGCTTGAATCTGCTGGTATGAAACGGCTGATTGAACGGCTGCAACCGGATAACTTTGAAGACATCATTGCACTGGTTGCTTTGTATCGGCCGGGTCCGTTGCAATCGGGCATGGTAGATGACTTTATCGATCGCAAGCACGGCAGAAAACCAATGTCGTGGCCGCACGAAGATTATCAGCTCGATATTCTGCAGCCGATTCTTGAACCCACCTATGGTGTCATCCTTTATCAGGAGCAGGTTATACAGATCGCTCAGGTGATGGGCGGGTTCTCATTGGGTTCGGCCGACATTCTGCGCCGTGCCATGGGTAAGAAAAAGGCCGAAGAAATGGCCAAGCAGCGTTCGGTGTTTTTGCAGGGTTGCGAAGATAACGATATTGATAAAGATCTAGCCGGGAATATTTTCGATCTGGTTGAAAAGTTTGCGGGCTACGGTTTTAACAAGTCTCATTCAGCTGCATACGCTTTGCTGTCTTATCAGACTGCGTGGCTTAAATGTCATCACCCGGCGGCTTTTATGGCTGCGGTACTTTCGGCAGATATGGATAACACCGAAAAAGTCGTTGTGCTGATTGAAGAATGCAAAGCCATGGGACTAAACGTCAACTCACCGTGCATTAATCGCTCGAGTGTTCGCTTTTCGGTACTCGATGAGAACACCGTGGTCTATGGACTTGGTGCAATTAAAGGCGTTGGTGAGGCAGCCCTGGCAAACGTGTTAATAGAACGCGATAACAATGGTGCGTTTCATGATCTGGATGATCTTTGTCGACGGGCCGATCAGGGCAGTGTGAATCGACGGGTTCTCGAGGCACTGATTAACTCGGGGGCGGCCGATCAACTGGGACCCAATCGAGCCAGCCTGATCGCGTATCTTGGCGATGCATTACACGGTGCCGAACAAATGCACCGCGATGCCGCCGCTGGTCAGAACGATTTGTTTGGTCTTGATGCGCCAGATAATTCCGGTGACGCAAATGGAACATCTGATACCGACGTTTCCAGCATGCCGTTAAAGCCTGACTGGACCGATCGAGAAAGACTTCGTGCGGAAAAAGACACATTGGGTTTATACCTTAGCGGACATCCGATTAACGAATACAAATCCGAGCTGGAAAAGTTCACCCACGGCAATTTGAAAATCATCTGTGGAAAAGCTGGCAGCAGCAACGACAACATGCCAAGCTATCGTCAGAAAGGCGTACCGGTAATTGCCGCAGGCCTGGTTATGGCCGTTCGATTCCGTGATATTCAAGGCCGCAAAATGGCATTTGTCACGCTTGATGATCAGTCGGAACGTGTCGAAGTCAGCTTGAGTGGTGAGCTGATCGACACCAGTGCACATATGATTGTAAAAGACGATGTGCTGGTAGTAGACGGTGATGTGAGTCCGGATGATTTCAATGGCGGCTATAAAATACGAGCGCGTGAAATATACGATATGACGCAAGCACGAGCTCGATTCGCCAGGCGGTTGGTCATCAATCTGAAACAGGATCAACTGCGACAAAATGGCCTGCAGGATTTGCTGGCAACTCTGGAGACCTACAAAAGTGGCAGCACGCCGGTCTGTTTTGAATATCACAATGGTCAGGCAAAGGCGGTCATTAAAGCGGGTCAGCTTTGGTGGGTGAGCCCGCAGCACGAGCTGCTTGACAATCTGAATCAAATCACGGGTGAAGGCAGTGTGGAGCTGGTGTACTAGGCATGCAGGTTTTTCCATGCTTTTGCAGGCAATGCGCTAATAGTGTTCGCTGATGGCCGCCAGCTGCGGTAGAATAGATGAACAACACAGATTCGCGGCGCAAATCCTGACAATTAATGAATCCGAATTTTCTCGACTTTGAACAACCCATCGCTGAGCTTGAAGCGAAAATTCGGGAGCTGCAGTTTGCATCCGACGACGCTGACATCAATATCAGTGAAGAAATCGATCGCCTTAAAAACAAGTGCGACTCGCTCACGCAAAGTATCTTCTCGAAACTGACATCGTGGCAGGTCACCCAGCTGGCACGACATCCGCAACGTCCTTACACCCGGTTTTACATCGACTCTGTTTTTACTGATTTCGATGAGCTGCATGGCGATCGCCTGTATGGAGATGATTCGGCGATTATCGGTGGTCTTGCCCGTTTAAACGGCAAGCCTGTGGTGGTGATCGGACACGAAAAGGGCCGCGATACCAAAGAAAAAATCCATCATAACTTTGGCATGCCAAGACCTGAAGGCTATCGAAAGGCGAAGCGTCTGATGGAAATGGCGGAACGCTTCCAGCTGCCGGTTATTACTTTTATCGACACCCCCGGTGCATACCCCGGTGTCGGTGCAGAAGAACGTGGGCAGAGTGAAGCGATTGCCAGAAACCTGTTTGTCATGGCTGATCTGAAAACCCCGATCATTTGCACCGTTATTGGAGAAGGCGGTTCCGGTGGCGCGCTTGCAATCGGTGTCGGAGATCAGGTCATGATGCTGCAATACAGCATCTACTCGGTAATCAGTCCGGAAGGGTGCGCATCCATATTGTATAAAAGCGCCGACCGTGCATCCGATGCAGCCGAAGCCATGGGTGTCACGTCTGAACGTTTACTTGAACTTGGCTTGGTCGATCGTGTTATCGACGAGCCACTCGGTGGTGCACATCGTGACCCGGATGCCGTTGCGCAGTCATTGAAAAGTGTGCTGGTCGACGAGCTGGCACGCCTGAGTGGTTTACCCACCGAAGCATTGTTATCTGCCCGTATGGAAAAGCTTCGGGCTTACGGTCAATTCAAAGAAAGCTAATGGCCTCCGGCGTGTCCAGTCCAGCCGAGGCGTTGACGCAATATCTGCAATCGCAGGACGCCACACAATACTGCATCGCCTACAGTGCCGGCATGGATTCCCATGTTCTATTGCACGTTGCCGCAGAATTACTAAACGAGCGCCCCGATGTTGAATTACGCGCTGTCCATATCGATCATGGCCTTCAAGCTGACAGCGAACAATGGGTACGTCACGCCGAATTTGTTTGTGATGGATTGGGTGTTCCGCTGGTCACTCGACGGGTGGTGGTCGACACGACGCGCGACGGGGTAGAAGCCGGTGCGCGACGGGCAAGATACGAAGCCTTTGCCGATATCATGATGCCGGGCGAACAATTACTGCTGGCGCAACATGCTGACGATCAGGCGGAAACTTTCCTATTACAGGCACTGCGTGGCAGTGGTCCGGACGGGCTCGCCTGCATCCCGCGAAAGCGAACATTTGCCGATGGTTTCATGGCCCGACCGTTGTTAAATTGCACTCAGCACATGCTCAGCGATTACGCCCATGGCAACGGGTTGCGCTGGATGGAAGACACCAGCAACACCGATTTGCGTTTCGATCGCAATTTTATTCGACAGGATATCTTGCCGCTGCTGCGCACCCGTTGGCCAGCCGCCACACAAACCCTGAGTCGCTCGGCCATGCGCTGTGCCGCTGCTAGTCAGACGCTGCAGGACGTTGGGCTTGAAGACCTTGAGCTGGTGCGCGTACCGGGTGAAAATCAGCTCAGTATTGAAGCCCTGAATAAACTGCCTCGCGAACGCGGTTATAACGCTATTCGTTTATGGGTCCGTCAGGCAGGCCTGCGCATGCCACGATTGCAAGACTTGCGCGAACTCAGTCGCAGTTTATTGCACGCAGGTCACGAAACCGCCGGTTTGGTCAATGTTCGCGACTACGAATTCCGGCGTCACCGTGACTGGCTTTATCTTTTGCCTGGTCAATTATCCAAAGAGCCCTTCACGCATGAGTGGGCAGCACCATTTGATGATTTACTGATCGAGGAAACTGGTCAGTTACTGTCCAAAGCCGCCTGTGAGCAACAGGGTTTGGAGTTACCCGAAAAAGGCTGCATTACCGTGCGCAGCAGAGTTGGTGGGGAACTGATCAAACTCGGCGAACCGGCCTACCACAAGGCGGTTAAAAAGGTATTGCAAGAGTCAGCCGTACCACCGTGGCAACGCGATTCAGTGCCGTTGCTGTACGTCGGGGACCGCCTGGCAGCTGTGTGGAATATAGCGGTTGCTGTCGATTTCAGAGCCGTCACGGAAATAGCATAAAGCCGGTGCGGCAATTGTCGCAAACCCTCGATTCTGGTAAACTTTACGTCCATTCTGAGGCGATCAAAAGCCTTACGCGCTAACCAATACAGTTTGCAGTTTACTTTCTTGTTTTTCACAAATAAGTACTCACAAATGAGTTGGTTTCTCGGTACCACCGCGTCAACAACCTCACAGTTTTATCTGTGCTGGCGCAATATAAAGTCAAAAGTTATATATGACGCGTTTTATCTTCGTTACTGGCGGTGTTGTGTCGTCTTTAGGCAAGGGCATATCTGCTGCCTCCCTTGCGGCGCTGTTGGAAGCACGCGGTTTAAAAATCGCGATGCTCAAACTCGATCCGTATATCAATGTCGATCCGGGCACCATGAGTCCGTATCAACATGGTGAAGTGTTCGTCACCGAAGATGGTGCCGAAACCGATCTCGATCTGGGTCACTACGAGCGTTTTGTTCGAATCAAAACCAGCCAAAACAATAATTTCACCACGGGTCGCGTTTACGAAACCGTCATTTCCAATGAGCGAAAAGGTAACTACCTTGGTGCAACGGTGCAGGTTATACCGCACATTACCGATGAAATACGTCGCCGGATTCTGGTCGGGGCTGGCGATGCTGATGTTGCCATGGTCGAAATCGGCGGCACAGTCGGTGATATCGAATCCTTGCCGTTTCTTGAAGCCATTCGCCAAATGGGCGTGGAGCTTGGACGCGAAAAAACATTGTTCATGCACCTGACCCTGGTGCCTTACATTGCTACTGCCGGTGAAATAAAAACCAAACCGACACAGCATTCGGTTAAAGAGTTGCGCTCTATAGGTATTCAGCCCGACATTCTTTTATGTCGTTGTGATCGTCCTCTACCCGATGGTGACAGACGCAAAATTGCGCTGTTTACCAATGTGCAGGAGAAGGCCGTTATTGCTGCCTCTGATGTTGATTGCATTTACGACATTCCGCGCATGCTACATGAGCAGTTTGTTGATGAGCTGGTGGTTGATCAATTCAGAATGGATTTACCACCGGCTGATTTGGCTGAATGGCACGCTGTGGTCGATGGCATTCGCAATCCCGATGGTCTTGTCACAATCGCCATGGTGGGTAAGTACACCGAGCTAACAGAATCCTATAAATCGCTTAACGAAGCATTGACTCATGCTGGTGTCAAAACCGGTAACAAGGTCAAGATTCGTTATATCGATGCAGAGAAGCTTGAAAAGGGAGACACACAGTCGCTCAGTGAAGTGGATGCCATTCTAGTTCCCGGAGGGTTTGGTAATCGTGGCGTTGAAGGCAAAGTGGCCGCTGCCCGTTTTGCCAGGGAAAACAATGTTCCCTATCTTGGTATATGCCTGGGGATGCAGGTTGCGGTAATTGACTATGCGCGAAATGTGGCAGGTATTGAAGCTGCCAACAGTTCTGAATTTGATATGAATACCAAGGACCCTGTCATCGCGCTGATTACTGAATGGCAAAACGAAAATGGTGAAACCATTATTCGCGATAGCGATTCAGACCTTGGTGGCACCATGCGGTTAGGCGGGCAGTTGTGCAAATTGACTGAAGGCTCGCTAGCCGCAAGAATGTACGGCTCCACAGAAGTGATCGAGCGTCATCGTCATCGCTTTGAATTCAACAATAACTATACTAATCGTTTGGTATCAGCGGGCATGGTCATATCGGCAAGGTCCAATGATGATCATGGTTTGGTTGAAATGATGGAGCTGGATAATCATCCCTGGTTTGTCGGATGTCAGTTCCACCCCGAGTACACATCCAATCCCAGAGACGGTCATCCGCTGTTTACCGGTTTTATCAACGCAGCCAGTTCGTTTCAGCAACGCAATGCTATTTCGGATGGTTCATCAACTCAAAGTGTCAACGGGGAAAGTAGCAGTGCTCAATCAGCGGCTTCGACACCTGTTCATCCTGCCGCTGCACAAAGCTCAGGAAACCACAGCGCGACGGATACGGTTATATAAACATGCAACTATGTGGTTTTGAAGTCGGTCCGGATCAGCCGTTGTTCCTGATAGCCGGCCCTTGTGTGATTGAATCTGAAGCGCTTGCCATGGAGACAGCCAGCGAGTTGAAAGCCATGACCGCGCGGTTGGGTATTCCATTTATTTATAAGTCGTCTTACGACAAAGCCAATCGCTCGTCTGCGGATAGTTTTCGTGGCCTTGGTCTTGAAGAAGGCTTACGCATTTTGCAAAAGGTGCGCACAGAAATCGATGTCCCCGTTGTTACCGATGTGCATGAAGACACACCAATGGATGAAGTCGCTGATGTGGTTGATGTATTGCAAACTCCGGCGTTTCTTAGTCGGCAAACGAATTTTATTCAGCGTGTTGCCCGAGCCGGCAAGCCCGTTAACGTAAAGAAAGGGCAGTTCATGGCACCGGCAGACATGCAAAATGTGGTTGATAAAATGGCTGCTGCAGGCAATGAGCATGTGATGCTTTGCGAGCGTGGCGCATCGTTCGGCTACAACAATCTGGTCACCGACATGCGCGGACTAGCCATTATGCGCTCTACCGGTAAGCCAGTTGTATTCGATGCTACGCATTCGGTGCAACTACCTGGTGGCCAGGGCACATCAAGCGGTGGACAACGCGAGTTTGTCCCAGTTCTTGCGCGTGCGGCGGTAGCTGCTGGCGTATCCGGTGTGTTCATGGAGACACACCCTGATCCTGCCAATGCACCATGCGATGGACCAAATGCATGGCCGTTACCTGAGCTGGAGAGCTTGCTTGGCACGCTGATTGAACTCGATAAAGTAGTGAAGCAGCAAGCGTTCGCTGAAACTTCATACATCGATAACTGACACATACTGGAATCGTGACGAATAGATGAATACCAAGATTGAAAACATCAAAGCCCGTGAAGTGATGGATTCTCGTGGGAACCCCACAGTCGAGGCCGATGTGGTGCTCGCTTCAGGTCACCGTGGTCGGGCAGCTGTGCCATCGGGTGCGTCAACCGGAACTCGTGAAGCGCTCGAATTGCGTGATGGTGACAAGTCACGTTATGGCGGTAAAGGTGTACTGAACGCGGTAGAAAATATCAACACCACCATCCGAGATGCACTGATCGGTCACGATGCAACCGATCAGGCCGGTTTGGATAAGCTCATGCTCGAACTTGACGGTTCAGAAAACAAAGACAAGCTCGGTGCAAATGCCTTGCTGGGTGTGTCCATGGCAAATGCACACGCCGCTGCAAACGCGAATGACAAAATGCTGTTTGAATACCTTGGTGGTAAGGATGCGGTTAATCTGCCGGTTCCCATGATGAACATCATCAACGGTGGCTCACACGCAGACAACAGTGTTGATTTGCAGGAGTTCATGGTTATGCCCGTGGGTGCATCCAGTTTTAGCGAAGCATTGCGATGTGGTGCCGAAATTTTTCACAGCCTTCGTGGCGTGTTGCACGATCGTGGTATGAACACCAATGTAGGCGATGAAGGTGGTTTTGCGCCAAACCTGTCCTCCAATGAAGAAGCAATTGAAACCATTTTGCTGGCTATCGAAAAAGCGGGCTATGAAGCAGGCCGCGATGTGTATCTTGCACTCGATGTGGCGAGCTCTGAATTTTATAAAGACGGCACTTACGATCTGGCATCAGAAGGTCGAAAGTTTGATGCAGCCGGTTTTGTTGAATACCTGGCGGAGTGGGTCGACAAATATCCAATAATTTCCATCGAAGACGGGTTGGATGAAGGCGACTGGGATGGCTGGAAAATTATGTCGAACCGATTAAAAGATTCCATTCAGCTGGTAGGCGACGATTTGTTTGTCACCAACCCTAAAATTGTTCAGCGCGGTATTGACGAAGGCATTGCAAATTCGGTGCTGGTCAAAGTCAATCAGATTGGTACTTTAAGTGAAACGCTGGAAACCATAAAACTTGCGCACGATGCCGGGTATACCACGGTTACATCACATCGCTCGGGTGAAACTGAAGACACCACCATTGCTGATCTGTCTGTTGCGACCAACGCAAAACAGATTAAAACCGGTTCTTTGTCACGCTCTGATCGTATTGCAAAGTACAACCAGTTGCTGCGCATTGAAGAGTTTCTTGGTGATCGTGCCGTTTACGCAGGCGCTTCTGCATTCAAACAGGCTTTGTAATTAATGAAGGTTTTGCTCGCCATTTTACTGCTGATGTTTCTTGCCCTGCAGTATCGTCTGTGGTTTGGCAACGGCAGCGCACAGGAAGTGTGGCGGCTTAATCAGCAGAGCAAGCAAGCCAACGCAGAGCTGCTGCGCTTGCGTGGCCGAAACCAGGCTTTGGAAGCGGAAGTAGCCGATTTGAAAAGTGGGCTGGATGCTATTGAAGAGCGTGCGCGTTCCGAGCTTGGCATGATAGACAGTGATGAAACGTTTTATCAGTTTGTACGCGAAGGCCGAGCATCGGGCACAGTACAAACCATGGAGCTACCGCAGACACAACAGCCCGACGGCCGCAAACTTATCGATCGGAGCGGTGCGGCAGAAGATCTTCCGCCCCAGTGAACGACACTCAGCCAGGCAACCGTGAATTGTGGGCAGTGGTACCCGCAGCTGGCCAGGGAACTCGACTCCCGTCTGCCTATCCGAAACAATATCTTGAATTGAAAGGCCGTTGCCTGCTGCAGCGTGCCGTTGACACCTTGCTTGAACTTCCCGACATAAGCGGTGTCGTTGTCGTGCTCTCAGAAGCAGATAGTTTATGGTCGAAACTCCCAGCCAGTGGTTATCAGAATGTGCTCACAACCATTGGTGGTGCCAGTCGCGCTGAATCGGTTATGGCTGGTTTGAAGAAAGTCTGCAATGCATCATCCAGCGACAATGCCATGGTACTGGTGCACGATGCAGCTCGTGCAATGACGGCCAAAGAAGATATTGTTCGGTTGATTGAACGTGTTGGCAGAGCACCTGAACAGGGTGGCTTACTCGCATCAAAAGTTCAGGACACCTTAAAGCGTGCCGACGTTTCAGAAGACGTGTCCGGATCTAACGCATCGATTATCAGTGAGACGGTGAGTCGTTCTAACTTATGGCATGCGCAAACGCCGCAAATGTTTCAAGCATCCGTATTGCTGCAATGTTTAGTAAAAAACAAAGCCGCAATTGATGCAGGCGAAATTACCGATGAGGCGTGCGTTATGGAGCGCTCGGGTTTCAAACCGGCGCTGGTTGAAGCAATTCAACCGAACTTCAAGATAACGCATGCGCGTGACTTTGATATGGCTCTGGCTCTCATGGAATTACGTGAGAGCAATAGTCAATCAATGATGAATGAAAACAGTTGAATGCGGATACCTGCTTCATAATGAATATGCGTATTGGGCAAGGCTATGATGTGCATGCGTTCACCGAAGGTGATCATCTGATGATTGGGGGTGTGCGCATAGCACATAACAGAGCATTTGAAGCACATTCCGATGGCGATGTGCTGCTGCATGCCATTAGTGACGCCATACTCGGTGCAGCAGGTCTTGGTGATATAGGAAAACATTTTCCTGATACAGACGAAACCTACAAAAATGCAGACAGTCGCGCCTTGCTTCGCGAGGTTGTTTCGAAGGTGGCCAGTAGTGGATTGCGCTGTGGCAATATTGATTCAACCATTATCGCTCAAGTGCCCAAAATGAACCCGCACATCGATGCCATGCGAGCCTGCATTGCTGAAGACACCGGTATTGAGCTGGCCTGCGTGAATGTTAAGGCGACCACCACAGAGTGGTTGGGTTTTTGTGGACGCGAAGAAGGTATTGCGGCTATGGCGTGCGTGTTGTTGCATCAAACTTAAAAAGTTTTCCTGGATAATCGTAAGATGACGAATTTGGCAATCATAGGTGGAACCGGACTCTCCCGACTGGAAGGTAATGTGGTCAATCGCAGGGAAATGGTTAAAACACCTTATGGTGCTCCTTCCTGCCCACTCGTTTTTGGTGAGTTAGGCGGCGACGGTGTCGTGTTTCTTTCGCGACACGGCAACAGACTGTCCATACCTGCACATATGGTTAACTATTGCGCCAATGTGTGGGCCCTGCATTCAGTTGGTGTCACGCGTATTCTTGCGGTCGGCGTTGTCGGTGCTATTGACGATAAGGTCAAGGTGGGAGACATTGTCATACCCGATCAGATTATCGACTACACCTCGGATCGTACCGGCAGCTACGACAGCGGTGATGGCGGCATTCCAAAACACATCGACTTCAGTTATCCGTACAACGATGCACTGCGTCAGGCTCTTATTCAGGGTGGCAAGCAAGCCGGTGCGTCAGTGGTCGATCACGGAACCTACGGTGCTGTGTCCGGGCCCAGACTCGAAACAGTTGCAGAGATTCGTCGCATGGAACGTGATGGTTGCTCGGTGGTTGGTATGAGTAGCATGCCAGAAGCTGCTCTGGCCAGAGAGCTTGGCGTTGACTATGCCTTTTGTGCTGTAGCGGTTAATCTGGCAGCCGGTAAGGGCGATGGTGTTATAGATGTAAACCAGTGGTCGGATGCAATAGAAACCGGCATGGCGTCAGCTCAGAAAGTATTGGCGAATACACTACCCTTGCTTTAGTGTTTATCGCTCATTGCCTCCTAACTACAGAACAGGACATATGCGCGCATGAGCGATTTAGAACAACGGTATACGGCGGCTTTGGAAATAACCCAGGCAGCTGCACAAAAAGCCTTGCATCATTTTACGCATCGAGACGCGCTTAATATTGAATCAAAGGGCGCACAAGACTGGGTATCCAATGCTGATCGAGATGTTGAACAACAAATTCGTGAAGCGATTAATGCACGCTTTCCAGATGACTCCATAGTCGGCGAAGAACATGGAAACCAGGTTGGTTCAACTACCTATACCTGGGTTATTGATCCAATCGACGGTACATCCAGTTTCGTCAACGGCATACCAAGTTGGTGCGTTGTCATCGCCGGTGTGTCTGCGGGCAAAACCGTTTTCGGCGTTATTGTTGATCCGGTCACGGGAGAAACGTTCAGTGCTTGCGATGGTTTCGATGTCAGTTTAAATGGCAAACCGATACAAATTTCTAATGCCAAATCGCTAACCGATGGGTCGGTAGCGGTCGGACATTCTACCCGCCTGGATAGCCGGATGACAGTTCGGTTTTTCGAACAGTTCCTGGCTCAGGGCGGTATATACCATTGCAATGGCTCGGGTGCATTGATGCTTGCATATGTTGCAAGCGGTCGACTCATCGCCTATGTTGAGCCGCACATGTATGCCTGGGATTGTTTGGCGGGCCTTTACCTGATCGAACGAGCAGGAGGTATTGTTCAGCCGTTTGATCTGGGTGCCATGCTGCAAGCTGGTGGTCGGGTCGTGGCTGCGGCTCCCGAAGTTTATCCAACGATTGTCAGCATGACTGATAGCGCTTACACCGAAATTTAGGCATACACCGCAGGAATATGCAGTGGCTATGAAGAAGAAAAATATCCTGTTCATTATGTATGACCAACTTCGATTTGATTATCTGAGTTGCGCTGGCCACCCTCATTTACAAACACCGAATATGGACAAACTGGCCCAGAAGGGCATGCGGTTCTCACGCTGCTATGTTCAATCGCCGGTTTGTGGTGCATCACGAATGAGTTTCTACACCGGGCGATATGTTAGTAGCCACGGTGCGGCCTGGAACAATTTTCCATTGAAAGTCGGTGAGCAGACGCTGGCAGATCATCTTCGTGAATCGGGTATGAATTCCTGGTTGGTAGGTAAAACTCATATGGCGGTTGACACTGCCGGCATGGAACGCCTTGGCCTCAGCAGTGATAGCACCATTGGTGCTCGGGTGTCTGAATGCGGATTTGATGTTTTTGTTCGGGATGATGGTTTATGGGGTGAAGGCCCGGATGGACCGTACGATAGCAAGCCATCTCCGTACAATGCCTACCTGAAAGAAAAGCAGTATCCCGGTGACAACCCCTGGCATGACTATGCCAATTCCGGTGTGGAAGACGATATGGAAATTGCCAGTGGTTGGTTACTTCAACACGCATCGAAACCAGCAAACATTCGAGAAGAAGATTCAGAAACTCCGTGGTTAACCAGAGAGGCCATTCGCTTTCTGGATAAAATGGATGATAGTGAGGCCCCGTGGCATTGCCATTTGTCTTACATTAAACCGCACTGGCCTTACATTGTCCCTGCGCCCTACCACAATATGTATTCAGCTGACCATGTGCTGCCTGTTGTACGCGACGAACAGGAACGCATAAACGCTCATCCGGTTTATGAAGCATACTTTAACAACGCAATTGGCAAGGCGATTTCCAGTGATGGTGTGCGTGAAGGGGTGGTGCCTGCCTACATGGGCTTGATAAAACAATGCGATGATCAGCTTGGTGTGTTGTTTGATCACCTGGAGAAAACAGGCCAAATGAATGACACCATGATTGTTGTTACTTCAGATCACGGTGATTACCTGGGTGACCATTGGCTTGGTGAAAAAGATCTGTTTCATGAGTGCTCTGTGAAAGTCCCGTTGATCGTATACGACCCGTCGGCCGACGCTGATAGCACGCGTGGTCAAGTGTGTGATGAGTTGGTAGAAAGTATCGATCTTGCTGCAACGTTTATTGAAGTGGCTGGCGGAGGAGTTCCAGACCACATCGTAGAAGGCCGCTCATTGCTGCCGTTTCTGCACGGTAAAACGGTTGATTCGTGGCGAGAATACGCAGTAAGCGAGTTCGACTACTCGGCCACGGTCATGGCGGCAAGACTTGGGCTTGAACCTCGCGATGCGCGTTTGTTTATGATCACAGACAAACGATGGAAATTTATGCACGCCGAGGGTGGGTTCCGACCTATGTTGTTCGATATGAAAGCCGACCCGAATGAGCTTACTGATCTGGGTGATTCCGCCAAACACAACGACATTATAGACATGATGTATGAACGTCTTGGTGAATGGGGAAGACGCTCGTCGCAAAGAACCACAAAGTCAGAAAGTGATATCAAGAACATGCGTGCCAAATCCAGACGAAAAGGCATACTACTGGGCGTGGTCGATGGCTCTGAAATCGATGATGAGTTACTGGAAAAAATCAAGGGGACAGCTGCTGCTAACTTTGTTGGTGGTGAAGACCCCTAACTGGTCGACTTGAGTGTTGATGCTGATTTTCAGTTATAGTCAGTAGCTCCTAAACAAAACAAGGTTCAAAGGATATGAACCCCAACTGCCCCCGCTGCGTATATGGACTCCTCCTCTTTTGCAAGCAAATGATGATGCCAGAAAGGTACGACTGCTCACGTATATTCGGTCTCTAATTACAGCGATTATCGCTGTTGGACCCCTATGGGCTATCCGCACGTCGAT
>CALJNA010000145.1 GCA_937981955.1 uncultured Granulosicoccaceae bacterium
TTTATCTTCAGGAACACGAGTCATGAACCGTTCGGCTAACTCGGTAATAACAACATCCGGCTTGATAAAATTGACGTATTCGTAGTCAATATTCGCATTCCAGATGAAGTGGACTTCTCTGAACGTTTCGGCCAGCATACCCGTCAGTAAATGCTCTCTGCACTCAGAAAACGAATCGCCAAAAAGCATCACACATTTGTCAATGGCATGCTCGGATGTGTTCTTGTAAACCACATGCGAACCGACATGTAAATGTCCCTCATCTACCAGCTTTTGTTCTTCTTTAAAGCGGATTATCGGGTTCGCGTAGGTTCGTTCGGCGTTTTGGGCTAACTGATAAAAACGCGCTTTCTCCTTGCGTGGTTCATCAAGCTTGGCACCCAGATCGAACAACACTTCACCTTCATGGTACGGGTAGTTGAGCATGGCCGAATGAGGCTCAACGCCCATGCGTCCACATAAAAGCTGGTAAGCAGAATAGCAACCCCAGAAACTCCAATGTGTATCGGTTTTCCAATACAACAGCGTTTGATCGAGCTGTTTACGAAAATACGGAACCACGTTTACCATACATGGAACTTTGGCAGCATGCTTTTCTGCCATTTTCAGCACCGGACTACCGCCGATATTTTCCAGTGTACCCAGATATTGTTCGTGCATGACCGTCAGTTTTTCAGGTGCAGGCAGATGCAAGTACTGAATTCCTTGCTCCTGAAAGGTCGAGGCACGCTTTTGCAACAGCTGCACCCACTTGTCAGCCATTTCATCTGTGAAGGCTGACTCTTTCTTGTATAGATCGAGCACGTTATTAGAACCGGACACCAGAAACAGCCATCCGTCCTCGCCTTCGTGAACAGGGTTGTCCAGATAGGGCTCGTTGCTCGCGTCCGCCTGATTCAGAGCAGTCTGATCGATTGAAACAACTTTATTCGCGTCCGTTGAATCGCTCGATACAGCGGCGCTGGTTTCCACAGGAACAGCGGAACCCTGAGAAGTTACGGCATTCACAGCTTTTGTATTGTTCGCCAAGGGCTCAGGCGATATTTGCTGACTGCTTGTCATCATACACCGCCTCTTTAAAAGTAATCCCTGCTTGATGACAAAAGTGCTTGTAATCCGGGTAAAGGAATTCAGCCAGCTTGTTATAGCTTTCCAGTGAAATCTGATTGATACCACTGCCGTTCGAATGCTTCACTACACCAAACACCTTGTTATCGACGTAGTCCACATTCAGAAACGCGAATACAGATTCCATCACCGCTCTTGGTGATTCACGTAGTGATTGATTGTCCAGAACAAGAAACTGATGCTTTTCAAATTCCTGTCGGTAGGTGATGAACTTACGCGTGTACAGGCTAAAACCAAGCACTTGATTCAGGTAATAACCAAGTGTTGTGTTCTGGCGATACGCATCATGGAAATTCTGTGCAAAAAACTCATCAATGTCCACATCTTGTAGCGCAGGTGCACTGGTTGTCACCTTCAAGTGTATAAATTGCGAAATCGCGCGCTCTACCGGATCACGCGTGATCAGGATAACGCGAGGATCTTCAGCGTAAGCATGAATCAAACGTGGAATCTGCGACGTGTTGGTTGTGTCAAAATACGTCGGACTCGCATCGATCGTCCGATTGCCTTCGGGCACATTGGTAAAATGGCTCTCATACCAGTCCGGGCCCTTGTCATAGAACAAAGAGAAATAATGAATCTCTTTTTGTGTCCCGGAAGATATTTGCGGGTGCGTGCTGATATAGTCATGCAGAATCGTCGTTCCACCTTTCATGACACCGGTGATAAAAATATCCGGCTTCACTGCTCCCTTACCCTTTAAAATCGACATCGTAGTTCCTTTCAAATATTGTTAGCGTTAAGCCGCTGCTTTCTGCTTAACGACTTTCTGTCCAAACTGTTCACGCAATTCTTCTATGTAGTTTTCCATTTCCTGCACAACTTCAAAGTCTGCGTTGATCATCTCATTGACCAGACTATGGATGAATTCTATTTCAGCCAGATGCGCTTTATGGTCAAGTGACTGGGTAACGCTTTCTTCATGTCTGCGATGAATGTTCAGCGACTCAGCAATATACGCAACAGATCGGCCTTTCTCACCGAGCGCCTCAAGATATAGTCGCCAATCACCTACCAGGTGCATATCGAACAAATCATCTCCCACTTCATCGAGAGCTTGCTCAAGAACGTCTCGCTGCCACAGCACCGAGCTAACGTTCATGATGACATTCTTGATTGATATTGCGCGCTTGATAAAGTCAATGCCATCGAGACGAAAATCGCTTTCAAACAAAGCTGCATCAATCAGGTTGTAATAGTAGTTGTAATTTTTCGCCAATAGCTCATTGTCAGTTCCAATCTGTTTTGAGTTGGTAAAACTCAACGCAGTTGAATCTGTAAAAGCTTCCAGCGACTTTGCAATAAACGTGGGTTCTGCTAAATCATCCGCTTCTGCTATCCAGACTATATCGCCACGACTTGCCTTCATGCCCTTTTTCCACTGATGAAAAACATTCCCACTGTTTTTCTCAGCTTCGATCAATTCGATTTTTCGAACGGCATTCTCAGCTACATCACCGATAACCTTTACACTGTCATCTTTGGAACAGTCATCGAGAACCAGCGTTTCAAATATCGGATAGGTTTGATCAAACACGCTGTTCAATCGCGACGGCATATACTCTTCATAATTGTAGTTAGGCACTACAACCGACACTTTCTTTAATTCCGGCTTCAACAGTTGCAGAAGATCAAAGCAGTAGTCGTCAAAGCGGCAGTGCTTATCGACATATTCAACTCGAGCCTGTTTTTCTGCACGTGAATCGTTGTATAAGCTATGAACTATCGAACGATTAATGGCAGAAACATCGTTTCGATCAACCACATGCCCGTATTTCGACATTAATGAATCAAAACCTGTGGCATTTTGGAAAAGAACCACGGGTGCTCCAACGCACATGGCTTCCAGAACAACAGACGGATAAGGATCTTCACGCGAAGACAAGAACAAACAATCCGAAGCAGAATAGTAGTCAGCCATTTTATTAGTGAAGCCGACCAGATGAATACGTTTTTCAAGCGCTGCGTCTATATCCGACTGCACCCAACGCTCCATATCCATACTAATTGCACCAGCCCAGACAAAGTGGAGGTCAGGACGTTCAACAATCATCTGTCGCGCTACCTGCAAAAAGATATCAAAGCCTTTGCGTAAATCTGCAAAGCCAACATTCAACACCACCTTAGCGTCCATTGGGATACCAAGCTGGCTCCGAATTTCAGTGCGCTTGGTTTCGCTGTATTCAATTGGTAAATAGAGACCCTGCGGTAGAATCTTCTGAGTGGTCTTTACATCGGATACAAACTGATTAAAGCCATTTTGAACAATGCTCGATGGGAAAATGGTGTACTTGGCCTGGTCAGCGACTATCTGCAGATTGGCCTCCAGCTTATATTCTTCAATTAACGTTGGCAGCTCGTGGCACAGCGTGACAATACTGACGCCAGCTTTGCTCAACGCAGGAACCAGATCGCCCGTCACCGTGGTATTGCAAATAGCAATATCAAACCCCTGGTGCCGCGCCCAACCTTCAAGATTTTGCTCCCCCAGTTGATCAAGTACCACGGTGTTGCACACCTCACGATAAGTGGGTACTAGCGGACCTGAATCTCTGAGCAGGATAGTTACATCAAGTCCAAACTGTCGGGTATAAATTTTCGCCATGCTCATCAACAGCATTTGCGCGCCGTGTTTATAGGCATCGTGCCCGACAAGTAACAACTTCTGGCGATCTCTGGAGCTGGTTATTCCATGCACTGCCCGGCGGGTCGCATTCAGGTATGCGTGCCCATAGTGAACATCTGGCTCAAGGTAGGCACCTTCAGCCCATTCGTTCCATGCATTAATAAATACCAGCGGTTGATCGTTAAACGGATTTTGTTCAGCGTAACGAATTGCGCCTTGTAACCAACCTTCATACAACGCAGGTGTCGACCCGTGCATGGTGAAACCACGTCCTTCCCTGCGAGCATCATTATCCCAATGCGGAACAACGGTCTTAACCAATGGGTAAGCTGGTGGCTCTTCATCCAAAGACCGATTGATAACATCAGTGTACGCTTTGGCATGACCTTGATAATTAGGGTCGAGAATAGTCAATTGGTCGTGCATATCAGGAATGTCTTTACACAGCTTATGTGGAGGAAATTCCACAGCACCATCCAAATCAAATTCTCTGGGGTCTTCGTCACCGAAGCCCTGCACCATCAGCATCCACGGCTCTTTTCCAACAGCCTCTTTCCACTTGGCACGCCAGCGGGCGAGCGTTTCACGTGGATTAGGCAACAGACCCGGACGGTAAATGATAAACAGAGGCCGACCGTTTACATGCGTATAACGTTCGTGACGCATATAGCGTGCGGTATCTTCGATGAAATCGTCCTCATCTTCATCACGATAGTCTTGTTTGATCAACACCTCGCTATCAAAACCATCCCAGGTTTTCGTCCAATTTTCGTTGGCGAACATAATGCTGAATTCCTGATCGATATCCGCATCAGCGAACATATCGAGCGGCATATCCATCAGGCGCTTGCCGTTAAACCAGTAGTAATAAAAACAAAACGCATCAATACCACTGGCCTTGGCCATTTCAGCCTGTTTGGGCAAAATGCTCTTGTCGTTCAAATCGTAAAAACCAAGGTCTCGCGGAATACGAGGCTGGTAATGACCGGCATATCGCGGCGTACCGCGTGCAACGTTGCGCCACTCGCTAAATCCGGTGCCCCACCATTGGTCATTGTCTTCAAACGCATGAAACTGCGGCAGGTAAAACGCAATCGTTTTCGCCAGCGGTTTCAGTAGAGAACAATCAACGGTACTGGGACCTTCAAAGTCGGGACCCGGGTTGGCGAAAAACCGAATGTTGCCAGCAATATCACTTAGAGTTGGGAGATCTCTGTCTGTGAATGATTCGACGTCTTTCGACTCTGCAGAGTCAACAGCTTCAGCAGATTCCTTTTTATTGTATTTTTCCAGAAGCGCATGAGTAACAGGATTAATATCCAGAGACCCCTTTAGCACGGTGTTCTTGTATTCCAGTGCATTGAAGTTCGCGCTAGGCGTGCGTTGCTCGCGCCAGCCATATTGATAGTAGTGATCGACCGGGCTCATGCCGGCTTTCAGCACGTCAGGGTATTTTTCGCTGTAGAAAGTCACATCGAACATAGAGTTCGGATTCAGGTTTTTAGCCTGACCCTCACGCAGATAGTGACACAAGGCCAAGCCAGCCGCTTTATCAAGCTTGTAGTGCGAGCGATACCATGTCGCATCGAAACGCTCACAAGGCATGCAGCCCTCTTCCTCACCGCTTGTTGCATAGTGATAAGCAGGAATGGTGGTTTCAGGACTAACTTCAGGATATTTTTCGCAATACCAGGCCTGATCAAACAGCGCATTGGGCGACTTACCGCTCTTGTAACCTTTTTGACAGTACTCAAGCAACGGATTCTTATGTTTACCGTACTGCGTCAAGTACCACTGTTCATCAAACATGCCGCTGCTTTTCAGAACCGACATGTACTCAGCAAGCTGATCCGGTGAATGCGAATCGTCTTCGTCGGCGATCAGATCAAGGTCAACACCAGGAACCGTGCGCCCACCTTGCTTTGCTTCACGCACACCCTGTAAAACAAAGTGTTCCATTCCACAAGTGATGTTGCCATCCGCCAGCGATGCGCGTACATCCATGTTGGCCAGCAAGTAGGCTTTTTCATCAAATTGATCGACAACGGCTGCGGGTACCGCAACCAGCCGATCTGACTTATGTCGAAGTTTGTGTAGTCGGCGCTTAACCGATCCAGACCCACCCAGCATGCGCGATTTTTCATTTCCATCTTCGAGCGTGTTGGCTGCAATAAGCAGAGCCATGCGGTAATAGGCAAGACTGTTATACAGACGCGAATTCGCAGAACCTGCATGATGAGCATGCAGATCATTAATATCGATGCGTTCATGGAGCCTATGTAGGTTTTCAGCGATATACCGGGCAGTATGCGAAGAACTTTTCCGACGGGGATTAACATCTCTCTTTCGAGAACCACCAACACGAAAAAACGATCGGGGCGATTCAAGTTCACTCAGGATTTTTCGCAGGTACAGATTAGCGAACTGACCTACTTCCGTATTATCACCGCCAGAGGAGTTGGCCCCTTGCACAGTCTGGAGATAGTCGGTAAGACGTACGGTTTCTTTCATAACTCGCGTGTAGAGCGGCATTAGCACGCTGGCTACCTTACGATCATGAACAGAGCGATTCGAAAACATTGACCACCTATAATTATGGATTCAGGGCTAATCCGTCTTTGACGCGCCCGATAAATCGTGTGCGTGGCTGCACATGATGAGACAAAAAATGCAAATATAACGCCAGTTAGTGCAGTGTCAGAGACGCACCGCTACCGAGGCTGCTACAGCGATTTTGTAGAGAATATCCACGATTGTTGACGCTATCTGCAGATTTTTGACGGGTACTTTTGGCAGTACGATGATTTCGTCCCCGGGTCGGACTTCAGGGTTTTTGCCGCTGGAGACCTCGCCGTTGGTGTGCACCAGAACTATCCGTTCTTCAAGAGCCTGTGAGGTAAATCCACCCGAGCGGGCAATGTATTCCCTGGCGCTTTGACCATCCTTGTAAAGCATGGCCTGTGAAACCAGAACCTCACCACTAAGCAGGACCGAATCGCTGCGACTCGGAATGGAAATCGTATCCCCCGACTGCAGCATAACGTTGGCAATGTCGCCGTTGTTCGCAACGACTAGCCGACCATTGGGTTTAACCTTGCGTGCTCGTTGTACAAACTGTCCAATTAATTGTGCTTCCTGAGCACGTATCATGGACTCACGATCTGTCTGCGATGACGCGGTCAGGTATCTCGCTTCAAGTCGCTGTAAGCTTTCTTCAAGTGATGCTTTCTGCCGGTTGGCAATGTTCTTTCGTTTCAACGATACTGACCCAGCATCTGAGAGCTCAGGATCAATTTCGATATAATCAAGCAATTCACGTAAACGCGTGTTGCGAGGCACTGCAAAGCGCGATGGCCCACGATGCGCACCTTCGACTTCAACAACAATCACCTCATCATGCTGATCAGTACGAAAATGTATAGAGTCACCGTTTTGAAGCTCCATTACGGCAAACTCAGCAATTGAAATGTAGCTTGAAAACGTTTTACCGTTCCTGACACCGGATACGCCAGCAAAACCAACACCGGGGCTCAGCAGAGCCATATCCATTAACTCACGACCAGCGATACTCTGACTTGATAACTCAAACACAGCTGCATTGCTGACATCGCCGGTAACTTCAACCGTATTACCGCGTGACCCGACAACAATCGTATCGCCATCTTTAAACTGAACAGCAGGCATTTTTCCGGACAATAAAAACTCGTACAAATCAATGGATGCGATAGGTGCACCATTGCGGAGGATTTTAATATCCCGATAACTGCCCTGCTCAGCACCAATACCGCCAGCGCGATCAATAAAATGCAATGCCGAATTAGATGGAATGCCAGCGAAGCGACCCGGGTTGGATACAAAACCCGTGACAAAAACCGCCACCGGTTGAGAGCCATCCAGACTGGTGTATACCCGAACGTTGTCGGTAAACACAGTAGCAACAGACTTGGACACACGTTGATTCAGGTCTTTGTTGCTGGTACCGGCAACCATGATCGGACCAACGGTTGGAATAAAGATATTTCCCTGAGGGTCAACCGTCAGGTGATCACTGAACTGGGTCGCACCCCAGATGCGCACGCTGACTCTATCACCTGGTTGTACAATGTAGTCGGGGTTCAGACCGTCTTCACGATCATTACTAAAGCCACCGTTAAACAGGTTCGCACCAAATGGCTTGGCTTTTTCAGCCGCCAAATCCTGACCTTGCCGAAGCAGCTCTGCAGCATCATCACTCGCTTCAGTATCCACATCCAGACTCGAGCCACCAACCGACTGTGCATAAAGTGGGGACGCGAGCACGAAGGCTACCAACAACAACAAGATTCTGTTCACGCGGTGTTCCAGTAAAACGGTTATTTGTTACATCAAACGGAGCAATATTTGCGCCGTGAAAACCCGAAGATAAGTCAATCGTATGACGTTAGCTGCCAATATGGTCTTTCAAAGCTGACCACATCAGGCCACCGATCAGATACAGCAGAAACGCAAACAGCATGACGGTGATCACTTCATTAAATCTTCTGGGTTCAAGTGCCTGATCTGGCAAATTCGGACGAATGAAAGTAATCAGATATTGCTTTTTCCGCTGCGCTTCAATACGCGCAACTTCGAGCGACGTTAATGCAGAAGCATATTGCTGCTGAGCCATTTCCTGTTCCAGCATTAAAGGCTGATAGCTTTCAATCAGATTATTCATTTGCGGGCCGTCACCCCCAACCACTCTGCCCTTCTCCAAACGCAATTGTCGAGACAGCGCATTCACTCGATTCTTCAAGGTAACGACTTCTGGCGAATTCTCACGCATGAAGGCAAGCTTTTCACCCAGCTCGGCACGCGCTTCAACCAGCTTGGTTTCAATGCCTGCGACCAGACCAAGAATGGCACTGGATTCTGCCGCTGGATTCAATGAGGCATTGTCATTCTGGAACCGCGTTATCTGAGCACTGGCCGCATGCACCTTGAGACTGGCTCGCTGAACTTCATCACGCGCTGTTTGCAATGCATCTTCTTCAATCCGAGATGAAAGCGTATTAACCAGATCTTCATTCAACTCTATAATGAGTTCAGCAAGTTGCTGCGCCATGCTTGGATCGAAAGCACGAACTTTTAATGTGAGTACATCGCTTGCTGAATCACGCAGCAGCACAACATGTTGTTTAAAATACTCGAGCAATTCTTCCTGCGTCGCTCCACCATCAAGACGAGACAACATATCGACATCGGAAGAAGCAAAGTGACTAGTAATATCAAGCCGCTCACTCACCCGCTGCAGCATGTCTTGCGAATGGGTATAGTCGGCAACCACACTGGTATCTTGTCCGCCACCGGAAACCATCGGCGATGAAAGAATCGCAGCCAGACCCGATGTCGATGCACCGGACTTTGCCGAACGTATGGCAAATCGCGATTCAGACACATAAATATCTGAAGCAAATAAACCGAAGTAGATAGCCGCGGCAAGCGTAGGAATCCCCACGACCACCATTAGACTGCGAAGCATTGCATTCATACGCTAGGCCGCCCTGGTCTGTAGAAAACTGTAGAACTGCAGTGCATCCTTTAAATCATCGTAAAGAGTCAGCTGGCCGTCATGCAGGATTGCGGCCATATCGCAGTTACGGCGGATAGTCTGCTCGTTGTGCGAGACCAGAATGACCGACGCTGTGGCGCGCCGCTCTTCAAAAGCCAGTCGAAATTTTTCCTTGTAGCGCGCGTCCCCGGTTTCCAGCGCTTCATCAACCAGATAGTAGTCAAAGTTACAGGCCAGACTCACAGAGAACGCAAAGCGGCTTCGCATACCAGCAGAGTAGCTGCGCAAAGGTACGTCAAAATAATCACCGAGTTCCGAAAACTCTTTAGTGAATGCTTCAATGTACTTTGGGCTTTCCCCGTAGATACGGGCAACGAAGCGGGCGTTTTCGCGCGCGGTTAAATTTGGCTGAAAACCACCGGTATAACCAAGCGGCCAGGACACTCTGCCAGACCGCTGCACATAGCCACTATCGGGTGGCTCGGCATCGCCAATAATACGGATGAGTGTCGATTTTCCAGCTCCGTTCAAACCGAGTATGCCAACCGATTTACCGACAGGGAAAGTCACACTGACATTGTTCAACACGGTGTTAACACCGGCCGATGTGCGATAACGCTTTAATACATTAACGAGTTTTATCACAGGCCAATGATCGCTCGTCGTTTCACGGCTTGATGCGTTAATAAACCAAACGCAAGTACACAGATCGACCAGGTTGTCGCGTACGTCCAGTCACCATAGGCCGATTCAAATTCGTAAAAGAATGCCGATCGAAGTAATTCGAGTATGTGCATCAACGGGTTGTACAGCAAGTACTCACGCACTGGTGCTGGTACCGATTCAGCGATAAAGAAAATACCCGACCCAAGAAATAATGGACGCCCCAATACCGCAGATGAAATCTGCCGCATCGACGGCATTATCGGACTGATACTGGCGAACACAAAACCCAGGCCCATACCCATCATGCCAAGCAGTAAACAGGCTGCCAATACCTCAAGAGGACGCTCAATATTGACTGGCCATCCGGCTATATGAATGCCGACAAGCAGCAACATAAAAACACCACCAAGAAGTAAAATCTCGAGCAGTCCGCGAGCAATAATGACATCAAAAGTAGTGACTTGTGGAAAAGCGAACAGCATTCGATTGAGCGCAATCGCACCCTGCATTTGGGCCATGGTGTCTCTAAACAGAGTGAAAGGCACAATCCCTGATAGCATGAAAGGCACAAGTGGCATGCCACCCGGGGAATCTGAACGAATACTGGAGAATATGCCAACAAATATCGCAACCATAATCAATGGCTCGATAATGGCCCACAAAAAACCAAGCTTATGCTCGCCGTAACGGGTTTTTGTTTCGCGCAACATCAACGCGTATATAACGCGCGACTGCGTCGTTAAGCCAGATCGTATATCGTCAAGAGTCAGCTTTGGAGGTGCTGACGGGCTTTCCACTGTTTGCATGACTAACCACCGTCACTCACCAGCTCAACGGGGATATTCAACTGCGCCCCGGGGGCTAGCGTTTTCGCATCGGTAATATTGTTTGTATCGGCAATGACTTTCCAGTTAAGTGCATTACCGGTAGTGCGTTTTGCAAACGACCAAAGGGTCTCGTTTGCAAATAGCTCACGCTGAATGTAATCAGTTGCCGTATCAGTTTGCAGGTCTATCGCATAGGCGTCGTCGCCTGCATCAATACTATCGAGCGAGGTTGCGGTACCGGCACTGGGTATCAAGGTTTGTTCAATAACCAATTCCGCATTTGAACTATCCAGCGCTGCAGCTGGTTTTAAAACATCTGATGAAGATACGGGAGCCAGGTCACGGGCAAATCGCCACTGACCATCTTCTCCCTTGCACGCGACCCGTTGTATCGGCATCCCGTTGCTATTACGCAGTCGACGACACTCTCGTCCACTGGCTGCAAAATAAGTGCGATCAACCACGACACTGTCGAGTCCCAACGGATTATTGGCTGGTAACGAAATAGCGTCCCCGATTTCAGCCGAACCAACCTGATTCGCCAAATCTGACGCCGGCTGGTTGACATACACAGGGGATGTTGGCGTTGATGCACAACCCACCAGAATGAGCAGTACTATCGGAAGCGCCAATTGCTTGAGCTGCGATAAATCCATGGCTATATGAGGAGCAAGATACGTGCAATGCGGCACGCAAAGGCGCTTGATTACTCGTTATCCGCGAAAATTTCGAGTAGCCCGCAGACTTCATCCTGACAATTATCACGCGCATCAGTTACGACCAGCGCACGAATTTTATACTTTCGCATCAGAATCTCGGCATCAGACACCATCGAGTTCGCCGATATCGTGACGGGCACCGGTGTCATGAATTCCTTCACTTTCTTATCCATCATGGTCGGATCCATAATCAACGCACGACGTAAATCACCGTCGGTCAGTATGCCGAGTAGCTTGCGCCCATCAACAATGATCGCCAATCCGAGACGACCTGATGTCATACAAAAAATCGCTTCTCGAACCGTTTCCTGGGAGCTGATCAACGGCAGGTTCTCAGTGATCATCACATCACCAACACGCGACAATAAACGACGTCCGAGCATACCGCCAGGATGAAACTGTGCAAAGTCAGATGGTTTGAAATCACGTGCCTTGATCAGACAGACTGCCAACGCATCACCCAGTGCCATAATGGCAAGAGCAGAAGTAGTAGGTGCAAGATTGTTCGGACAAACTTCGCGTTCAATATCGGCTCGTAATACCACATCAGCCTGTCGACCCAGAGTGGTTTCACCTGCGCCAACAATACCGACAATGCGGTTACCAAAGTATTTTAACGAAGGCACAAGTTTTACGATCTCTTCCGTTTCGCCACTATAAGAGATCATAACCACGAGATCGTCCGGTGTGATCATGCCAAGGTCGCCATGAATTGCTTCACCCGGATGCACATAGAAACTGGGTGTTCCGGTAGATGCAAACGTTGCGGCGATTTTCTTGCCGACAATGCCTGACTTACCCATGCCGGTAATGATAACGCGGCCTTTGCAACCCAGAATCAGTTTCACTGCATCGTCCAGCTCTGAACCCAGACAGCTTGCTACCGTTGCCAGAGCTTTACTCTGCATTGTCAACGACTCTACGGCAACCGGAATAAAGGAAGTCTCGTCGTTGGTATTGGTGTTGTGACGGTGGGCGATGCTCATTGTGCTTTTCTTGTCCATAAATCTGACTGAATCTCTGGCCTTGAACTGCGAAAACTGGGCCAACAGCACGTTATTTATGAAAGCGGGATGACTTTAGAGCGCGAATTAATGTGGAATGAGCCGATCGATTTGGCAAAACTTGCCGGCACCAGGTAGAAAAACGCCTATTCGCGTAGGTTTGAGCGCAGTGCCAATGCGATCGCCAGTGCTGCATCAGAGTCCTCGGCAAGACAGTTAATGTGCCCCATTTTTCGTCCTGCTCGCGCCTCAGACTTACCATACAGATGCAAATGAGCGCCAGATTCAGCAGCAACCGCCGCCCAATCAGGCACATTGTCCACCGGCCAGCTGTCACCAAGCACATTGAGCATGCACACTGAAGACAACAAATCAGTCGAGCCTAATGGCAATGCGCATAATGCACGTAGCTGCTGCTCAAATTGGCAACACGCCGTTGCATCCAGCGTGTAATGGCCACTGTTATGCGGTCGCGGCGCCATTTCATTAAATAACAATTCATGGTTGTCATTAACGAAAAATTCAATGGCTAAAACACCCACGTAATTCAAACCATCGGCAAATTGAACTGCCAACGACTGCGCTTGAGCGCAAAGTGACTGATCCGCTGACGCTGGTACAACGCTAGTGTCAAGAATTCCGTCAGTGTGAACATTCTGAGCAACCGGAAAACACACCGACTGACCATCGGCTCCACGTGCCAGCACCACAGACAATTCGCATTGAAGATCGATGCGTTGTTCAAGAACGCAAGCGACCCCCTTTAGTGAATCAAAAGCACGTTGAACATCGTTGATTGAATGACAGGTTTGCTGACCTTTACCGTCATAACCCAGCCGAGTGGTTTTTAATATGCCGGGAAGCTGCACCTTTTCAAGTGCCGGGGCAATATCATCGGCTGATTCAATCACAGCATATGGCACTGTGCTCAAACCGAATTCCTGCGCATGCTGTTTCTCGGCAGCGCGATCCTGAGCAATAGTCACTGCCGCCACAGGTGGAGCAACGCGCGTTTTATCGGCGATTAGCTCAAGACTGGCCGCCGGCACGTTTTCAAATTCTATGGTGACAGCATCACAGGCATCAGCCAGCTTAAGCAACGCATCTTTGTCGTCGTACTTCGCTTGCACCGGATGATGACAAATTTGCATCGCCGGCGCCTGAGGGTCAGGGTCAAGCACCCAGGTTTCATAACCCAGTCGCTGTGCCGCCATAACAAAGTACCGCCCCAACTGCCCGCCACCAATGACGCCGACACATCGACCCGGCAATAGCGCATCAAGCTCATTCATGACTTTTCATTGGCAGGTGGCACCTGCATGGCAGCCGCTTTTTCGGTCAGACCGGCACGAAATGCATCGAGTTTTTTCAATAGCTGCGCATCTGATTGTGCCAGCATCGCGGCGGCAAACAGTCCTGCATTAGCTGCACCGGCATCACCAATGGCAAAAGTGGCCACAGGAATGCCGCTTGGCATTTGCACGATCGAATACAGAGAATCCTGTCCACTCAAATGCTTTGACGCCACCGGCACACCCAATACCGGCACTGTGGTTTTGGATGCCAGCATACCCGGTAAGTGGGCGGCACCACCGGCACCAGCAATAATGCAAGCCAGCCCGCGGCTGGCGGCGTTTTCTGCGTAGGCAAACATCGCATCTGGCATGCGATGGGCCGATAGGACCCGAGTTTCCACTTCCACGCCCAAAGCCTGTAAGGATTCGGCAGCATGCCGCATGGTTGGCCAGTCGCTGTCGCTGCCCATAACAATGCCTACTCGAACCTCAGCCATAAGAGTTATTCACCAGTTTTATCGCAGTGTTTGAGTATACTTGAGAGTCTGATCAATGCAGAAAAAAAGCGCATGAGTACCGAAGGTTTGCACTCCTCCAGTTTGACCTCTCTGCCATTGCAATATCGCGGAAAAGTGCGTGATATCTACGAAATCGATTCCCAGCACTGGCTGATTATTGCAACAGACAGGGTCTCAGCATTCGATGTCATTTTGCCAAACACCATTCCGGGCAAAGGTAAATTGCTGACAGAGCTTGCCCTGTTCTGGTTCGACAAAATGGCAGACCATGTACCGAATCATCTGGCCGACTTGTCACTCGAGGAAATACTGCCCGATGCCAGTGAGCGATCACAGGCTGTTGGGCGCAGCATGATAGTCAAGAAGCTAAAGCCTTTGCCGGTAGAGGCTGTGGTGCGAGGATATCTGATTGGTTCAGGCTGGAAAGATTATCAGGACAGCGGAGAAGTTTGCGGGCTGTCACTACCTGCAGGACTACGTCAGGCAGATCAATTGCCCGAGGTGCTGTTCACTCCGGCAACAAAGGCGGCACTGGGTGATCACGATGAAAATATCAGCTTCGACACCATGGCCAGTACCATTGGACAAGCGCTGGCAGAACAAATAAAAGCGATCAGCATCAAGCTCTATACTACCGCTGCAAAGTACGCGGCAGAACGCGGCATCATCATTGCCGATACCAAGTTTGAATTCGGGCTGGATGATTCAGGCACACTGACATTAATGGATGAAATCCTGACGCCGGATTCTTCTCGTTTCTGGGAAGCCAGCACCTGGACACCCGGGTCAAGTCCTGCAAGCTTTGATAAGCAATTTGTCAGAGACTACCTTGAAACCCTGACATGGGATAAAACCGAACCAGGTCCGGAATTACCCGAGTCGGTCATCAATGGCAGTTTGTCCCGGTATCGCGAAGCCATTGAGCGTTTAACGGCCTAACGCAACAAATTCGAGTTCGTGTAAACAAAAAAGACCGGTGAACACTGACATTCATCCGGTCTTTTTTTATCGGCTAAACAACCGATCTTGTCACCGTGCACGTTTATTCAACACACACGGTAGGTTTCAATTTTTACGCAATGGTGATCTTCTCATCAAGATAAACATCCTGAATTGCATGCAATAGTTCAGCACCTTCAGCCATGGGTTTCTGGAACGCTTTACGACCGGAAATCAGCCCCATACCACCTGCTCTCTTGTTAATAACCGCGGTACGAACCGCCTGAGCCAAATCGTTCTCACCAGACCCGCCGCCCGAATTTATCAGACCTGCGCGACCCATATAGCAGTTGGCAACCTGATAGCGCACCAGATCGACCGGGTGGTCGGTGGTTAGATCAGAGTAAACTTTAGGGTGCGTATTACCAAAACCAATGGCGTTGTAACCACCGTTGTTTTCAGCTTGTTTTTGTTTAACGATGTCGGCCTGAATCGTTGACGCAAGATGATTCGCCTGACTGGTCAAGTCAGAAGAGACATGATAGTCAGTACCGTCTTTCTTATAAGCCGGGTTCCGCAAGTAGGCCCAAAGCACCGTCACCATGCCAAGTTCATGCGCACGATAGAACGCTTCCGAAATTTCAGTGATCTGCTGACGCGACTCGGGTGAGCCAAAATAAATGGTTGCACCAACTGCCTGCGCACCCAGATCGAACGCCTGTTCAACTTGTGCAAACAGAGTCTGCTCGTACATCGCAGGCAAAGTCAGTGTTTCGTTGTGATTCAACTTGACCATAAAAGGAATGCGATGAGCGTACTTACGCGATACCGAACCCAGCACACCCAGTGTTGATGCAACACAGTTACACCCACCTTCAATGGCGAGTTCTACAATATTGGCCGGGTCAAAATAAATCGGGTTGGGCGCAAAGGATGCGCCAGCAGAATGCTCTATTCCCTGATCGACCGGCAGCATTGAAACGTAGCCCGTTCCACCCAGACGGCCAGAGTTGAATATCTGCTGCATCGCTCGCAGAGTTCCCGGACCACGATCGCTTGGTCCCATGATACGCTCAACAAAGTCCGGACCCGGTACGTGCAACAGGCTCTTCGGAATGCCTTCGCAGGTGTGCTCGAGCAGCGAGCCAGCTTCATCACCCAAAAGCGAAACGATGTCAGTCATTGAAATTAATCCTTCTCAATTTGAGATATGTAAGTAAATTGCCTGAACCATATTTCGGCAGATCTCGTCTGATTATAAGGGCTGCATTACTTCCGCATGGTTAAAATCGACAGATAAATCGGGCCATTCGGATGTAAAGTCTGCTGACTCAACCACCTTGGTTCAGTAGCGAAATTACGCAAACGCGTCAGTAACACATCAATCAGCCTTCACAGGCTGGCCCAACAAATTGATACAAAGATCCGGCCAAGCGCTATAGGCCTGCTAATCCCGTTGGGCGCCTAGACAACAGATATCGGTAGCTTTACTACGCTATCGGTGCGTGAAGCT
>CALJNA010000146.1 GCA_937981955.1 uncultured Granulosicoccaceae bacterium
AACTAATCAAGCAAGAGTAAAAGTAGAAGCTGCAGATAATATTTTCTTTGATATTTCAAATCAAAATTCTACCATTACTGCTCCTACTCATCTGGTTCCATACGCGTATACCATTCCGGAAGACACATTTATCGATGAAGATGCCAATACCAATCTAAGCATTCAAGTTGCAATGGCCGATGGCTCAAACCTGCCTGCATGGCTAAATTTTGACGCTGCCACGAACACGTTGTCTGGTACTCCGACTGATGCAGATGCAACAGGTGATCTCGAGCTCATTATTTGGGCGACCGACGACGCTGCAAGTCCTGCTATGTCGCCAACCATGCCGGTTACCCTGAGCATAAGCAATGTTAATCAGGCGCCAAGCGATATAGTACTGAGCACGGCAGACGGCACATTTAATGTTGTCGAGCATACCGCTGGCCTGGAGATCGGTACATTGAGCACAACCGATGCGGATGCGAGTGATGCAACCGCAAGTAGCCATACCTACAGCTTTGTCAACAGCGCCGATGCTGAGAGATACGAAATTGTTGATAACGTTTTAAAACTGCGCGAAGGTCAGGAATTCGATTACGAATCTGAATCTCCACCTTCTGTATCCATCGATATACGCTCCAGCGATGACGAATCCGACCCAGACAGCTTCGTTATCAAGACATTCAACTTGAACATTATCGATATCAACGAAGCACCACAGATACAATCTGTTCCGAATAATATTGAAATCGGTACAGACCAAACACTCGATCTTTCACAAATCGACTTTATCGATCCCGAGGGTGATCCATTAACCATAACGGTAACGCAAAGTTCCGGTGAAGCCTTACCCGACTGGCTTGCATTCGATTCAGAATCAAACGTTATTAGCGTTGTTGGAACACCAACCAATATCAACGGTATCAATCTGCTTATCCTGGCTAATGATGGCAAAGGTTGCGTTACCAGTGCACCCATATTCGTAGCCATTGCCTCTGCACCAGAAGCTCCTGCAGCGGCGCTACCTGAACCTGAACCTGAGCCAGAGGTTGAATTCGAGTCAGAGCCTGAAGAAGCACAACCGATCGTAAGCGAAACAGTTGTCGCCGAAACAAAACCGATAGAGAACAATTCACCCGTTGAAGAAGCAGCCCCGGAATTAAACGAAAACATTGCTATCGATGAGTCTAAGGAATCGGTCGATCTGGCAGCGTTAATCAAGCCATTGGAAAAGGTCAGCTTTGTCGAACTGGATAAACCAGACAACGCGATCACCAGCATCAATCGAGAAATTGTGGTTGCCCAACTTGAAGCAATCGACAACAACGCGAGCTGGTTGAACTTGTCCGAGGCATTCAGCCAACCTTCAGATATTGAATTCAACGAGCTTGCACATGAGTTTGATCGACAACGTGAAGAACTTGAAGAACGCGCTGCTAGCACAAAGACCTTGATTGGCAGCTCGTTTACGTTGTCATCTGGTATATCGGTAGGCTACCTGCTCTGGCTAATCCGCGGCGGCACACTTATGGGCAGCGTGCTTTCATCGCTGCCGGCGTGGCGTCTGGTCGACCCACTACCTGTCCTTGGATCGTTGGGTGATGACCTGAACGATGACGATGAATCACTGGAATCCATGGTAGATAACGACGAGCAACAACCCGATTCAGATCAGCCGCCCAAACAGGCGGCCTGATCCTCCCAGGTCGTACGTAATACAACAATTCCCGGTTCCGTTAATCAGGTCACACAAATTCGCCGTGTGGGCCTGTTAGCGCCCGTTCGAAACGGAAAATTGGCGTTTTCTGTGCTCGTTAAGTCAGGTTATCACCGTCTATCGGCCTGTTCCACATGCGTATGTTTGACCAGTAGCCTGAAAATGAAATCACGCAAATTGTTAGTCGGCAGTCCGGCTGCCCAGACATTAATCCGAACTGCATCTGCGGCAGTACTTCTGACAATGGTTGCCTGTACCGACACCAATAAGGTTGATGGTTCAAACAGCGACGGTACTGGAATCCCAGACTCATCAAATACTGATGACACTGATTCCGTGGATCCTATCGAGCAACACGGCGATGAATACTGGGCAGAGCTGGCGCAAAGTTACGAGCCGTTCGTTAAACCACCTGGACTGGGTGCAGCCGAGCCTGACGAGTGGATTAGCCTGGGCCGATGGGAGCCCGTTTTTGACTGGCCGTTAATCGCAACCGGTGCAGCCAACCTGCCAGATGGTCGCATCATGGCGTTCTCATCTCTGGCTGTTGATAACTTTGTTGGAACAGCCGAAACCACACACGGTACTATTTATAACCCGGCAACAGGCTCGTTCACCAATACGCCTAACAGCACCCACGATATGTTTTGCGCCGGCATTTCCATGCTGGAGGACGGCCGCGTATTTATAGCCGGTGGTGGGCGGACGGTTACTTCAACGAGTATTTTTGAAAACGATCAGTTCACTGAAATCGAGCCGATGTACATGCCGCGATGGTATCCGACTTCAACAACGCTCGCATCGGGTGAAGTATTCACATCATTAGGCACAACCGCTTCACCTTTTCCTGAAATCTGGACTGACGATAAAGGCTGGAGTCTGCTGCCAAACACGAATCTGCAAAAAATTCTGGACGGCGAAGATGTCGAGCACAACGAATGGTACCCAGCCTTCAATGTTGCCCCGGATGGTTCACTTTTCCATCCCGGCCATATGCCTGATGTTCTATCCGTGTACCTAAATCATGATCATGCTGTTCACGATCACGGTAAACGTGCTGGCGATGAGCCTTCGCGCTTATATAACACGACAGTTATGTACGATGTTGGCAAGATGCTGGTTGCCGGCGGTGGTGCAGGTGATGACGCAACCAATACCGCTATGACCATCGATGTGAACGGCCCCACACCTGTTACTACACCAACTAACCCAATGAAGCACGTTCGCAGCATGCAGAACAGCGTTGTGCTGCCCTCCGGAGAAGTGTTGGTCATTGGAGGTAATACCAGTGGCATTCAGTTCAGCGATGAAGGCACCGTTCTGGAACCGGAAATGTGGAATCCTGTTACCGAACAATGGCGCACACTGGATACCCATGATAAGCCTCGCAACTACCACTCAGTAGCACTCCTAATGAAGGACGGGCGTGTGTTATCTGCCGGTGGCGGCCTATGCGGCAATTGCCCAACAAATCACCAAAACGGTGAAATCTACTCACCACCATATTTATTCGATGCCAATGGCTCAGATGCAATTCGTCCTGAGATTTTCTCCGGTGATGATTCGGCTTTGCCGGGCGACACCATATCGATTAGTGGTACAGACAATATAGTTAAATTTAATATGGTTCGTCTGGTTGCAATCACACACCATCACACAACAGATCAGCGACTGGTACCAATTGAAATGGTTAAGACCGGTACTGGCCTTTTCGATTTAACATTGCACGCCAATCCAAATGTTCTGCTTCCCGGTTATTACTGGATATTCGGACTGGATCAAAACGGTACGCCAACAGAAGGACATACCATTCAAATTGCTGTTACACCCGAGAATCAACCTGATACAACGATTGATACTTCGCCAAACATTGAGTATGAGTATTACGAAGCGAACTGGACAACTCACGCACTACCTGACTTCGATACCTTAACCCCGGTTAAAACCGGTACCCAGGCCGATTTTTCACTAGCTAATAAAGAACGCAACAATGTATATCAGTTTAGATTCCGTGGCTCTTTAACCATCCCCGAGACAGGACAGTACACCTTTTATCTGTCATCCGATGATGGTAGCAAGCTTTTGATAAACAACCAGCTCGTTGTCGATCATGATGGCGCTCATGCATTCGGATTTGAAGAAAGTGGCATGATCACGCTGACTGAGGGTCAGCATGATATTGAAGTTCAATTCTTCGAAATCACCGGCGGAGATGGACTACTGGTCTCCTGGCAAGGTCCGAATATAGAAAAGCAACCAATACCGGCTTATTATCTCGGTAGTCCATTACCCCAAACCAACCTGGACAATGAAAACCCCGGCCCTGAGCTTCCAGGTATGGTGTCTTACCGATACTACGAAGGTCAATGGTTCAACCTACCTGACTTCAAAAACGAAACTATCGTGAAAGAAGGCGAAGTAGCCGGCTTTGATTTATCACCTCGTCTTGTGGACAACTTCTACGGGTTTGAATATACCGCGAACCTTGTCGTTCCCAATACCGGTGACTACACGTTTTATACAACGTCAGATGACGGTAGTCGGTTGAGTATCAACGGCGTTACTATCGTTAGCAACGATGGACTACACCCACCAATCCAGCAATCCGGAACCATTTCACTTGCGCAGGGCACGCACAAAATCAAAGTCGAGTTCTTTGAATATGCGGGCGGAGACAGCTTGACTGTGGAATGGCAAGGACCAGGCATTGAGAAACAGGCTATTCCGGTATCGGCACTTAGTTCAAATGGCAGTATCGATAACGGCAATGGAACCGATAATGGAAACGATACAGACAATGGCGACGGAACCGACAATGGCGACGGAACCGACAACGGCAATGAAACGGGTACCCCGGGCATGCTCAACTACAAATACTATGAGGGTAACTGGCTGAACCTACCAAACTTTGCCAACCTTGTACCTGTTAAACAGGGAGAAAGCTCTGGATTCGATCTCGGCGAGCGGAATCGTGATGACTTCTATGCGATGCAATTCACGGGGAAAGTGATCGTGCCTACAACTGGCAGTTACACACTGTTCGCAACATCTGACGATGGTAGTCGTGTTCTTATCGATGGCCAGGTTGTGGTACTAAACGATGGAACTCATCCACCCATTGAAAAACAGGGAACCACTACTTTGAGTGCTGGTGAACACGACATTGTGGTTGAATTTTTCGAATATGCTGGTGGTGACAGTCTGGAGATATCCTGGGCTGGTCCAGGTATAAACAAACAGAACATACCACTGTCTGCCCTGGCAACCGACAGTATCGGTACTGATAACGGTACTGATAACGGCACTGATAACGGCACTGATAACAGCACTGACAGCGGAAGTGCTTCCGGTACCCCCGGAATGATCTCTTACCAATACTTTGAAGGCCAGTGGAACTCCTTACCTGACTTCGATCAATTGACACCAGTGGCACAAGGTGAGCAACCTGGATTTTCTTTAGCACCTAAACAAGTCAATGACAACTACGGATTCCGTTTTGCAGCCAATGTAGAGGTACCGGCTGATGCGTTATATGCATTCTATCTGGCATCGGACGATGGAAGTCGTTTGTATATCGATGGGCAGCTTCTTATCGACAATGACGGACTGCACGCCAACCGAGAGTACACGGCAAGTCAGTTCTTAACGGCTGGAACTCATCACGTGCTGGTTGAGTATTTCGAGCTCGGTGGTTTCGATACGCTGGGCGTTTCGTGGTCTGCGGCTGGCATGCCTAAACAGGATTTGCAGAACGCAAACCTGTCGGCTGCATCATTTGATCACACCGATACCGACAATGGAGATGGCAATTCCACTGATAATGGAACGGATAACGGGACGGATAACGGGACTGATAACGGGACTACCGCTCCAACAACCAACTCAGATCTGCAGTTCGAATACTTTGAAGGCAATTGGACATCGCTACCGAACTTCGATCAGCTCAGCCCGCTAGCCACAGGTGATACAGCCCAATTCACTCTGCCGCCAAGCAACGGCGTGCTGTTCTATGGCTACCGGTTTACCGGTAAGATATATATTGAACAAACCGGCATTTACACCTTCTACACTGCATCAAACGATGGCAGTCAGTTGCACATCGACAACTTTTTGGTTGTCGATAACAATGGTAAACATGGCGTCATTGAAAAACAGGGTTCAATCAACCTCACAGCGGGCCTGCACGACATTTCAGTAACCTATTTTCAATCCAATGGTACTGAAGCGCTGGATGTATATTGGTCAGGTCCAAACGTGCCAAAACAGATTATCGATAGCGCGGTACTGTTTGCGCCTTAACGAAAGTACTTTTCATAGGCTGCGGCACTACGCACTGGACGGCGTTTTGCCGCAGAAATCAATCAACAAGTTCTCCTCCGCTTTTAGTACCGCATTCATTGAATGCAGCACAAGAGAATCGAAACGCGCCAGCAACGGGTACTGTTTTTTTTCCGCATCAACCCACCCACTTTCGGGTGCGGCTATCATCGTGTGCTTTCCGGGCGCCGCAAAACGAGTGTTGTCGACGTCATGACCTGAGTTATTCAACACGGTTGGTTTGGCATCCGCAGGACCTTGCAGTTCCGTGAGCAAATCTCCATCAACAGTGGTTACATTTACTAACTTATCGGCTTTATGGTAGTCAAGCCCCATCGCCGTTGCGGTGCCGGGGTGCAATGCCGCAGGATTAAATACAGTTGCCGGGCCATCAACAGACAGTGCAGCTGCGGTTGCTAACCCACCACCCAGAGAATGCCCGGTAAACGATACGGATGCCTTTGGTAAAGCCCCTTTTACGGCTCGAGCCAGTGACACGGCACGCCGGTACTGGCTGGTTACTTCTCCACCGGCCTGAATCAGGTTATCTTTCCAGTCACCAATATTGTCAGTACCTCGAAAAGCAACAACGTAACTATCTTCCTGTGGGTTATAAAAAAGCGTTGCAGAGAATTCATCGTGTCTGAATGCACTATCAGCAAGACCCAATGATGCTGGCTTTACAGTTTGCCATTGATCAGTACACTTAGTTAACAGCTCGAGGTAGGCACAGCTGGACAGTTGTGCAAATTGAAAGTCCCGCTCAAGTGATTCACAGGACTCGAACGGATTCATCAAGCAATAAGACGAAGACTTATCAGCGGTACGACTACGCGGCATCGGTTTATTTTTTTTTAGTCCGTGATCGCGACTGAGCCGTTCAAGATGTCGCGAAAGTTCAACCAAATAAATCAGGTCCTCAATACAACCTGTCTGTGGTGTCGGAAAGATTTTGCTACGGCGTAGCAATGGCTGAGAATCGCACCTTTCCATAAGGCCCTGCCCCCACTTGTTTTTTAATTCAGACAAGGATGTACTGCCGACAGAGATATCAGCGACCTCACCCAATCGGGATACATGTATGTGAATGGAAAACGTCTCTCCTCCAATGAGGACATCAGCCCTTTTATCCAGTGTGAATGGCGACGGTACGAGCTGATCGAACCCGGGCAAGCCTTCGAGCGGTGCATCACCAGCGTCCACATCCTTGGGTGAACTAACACTCTCTTGTTCGTCAGATTTGGATTGATCGCGTCCTTGCAGGAATGGCAATTCATCAATTAACGGTGAACGAGGATGCATGCGCACAAGCGCGCATTCAGAACAGACTTTTGCTGTCACCTCGAACACCGCTGGCTCGTCTGTTTCGGGCTGGTGCTGCCAAGAATAGAACTCTTGCCGACCATGCTCGAACTGAACCAGAGTAACGCTAGCACTCGCCTGATCTGTCTCGTTTACCACTGCATCGGCACCCATGAACTCATAATCGATAGCTAATTTAATCTGCCTTGATGGATGTTCAAATTGAATCACGCGCCCGGTGTCATCGTATAACCAGCGACGCACATCATCGCCGGCTAAAGATGAACGGCTTATTGATGTAACGTGACTCGGGTGTTCGCGATTTTCATACGCATAGTTGATCTTGTGCTCATCCGGGTAATCGGCTCGCAAAAGCCTGCCATCACTGTCGTAATGAAATTTCACACGCTGCCCGGATGGTAATGTCAGCGACCGCAGAAACCCCTTCAGCTGGCCTGCGCGAGCTTGATTGTAGTCGGCTAAGCCTTCTCTGCCAGCTGTATACTCAAACCTTATTGTCTGTCCGTGTTCATCAGTAACCGATAACAGTTTCCGATTTTTATAAAACAATTTCAGGTGTATGTCGTGTGGGTACTTGATTGCAGTAAGAAATGAACCCTGGAAAAACATTTCACGGCCATCGGGTTGTATCCAACGCGTTTTCCCGTCAATGACCAGATAGCCATCGCTGTCCAGCGGGGCGCGAAACCGTGTTACATCCAGACTTTGATTATCGCGCATAAAGTGTATCCAGCGACCATCTGCTTGCTGAATTCGCCACTGATCATTACCGCCCGAAAACAAACGGACCATATAAGAATGGCGCCAGCCTCTTCCAAGTGACGTAGTGGTATTCGCCTGCCCCGAGTGATAGTAACGACTGAAATGCAATGGTGATCCAACAGCTTGGAAATCAATATCACGCTGCTGTTTTGCTCCGGTAACTACATCGACAGGATTAGCGATGTGACGATAGTTTGTATGGCTTAAAGCCGCTATGCCGGGATCGGCCATGGCATTGCATGCGCTAGACGAAATGTTGTCGGTAGAGCAATAGCTAGCGAAAGATACCGATGCTTGTAAAAACGGGAAAAAGCTTAGCAGCCCTGCTAGCAGTAGAATGACACGGAAGAAAAACGACCCACTTGCCGGTCGTAGAGCAATTCGCTTACACATAAACAGTCCTTTGTTTTAGAAACTCGCGGCACGCGAGTACAAGAGCGAATCATTCGCTCAGCGTAAAATTACATAACAGTATTTCTGACTGACTCAGGACAAGGAGTCTGCCGCATATGGAAGGGAAAAAAAACTGGCCAAATAAACAGTGCTACCGAGATTGCCTATTCACCGTCAATGGGTATGGATTTCAGCAGTGCTCGTACATGCAGGTTGAGCACTTCCTTATCGGCATCGGTTATGCGAACAAAATTTAAACGATAAGTATGCTTTTCACCATTAGAAATTTCAGGAGCATCGCCCGCTGATACAACACGCGCATCGCATGCCACGCGCTTAAGACTTGGAAACAACGTGATGGTCAACCCAACCTGTTCACCGGGATACATCAGTACATCATCTGCAAATGCCAAACCACTGGCAGACAGGCTCACCTTATGCGTTGGCGATTCGGATGGAATAGCACCATCGAGTAAGAGCTGCCGAATTCGTTCCTCGAGTTCCTCAACATAGCCGGCGACAGCCGGGTAATCGCGTTTAACATCGGCGTAGCCTTCTATATCATATTTATTGGCTCGCCGAACCTTGTTTCGGTCTTTGGATACGCCGCCCTGTATTTCGCCAGCCGCGGGAAGTTCGTGCAGTCTTTGCACCTGCAATCCAACCGCATCCTGTACACGCTCAAAATCACGGCGTTCACCGTGCAGTAATGTTTTTGAACTTGATTCGACCATGTGATTTATCTCAAAAATAAAACTGACAAGCCCACCGGCTCATTAAATTCTGACACCGGCTGTTCTAAGTGTAGTCTGACAGAACCACATCGCGCCAATTTCGTTATACTCGACGGTACGTCCATGAGTCCCGGTAGCTCAGCTGGATAGAGCAGCCCCCTCCTAAGGGGCAGGTCGGGGGTTCGACTCCCTCCCGGGACGCCACTTTCGTCGCGCCACAGGCGTAACCACCTGCACAAATCAACTATCGGCTATTTTCCGGCATGCTTAACCCTGTCAAACTATAGGTGCAGGTCAGTTCACGATTGCTTACAGGATCCGGGGCATTACCCTTGCAGGCAGCCCGAATACTATTTTCAATTGCGGCCCCATAAACTGGAACACTTTGACTGTTAAGCTTGCGCAGGTGGTCAGGTCAAGCGGCCGCATCAAACGACCAGATCAATCGGCTCATTAAGAGGATTGCAATCAAGATGTGGAAAGTACTGTGAATACCGAAACAAAATTACGCGAGCTCATGTGCACGCTTGCGAAATCAATGTTCGATCGAGGTTTAACCGGCGGAAGTACCGGGAATATTTCGGCAAGAACTAGCGATGGCGGCTTACTGGTTAGCCCGACAGGCAGCAGTTTCGGACGCCTTGATCCGGCCAGGCTTAGCCACTTTGATCCAACCGGCAATCACATAGACGGCGACCGACCCACAAAAGAGATGCCACTGCATACGGCCTTTTACGATACAAGAAGTACCGCTGGCGCGGTCGTCCATTTACACAGCTGCCACTCAGTAGCTTTATCAATGATGCCGGACACTGACCCGGATAATTTCCTGCCGCCGTTGACCCCATACGGATTGATGAAACTGGGCAAAGTGAAATTACTGCCCTTTTATCTTCCCGGCGATCCGGAAATGGGAGAGGCCGTGCGTGGTCTTGCCGGCAAACGATCGGCCGTTATGCTTGCCAATCATGGACCAGTCGTCGCCGGTAAAGATATAGAAGCTGCGTGTAATGCAATTGAAGAACTCGAAGATACGGCCCGACTTGCCATGATGACCCGTGGACTTGGTGCGCAGGCATTAACTGACACACAAGTCCAGGCACTGGTTTCCCGTTTTGATATCGAGTGGGATGCTTAAACCAGCTCCCTGCCGGCTTAAGACACTGCCAGGCTACTTTTCGATTTTATCGAAACCCTGATGGGTAATTTCCGTTGTGTTATCCAGACGCGGATGCGTCGTTTTAAAGGTCTTGCGTAAATCGCCTTTTTCTTTTTCCAAGGCAACAATAGTCTGATAGATAACATGTATTGCGGCAAGCACATCACCGGTATGACCAGACTCTGAAATGGTGTGCATGTTGCGCGTTGGAAAACCAATAGATGTAGCAGCACTGTCTATGTTCGCCAGCACACCTGCCATACCGTCGGTTCCTGTATCTCTTCCGGTAACGTCAAGCTGCATTGGAATTTTGTGCTTAACGGCAGCCGTTTTGATGCGCGCATTTAGTTGTTCTGAAACGATAGCACCAACCGACATGGTAAAACCTTCTCCCATGCTCAATGGCGTCATGTTCCGGTCTCCAATGTTTGGTGCGGCCATATAATCATGATTAACATCAACAGCAATCAATGCATCGGGTTTATGCACACCCGCTAGTATACGACTACCAAAGCGGCCTATCTCTTCGTGAGAGGCAATCGCAAACATGACGCGTACTTTTTTCATTGCTGTGGCGCTGGCAACCAACTTGGCAACTTCTGCTGTGACAAAACAGCCTAGCCCGTTGTCAAGATAAGCGCCATAGAAAGTGTCCGGACTAAAACCGCGTTTAATCGGCCGTTTCAATAACAAAGAATCCCCTGCTTTGACACCCAAGCGTTTAATCTGGTCAGCCTTGTTTTTGCCATGGACTTGCAAGTCGAGATACAGCTGGGTTGGGCGAATTCCTTTATCACCGGTGCGATGTCCCATTTCTGAAAAATGGATGGCTCCAAGCGCTTCAATGGTGCCTCCGGTTAACGAACGATAGTCGCCCGGAGAGTCAGGATCTTCGCTGTACAGCGTGACTTCATGGCCAATCAATGTACATGGTAAAAAGGAGTCACTGTTTATCCATATTTTTCCATCCGCACCAATCTTTCGGACCTGCAAACGAATTTTGTCTGCGTGGCCCACAATCATAACGCTGAACATGTCGTCCTTGCCTGGGTGCGAATCCCACACAACGCTGGCGTTACCCGCGTGTTGATGCAGCGCCCAGCTCTTGGGCATGAAAGAGTCAAAATAAGGTTTGAGCACACCCAGTGTCATTGCCGATTCCAGCCCAACCGGGCTGGGTGCTGCGATAATGTCTCGCATAATGTCGAACTGATCGTCCGGCATGGGGGCTGTCCATGGTGCTTTTTTGCTCATACAGATTGCTCTTGTTAATCGCGAATTTGAGTCGCCTGTTACACAGCTGATACGACCTACCTGCACTTTAGATAGTGCTATCAGCCAAAAATTCCAAGTACTGATTGCACGGCACGTGCCGTCGGCACTTTAATATATACCGGAAAACCCCCAATCGGCCTATTTTGCCGGCTTTATTTGCCATCTCCTCCTGCTGGCTTGTCTCGCGCTGGCCGTTGCCCCAGAAAAATACCGGCAAATATGAGCAGCATGGAAATCCACATAACAGTAGTGGGCAATTCGGCCAGAAAAAGCCACGCCCACAAAGTGGCAAACAACGGAATCAGGTAGCCAGCGTTTGACATAAAAACCGCACCATTGAGCTGCACAATTCTGGCGCGTAAAACATAGGCAATGGCGGTGGGGAAAATAGCCAAAAACAGTAGCGCTGCAACGCTGCTCAAACTGCTCTGTTGGTCCCAGGGCGGAAACTGCCACAACAACACAGGTAGTAGTAGCGCACCGGAGATCAACAGAGAGCCTGCTACGATGACCAGACTTCGCAGGTGCGCAAGTTTTCTAATCAGAAGAGAGGAAGATGCATAGCAAGCGGCTGCCAAAACGATCACCAGCATGCCCACCAGGTTGTTTCCGGCGATCACAATACCGTGAGCGAAAAGCAACACAACACCAGCAAAGCCCACCAGCAAACCGATGAGTCTGTTGACACTGAATCGGTCATCGCGTGTCATCAAATGACTGAGCAACAAGGTAACAAACGGCGTTGTGGCTATCAGCAGCGCTGTTACAGCACTGTTGACAGTCTGTTGCCCCCAACCAATCAGCGTGAACGGGACGATACTGTTCAATGTTCCAATAACGGCAAACAACTGCAGCGATCGCCGGTCTGTTGGAATACGTAGCTTTAGCTGTCGACAGATGATCAGAATCACAATTGCAGCAAGCACCACGCGCCAGCAGGTGATTGCCAATGGGGAAAAATCAGCCAATGCAATATCGATACAGATAAATGATGCGCCCCATAACGCACTGACGATAAACAGGCGAAGGTAATCTGCAGGAACCGGTTTTCTAATGGAGGTCACGTAAAGTGTTAACAGTTCTGTTACAAATCGACCAAGTGGCCATGAAATAGCGCCCACATTGGTGTCTGAACGTATGACGGGGCCGCAATGTGGTCATAGGCCCTCGGAAATTACCACACAGGTGGGCATAATACGCAATTGACTTCACCTGAGTGTAGGTATCATGAAAAAACTATCGGCTGTAGCCTTGCTGTGCCCCTTCCTGATTTTAAGCGCGTGCGATTCATCAAGCAGCTCCGATTCAGGTGCAACGACCACTAGCGGCGACTCGAGCGCCACAAGCGGTAGTACCGCCGGCAACACAACTGACGGTGATACGACAAACGGTGGCACCAGCGCGGGCACCAGTACGGACGGCTCAGGCAGTACGAGCTCAGGGCTAACCGGCTCAGGACCGGATACCGCTACCACTTTGCTGGATGCAGGATTGAGTCATTCGGGAACGCCCATACCCAGCGTGGCTGCAATTCCCAACGACCCACAAATTCTTGCCAGTGGACGTTCACGGGCAGCTGCCCTGCCAAATTCACCCGGCGTCATATTTGAAGTGTTCACTAATCAGGGCACCTCGTTCAACATTCAATGCAGAGCCGAACATCGCGCCCAGTACAACGCTTGTAGCGTTGTAAATCTGCATATCAACGATGCCAATGGCTCGCTGGATGACAACGCATGGAAACTGTATTTCCACAGCACACGACGCATTCTGCAAGTCGCCAGTGATGAATTTACTGTTACCCATGTCAATGGTGATCTTCATTATCTTTCTCCGAACGACCAGTTTGCAGGATTCGGTGGTGGTGTGAAGTCATTGAAAATGATCACCGAGTTCAATCACCTGGTTGAAACTGATTTTCAACCGCGATACTGGATAGCACGTGGCAACGATGCACAGCTTATTGCAAACACCGATGAAGAAACCAACGAAAATGCGTACGCCATGGAAATCACCGGTGATAACCGTTTCGAATTTGTTGGTGAAGAAAACCCGATAGCGACATCGAGCCTGCGTTTCGATCGTAACGACAACTTTAACGCTCGTCTTGCCGCATCAAATTCAGTCGACACGGCACGCATTATTCCGATGCCAAGCTCTCTAACTGTTGGTAGTGGCTCCCTGGATATTGGTTCCGGTTTTTCATTTGCCTCACTAGACCTGCCAGCGGCAAGTATCAGCGCACTTCAAACGCGACAAGCACAATTCATGAGCACCAGTGCCGGTGTACCTTTATCCGCCAGTATTGATGCCGGGATGGCAGCAAATACCTACACCCTCAACGTAACCGCATCCGGTATCACCATGGCTGCCAGCGACCAGAGTATGTTGTTTTATGCTGCCCAATCTTTGCTGGCCCTGGTTCAACCAGGAGTAGGATCTATTCCGCTGGTGTCGATAAACGACAGTCCACGCTTTGAATTTCGAGGCATGCACGTTGATGTTGCTCGAAACTTTCACTCCGTCGATGCAATGAAAAAGCTGATCGATCAAATGGCAGCTTATAAGTTGAATAAGCTGCACCTGCACTTATCAGATGATGAAGGCTGGCGTCTTGAAATCCCTGCCTTGCCAGAGCTAACCAGTGTTGCCGGCAAGCGCGGATTTCAAACTGATGAAAACGGTAACGTTACCGAAACCGATTCTCTGATGCCTGCCATGGGGTCCGGTCCAAACACCAATAATCAGGGCAGTGGATTTTATTCACGCGCCCAATTTATCGATCTATTGCAATACGCCAACGATCGTTTTATTGAAGTCATTCCAGAATTCGACATGCCTGCCCACGCTCGCGCTGCGGTGGTCGCCATGCGTGCTCGTGCAAGAAATCTTGGCGACTCGAGAAATCTGAATGTTCGAATTGACGACCCGGACGACACGTCGCGATACATAACCGTTCAGAACTATACCGATAGTTTTATTAACCCGTGTGTTCCTGGTACGTATAACTTTCTGCAAACCATTATCGGTGAGGTGAAAGATATGTACACAGCGGCCAACTTACCATTCAATGTTTGGCATATGGGCGGTGATGAAGCAGTCAATATTATGCTCGGCTTCGGTTTTGAAAACCCGGATACACAGAATTTTGATCAACCCTGGGCCGGTTCACCGGTGTGCGCAGCTTTTATCAATGACACCGCAGGCGTCAATTCACGAGACGATTTAACGCCGTATTTTATCAAGCGTGTTTCGCAGCTTGTTAGCGATGCAGGTATTCCCAAGCTGTATGCGTATCAGGATATCTATGGCAACCTTAGTGCGAATGAGCTTAATACCACTGGTGCGGGCGTTGGTTTCTGGGCGGCTCTCGCCAATGGCAATGCCTCAAACACGATTGGTTCAGCCAACTCTTTTTCAACTCGCGGATTCGAAACAGTCATCGGTACACCTGACTTTTTGTATTTCGATTTTCCTTATGAAGTCGATCCAAAAGAGCGTGGCTACTACTGGGCTGCAAGGCAAACCAACACTGAGAAAGTGTTTAAGTTCACACCGGAGAATCTAGCGCAGAACGCATCCATCTCGCTCGAGCGCTACGGCCGCCCCTGGACTGCCACCAACCAGGGCAACAATCAAGGTTATGCCGGTATGCAAGGCTTTCTGTGGAGCGAAACAGTTCGTACACCAGAACAATTCGACTACATGTTGTTCCCACGCCTGCTCGCGCTTGCTGAACGTGCATGGCATGCAGCTGATTGGGAATTGCCGTATGTGGCAGGTGAAACGTTTGACAGCCAGTCCGGCCAGTCGAATATCGACAGCATCAACAATGACTATGCGACATTCGCAGCGGCTATAGGCACACGTGAGTTACTGAAACTTGATGCTGCCGGTATTCAATATCGGGTACCGCCACCAGGTGCAAAAGTAATTGGTGGCCAACTGCAAATGAACAGTCACTTTCCGGGCCTTGCACTGGAGTATTCAAACGACGGCAACAGCTGGCAGAGCTGGAACAGCGCAAACCCACCGGCAACTGCCGCATTTGTTCGCAGTAAATCAGCCGATGGCTCGCGAATTAGTCGGGTAACCGAAGTTCAGACAGGACTCTAATATTAAGGACAGCGCATCTTTAGCATGTGCATTCGTCACCCAAAGATGAACGCTCGCCAGCTATTGTTGGCGAGCATTTCTGCATTTCACAAGCCGGCGCCAACTCTGTATCAAGAGGTACCCGCACCCAACCTTGCCAAAGGCTTTTCGTTTATTGGCATGTGAACCAGCGCAGCAACAACACCAAAAAACACGCCTGCCCACCACATTCCGTTGTAACTACCGGTTTGATCATACAAATAGCCTCCGAGCCATACACCGATAAAACTACCGATTTGATGACTTAAAAACACAATCCCGAACAAGGTAGCCATGTACTGCACGCCAAACACCTGAGCAATAATTCCGGTTGTTAACGGCACGGTTGATAACCACAATATTCCCATTACGCAGGCGAACACTAGGATAACCAACGGTGTTTTCGGCAAGAGTAACAAAGCAAGAATGACGCATGCTCTGGCGAAATAAATAAACGACAAACTCATCTTCATGCTGTAACGCTGCCCGACCAGACCGGATCCGAAAGAGCCGACGATATTGAACAATCCAATTAGCGCAAGGCTATAGGCACCGATTTTCGGCTCAAGTCCAAGATCTCGGACATAAGAGGGAAAATGGACGGTGATAAAAGCAACATGAAAGCCACAGACAAAAAATCCGGTGGTCAATAAAACAAAACCCCGATGCCCCATTGCTTCGCGCACAGCATCTTTTAGTGACTGCTGCACTTCATCAGCTGTGTTGTTTTGCCCATCTTTGGCCGTTACCACAACCGGCAAAACAAGCGCCAGTGGAATAAGAAACAACAGTACAAGTGCCAGACCGGTCAAGGTTGCAGACCAACCAGAGTGCTGAATGAAACCTTGACTAACAGGAGAAAAAATCACCTGCCCTAGTGAGCCCGCTGCCGTTCCCAAACCAAGAATCATTGCACGCTTGTGCACACCAACCACTCTGACCATGGCAGCCAGTGCAAGCGTGAACGCTGAAAATGCAATACCGGTTCCACTGAGCACACCAGCGAAGACATTCAATGCAAACGGGGTTTGCGACACGTTCATGCCATACAAACCAAGCGCGTACATAACAGCGCCAGCGATGATGACGCGTGAGGAACCGAACTTGTCAGCCAGTGCACCGGCCACTGGTAGTCCCAGACCCCAAAACAAATTTTGTAAAGCCAGAGCGAATCCGAAGGTTTCGCGTGTCCAGCCGCGATCGCTTGTCATTGGCTCCAGAAACAGTCCTAGCGCTGAACGCACTCCAAAGCCCATCATGGCGATCAAACAGCCAGCAACAAGCACCAGAGCTGGTGTACGCCAATCAGACCCCTGTGTATTGTCTGTGGATGTATTTGTCATGTGCCGAGAATACCGCGCAATGCGGCTTGCGTCACATAAAACCTCAATTAAGTGTTCGTCGACACAGCCTTATCCGGTAACTCTCCCAGTTCTTGCACCTTCGGATTCACATCTGTCGCCTTTCGTCCGATAACAGCTAATACGGCCGAATAAAAGCGGTCGGCAACTAGCAAAGTTATCGGGTATGAGTGATCAATTCAAAAACAGAAGAGTAAAACACATCGGTGCGGTACTGATGAGCCTCTCAGCAATTGTTGCGAGCGGTACGTCGCTGGCAGCGGAAGGTGAACAGTTCGCTCTGAAACAGCAACCCGCCATCCTGTTCGACGGTGGTAGCCAGACACTGACCGGCAGCGTTAATGGCGTACCTTACGAAATTGTTCAAGGCTACGCGGTTGCTCAGGGCGATATGGTATTGGGCCGACTTTTCGCCGATGGCCGACTGGAGATTCCCGGGCAAGCTCGCGGACTGGGTCAGCTCGGCGCACTCGAAAGATGGCCGGACGGCATTATCCCGTTTCAGTTTTCCGCTGAAGTCAGTCAACTGCAGCGTGATCGCGCGCTTGCAGCAATTGCACACTGGAATAATCGAACCAGTATCAAACTAATTGCCAGAAACGCAGAGAACGAAGCCGACTATAAAGACTTCATCAGTTTTGAGCCAAGCAACGGTTGTGCATCATGGGTTGGCAGAACCGGTGGCGAGCAGGCGGTCTGGTTAGCCGACACTTGCACCATTGGCAGTATTATTCACGAGATCGGCCACGCCATCGGTTTATTCCACGAACATACCCGTCCGGACAGAGACAACTTTGTCACCGTTAATTGGGACAACGTTAGTTCGGGCAAAGAACTGAATTTCGAAAAAATTGAAGTGGGCGCGGCTAATTTCAGCACGTACGACTATGGTTCCATCATGCACTACGGTGAGTACTTCTTCAGTAAAAACGGCGAGCGCAGTATCACGGCTCCCGATGGAGTGATCATCGGGCAACGTGACGCTCTGAGTGAGGATGATGCCAGAAGCGTTGATAACATGTATGCAACCGATCTGAAACTCGATGTATCAAGCTCCCAGAATGCTGACAACACCAGCCGGGTTGATTTACTCGTATCGAATATTGGTGCACTGGGTGCAAATACACTGAAACTTACTGCCAGCTTGTCTGATGATGCAGACTGGTTGTCAATCAGTGCGAACAGTGGTTGGGATTGTCAGCAGTATGCAGCCGAACTTCGCTGCACTCGTAACACACTGGCCGAGCGAAAAGATTCCGCATTCAGCATTCTTGTAGACCCGAAAACATCGTCAATTGATGCCTTGAAAGTTCGTGTTGAATCCCGCACGCTCGACACAGAGCTGAATAACAACGTTTACAACGACACTATTCCCGTTGCTCCGGCTCAGCCAGAACCAGAGACACAACAAGAACCATCCGATCCAGTTACAGCCGCGCCGGTAACCCCAAATCCTGAACCTACCGATAACGGGACTGATAACGGTACCAATGACAATACCGATAACGCATCCGGTGAAAACGGGCAAACCAACAGTGGTTCAATCCCGACAACGACAACCAACCCTCCGGTCGTTGGCGCGGCGAGTGCTGGAAGTGACAGCGGCGGTGGCGGAGCTGCGATCTATCTGTGGCTACTGTTACTAGCCGGTCGATTGTTCAAGGGTCGCCAGTCTAAACGCTAATCGGCTATTGCACTATTCGTGATGAACCCGTAACCGCCGCAGGCAGCATCGTCGTAATTAACCATGTTCACCCGGTTATTGATCGCTGCAGGCACCCACAGGGTATGGCATCGCGGTAGAATAACATTTTGTTCGAGCACTAACGTACATGTCTTCAGCCAATCCAATACCCATGGTCGATCTGCGGGAGCAATATCTTAGCCTCAAAAGCGATATTGACACTGCCGTTGCCGATGTTCTGTCCAACACTCAGTTCATCATGGGGCCTAACGTGCGCACCCTTGAAACTGAAATCGCAGACTATCTTGGTGTCAGTGACGCTGTAAGTTGTGGCAACGGTACTGATGCGCTTCATCTGGCGTTACTTGGTTTAGGTGTTGGTCCTGGCGATGAAGTCATCACCACACCATTCACTTTTATCGCTACTGCCGAGGCCATTGCCTACGTGGGAGCAACGCCGGTTTTTGTTGATGTAGACCCTACAACCTACAATCTCGATACAGATCTCGTTGAAGCAGCGATCAACGAGAACACCCGCGCCATTATACCTGTTCACCTGTTTGGATTACCTTGCAACATGCACGCGCTACAAAGCATTGCAGGCAAGCATAAGCTTTTTCTTGTTGAAGACTGCGCGCAGAGTTTCGGCTCTGCCGTTGACGGTGTGAAAACAGGTGCTATCGGTGATGTTGGCTGTCATAGTTTTTTCCCAAGCAAGAATCTTGGCTGCTATGGCGATGGCGGTATGCTCACCACGAACAACGCTGAGCTGGCGCAAACCATGCGCGTGTTGCGAACGCACGGCAGCACCAAGCAATACCATCACACCATGATCGGGTACAACAGCCGCCTAGATGAATTGCAGGCAGCTATATTGCGACAGAAACTGCCTCACATAGACAGGTTCAACCAAGGTCGACTTCGTGTTGCTACCGCGTATTGCGACCAACTAAAAGATCTGAACATACAACTACCGCTACTAAGTGCTCCAGATTCTCATGGCCAGGCAACACCGGTTTTTCATCAGTTCACCCTGCTTTGTGACAAGCGAGATGAGCTAAAGCAGGCACTCAAGGATGAGAATATAGCATCGGCAGTGTACTACCCTATTCCGCTGCACCAACAAAAAGCCATTATTGAAAAAATGCAGCAGCAGCCAACACTTCCTCAAACAGAAAAGCTCGCCGAGCGCTGTTTATCGCTGCCGATTTATCCGGAAATGCCGGATGAGAGCATCGAGCGAGTATGTACAATCGTCAATCAGGTGCTGCAATAAGACAACTGCATATTTAAACCTTCAGTTTCTTTGCCCCATGGATTCAAAACGACTGAACTTGATGATCTCCGCCGGAGAAGCCTCAAGCGATATGCATGCGGCACATGTGGTCGATGCACTTCGCTCGCAAGGAGTTGACTTTGACTGTTTTGGCATGGGAGCAAATAAGTTAAAAGCTGCAGGCATGGAGCTAACGCTGGATTGCCGTGACCTGGCTGTGATCGGCATTGTCGATGTATTGATCAACTATCCACGCTTTCTCAGCCGCCTTGCCACGCTTCGAAAAACCATGCAGGCACGAAGCCCAGACCTGCTGATCATTGTCGACTACCCTGATTTTAATTTGAAATTAGCTGAAACTGCAAAGGCACTGGGTATTCCCGTATTGTTCTACATCAGCCCGCAAATCTGGGCGTGGCGAAAAAAACGCATTCATCGAATCGGTACCCTGGTGTCACATATGGCTGTCCTGTTTCCGTTCGAAGTGGATGTATATAAAGCCGCAGGTATTCCGGTAACCTATGTTGGCCACCCGCTCGTGGACGATGCTAAATCGGAGTTCAATCGAACCGAAGCTCGACAACATCTGGGCTTATCTTCTGCTCAACAGTTAGTGGCTTTATTACCAGGTAGTCGACATGGTGAATTGAAACGTAATCTGCCAGTCATGCTGGAAACTGCACAAGTGCTAAAAAATTCTTGTACGGATATGAGTTTTGTTTTGCCTGTTGCTCCAACACTCGACCGCGCTGCGGTGGATGAGCTGGTGCAAGATGCACCATCGAACCTGACTATCATTAATGGCCAAAGCTACCACGCTATGCGAGCAGCCGATGTCGTACTCAGCGCATCAGGGACCGCAACACTCGAAACTGCAATGCTTGGTACACCTATGGCGGTGATGTACGTTGTCAACGCGTTGAACTATGCCATTATGAAACGCCTGATTGAAATCGATGATATAGGTCTGGTGAATATTGTGGCGGGTAAAAGAATTTGTCAGGAATTTGTGCAAGAAGCGGCACAACCCATTGCAATGGCTCAGGAACTGGAGAGATGCCTGAATGATAGTGAGTATCGTAAAGCGATGCTTGCTGAACTTGAAATGGTGCGCAACAAGATGGGGCATGGCGGTGCATCGAATCGCGTAGCTGATTTAATTCAGACGATGCTCATAGCCTGATCTACAAATCGAGCAGTTCATCCCCGACACAGTGAAACAGGGGTGCCACATCCGTATTTCCCAGCAGCGTTCTTTGTCCCTGAGCAAATGCTATACACCCGTCAGGTGTAACAATACGATCAGCGCTGGTACCGCCAAAGTATTCTACTGATGCCGTCGAGTATTCTGCATAAACCACCAGATCGTCCCAGTGCCATGTAAAACCACCAGTAGACGGAGATTGATTAGCGTTAAAACCGGGCCCGTTTCCATCTTTTGTACCGGTGTAATTATGAAAAGCTATAACGACTCGCACAGGCCCTGATGGAAATGCTCCGGGTGCATTTATCCATGCAAAGCTACTGTCATCCTGCTCTATGCCAAATGACAATGTGCCGTCGCCGTTATCACGAAATATATGGGTGTAGCGTTTACGAATATCTGTATTCGTTTCATGCGTTGCCGCATGAAAACAAAAGTCAGGACCACTGCAAAGTTCAAAACGTTTGTCCCCGTTGGGTAATATAGATGTGTTGTAGTAATCGTAGTCATAGCCATCCTGCTGATCTGGCGTAGCTATGGTCAGCCCTGTCCCCTCTTGCGAATCGGTTCCGGCACCCACAGCATTGATGTCGTTATAGTCCCAGCCGTCATTGCATGGTAAGTCTGGAATACAAGGCATTGCGTTCACAAAAACCTGATCAGCCGGTATGACTTTTACTTCTATAAAATTGCGTGACCCTGCAGAGGTCGTGTTGATATCGACTGACACTTGCGTTAACCCTTCAAATACCTGATCAGGTAAGGCGCCAACAAACCCATAACCTGACGTATCCATCGCAAAGGCCATTTGATGCCCATTGGCGGGGTCGCCATTGGGCAGGCATTGATAGACCTGTGCTACCGGATTATTGCGTATTTGCAGTCGCGTATCGTCCGGGCCAGTACAGTTGATACCACCGGTTGCAGTGTGATCAGAGCTGCCGCTTGTGTGGTTCACTACGAACGGGTCTCGATAAGCCACGAACTGATCAATTCGATTGCCGTCTGCGTCAGTTGAAAATTCGTTTACGTAAATGGGCGTGGAAATTGACGTGGCGAAAGAGTTGTCATTGGCAGATGAATCATCGCTATTTTCTGTGGGCTGGTTTTTTGAACCACACCCAACTACTGCAAGGCTGATGGCAATCAAAGACCAAAGAGCAAGGAGTCTAGCCATTGAGATGTATGTCCCTGTAGGTAAATCTTCTCTTATCTATACAAAAGAGCGGCCACCATTCAAGTTCACTTTACTATCAATTTGGAAAGCATCGCATGTCAACGCAGAAAAGCCGCGATGGTCGACATTATCGGACAATGCCTCTTTCGCTTTGTTCAATAAAACTAATGAAGCGTTTTACATCCGGAAATTCATCGGCGAGCGGTTGCAGTTGCAGCATCGCTTGTGATCGATCGCCACGTTGACGAACCAGTGCGAGATAAGCACGATGCAATGCGCCAATGGTTTCTTCGCTAAAATCGCGTCGTCTTAAGCCGTTTTTGTTTATGCCGCGTGCTTCAGCATAGTTACCGACCACCATCATAAAAGGTGGCACGTCTCGATTGGCAACCGAATTTAAACCAACAAAGGCATGTTCACCGACCGTACAAAACTGATGAACGCAGGCAAACCCAGCGAGAATCGCATGATTGCCAACGTTGACATGCCCGGCGAGTGAGGCGCCATTGGCAAACACAGTGTGGTCCCCAATCTGACAATCGTGGGCGACATGTATATAGGCCATGAACAGGTTATTGCTGCCAATCTTCGTTACTGCCCCACCACCGATAGTTCCACGGTTTATGGTGGCGTATTCGCGAACGATATTGTTATCACCCATATGAAGTTCGGTTCGTTCGCCAGCGTATTTCAGATCTTGCGGGTCTTCGCCAACCGATGCGAACTGGAAGATACGGTTGTTCTTGCCAATTTTAGTCGGGCCTTTAATCACAACATGTGGGCCAATAACGGTGCCTGCGCCCAGCTCAACTTCGGCACCGATAATACTGTATGGGCCAACCTCGCAGTCAGCAGCAACAGTGGCTGTTTCGTCAACTATAGCGGTAGCGTGTATCAAAGCTCAATCTCGTTTTTAGCGATGATCACTTCGCTTGTGCAGACCGAGTTACCATCAACCGTTGCCACTGCATCAAACTTGGATATGCCGCGTTTGTGTCTGGTTAGTGTTACCGATAAATGCAATTGATCACCAGGTACGACTTGTTGTTTGAATCTGGCTTTGTCAATGCCTACCAGCAGGTAAAGCGTTTCTTCAGACGGATACCCGCCCAGGCTTTTAAATGCATGCAGCGCACAGCATTGCGCCATTGCTTCAAGAATCAGCACACCGGGGAATATTGGTGATTGAGGAAAGTGACCCGTAAAGATGGGCTCGTTGAAAGTCACATTTTTAATTGCCTCCAAAGCACCTTCAGCATCGTAGCTGAGTACTCTGTCAACAAGTAGAAAAGGATATCGGTGCGGTAGATATTTGAGAATCTCTCTTATGTCGTCTTGGCCTTCCAATTCAATCTACCTTTGGTTAATTATTCTTCGCGTCGCTCCAGACGACGTACCCGTTTGAGCAGCTCGTTCAGTTTGGACAAAACAACGAACGTGCGTTTCCATTCAGAGCTGGACTGCAACGGCATTCCGGAACTGTATCGACCCGGCTTTTCAATAGACTGGGATACAAAGGAAGTAGCATTAAGCACAACGCCATCTGCAATCCGTAAGTGTCCAACAATATTACTGGCCCCACCAATTTGACAGTTAGCGCCTATATGCGTACTGCCGGCAATACCCACGCACCCGGCTATCGCCGTGTTTTTTCCAATCCGCACATTGTGAGCGATTTGAATTTGATTATCGAGAATCACACCGTCTTCAATGATAGTGTCCTCAATGGCACCTCGATCAATCGTTGTATTGGCACCAATATGCACTTTGTTGCCAATCATGACCCGGCCTGTCTGATGAATCGCTTGCCAACCATTGGCAAAGGCAAAGCCAAAACCCTCAGCCCCGATCACAGCGCCACTTTGCACACGGCACTCGTTGCCCAACTCACACTCGTGATACACACAAACTCGAGCAAAGAGCCTTGATTGCGCGCCAATTCTAACACCTGTACCAAGTACGCAGTGCTCGCCGATAATCGCATTGTCTCCTACAAACACATTTGCGTTAACTACGCTGTAGGCACCGATACTCGCCGAGGGGCTGATGCGAGCGCTGGCGTGAACCTGTGCCAGTTTGTGCACGCCCGGCAACGGGAAGGTTTCAGGGGTTAGTAGCCATGAGGCTTGCGCATAGCTGGCATAAGGATCGGATGAAACAAGGTAGTTGCCATTGGCCTGACTCGCCATCGATGCCGGCACAATCACCGCACCTGCTTGCGTCTGCTGAAGTTCTCGAGTAAGGCGACTGCTGACTACAAACGAGAGATCACCATCACCTGCACTGGCAACCGGTGCGAGTTTAGTGACTTGATAGGAAGCATCGCCGTGCAGTTCCAGTTTGAGTGCTTGTGCAAGATCGCCGAGCTTCACGGCATGTATGTCACTTGACTGGGATTAGATGCGCCAGCAATCAATTCGCTGATTGCAAACGTAGATTTTCCTTGACGAGGGTTTCAAGGATTCGTTCGGTAACGTCTATGCGCTTGGCTGCAAACAAAACACCGTCACTAACGATAAGGTCGTATTTATGCGTTTTACCGAAGCTGGCTATGGCTTCTAAAACGAGAATTCTAACTTTCTTGAATTCGTTATTTTTTTGGATGTTCAGCTCTTCTCTGAAATCCTGTTCAGAACGCTTTATGCGCCTTTCCAACCCGCGTGTCTCACGATCGAGCCGGATTTGATCTGCCTCTGGCAGTTCAAGCGTGTTGTCATTCAATTTTGCTGTTAACTCAGCGAGTTGATCTCGCTGTTGCTGTAACTCTGCCTGACGCGGAGCGAATTCTGTTTCGAGTCGTTGTTCTGCTTCGAGCGCCTGCGGCGCTTTGTCGATAAGGTATGGAATATCAACGAACCCGATTCGCGACAAAGCGGCGTTGTCTTCGTCGGCCACCGCCACTTGAGCGACGCATAGCGCAAGCAAAAGCCAAATCAGCTTTTGCAAACGAATACTTGTCTTAAATTCTCTGTACACAGTTTTACCCTTGTGTGCTTGCACCTGGTGTGCATACACAATACGTGTTTACACGGGTGTGGCAATTTATTCCCACGACTAGAAAATAGTGCCAATGGTGAATTGGAAATTGTCTATTCTGTCACCCGATCTCTCGTTATAGGGGTAGGAATAGCTAAAAGTCAATGGTCCTACCGGAGATAACCAGACAAATGCGACACCGTACGACGCTCTGAACTCGTCAGTGTCGAAATCTTCGTATTTACGGTACACATTACCAAAATCCGTGAATAGACTAAAGCGTGTGGCGCCAGGCTCTTCAACAAACGGTGGCGGGAATATCAATTCCACTGTGCCAAGCGTACGAAAGTCCCCGCCGGACGCGTTGCCGACCGAGTCTTTGGGTCCCAGCGAGCCTGCACGGTACCCGCGCAGTGTGGTCACCCCACCGGCAAAATAACGCTTGAAAAACGGTATGTCTTCAAAGTCACCATAACCTGCACCACCGTTTACGCGCACGGTTGATGAAAACGTATAACGCTCAGTAATGGGATAGAAGAACTCAAAACTATAGCCGGCTTTGTAATAAGTGATGTCACTACCGGGCACGCTGAAATCTAACTCAAATCGATTGATAAACCCACTGGTTGCAAAAACCGTTCGGTTACGCGTATCAAATGAGAAACCCATTTTCAGGTTCCATAAATCGTAGGTGTCCCCATGCTCATCAACAAACGCATTAATGTCATCGGGTGTTGTTTCGGTTCGGCCAATTTCTGTTCTCTCATAACCAGCGCCAACGCGAAAGGTTGAGAATTCACTTAACGGCACACCAAAGTTCACACTGGCTCCGCGTGAGCTGCTCAGGTATGTGGTTCTTGCTGAAGAATTGGACGTATCAGTTTCTGAAATAAACGCCCTGACGGTTCGACTGATTCCATCATCGGTAAAATACGGATCGCGAATAGACAATGACAACTGCCGGGTGGTGTCGTTGTTGTCAAACGCGAACTGCATACTCTGCCCGGTACCAAACAGGTTCTCTTGCGAAAAAGCCAGATTAACTGAAGCCCCTTCAGTCCCATAACCAAAACCGGCACTGAACGAGCCGGATGGCCCTTCAGTCACATTCACTTCAAGATCGACCTGATCGTCAGTACCGGGAACGCGAGGTGTACGGATGCTGACACTTTGCATAAAGGCCAATCGCTGCAATCGAATTCTGGAACGATTAACCAGTGCCGGAGAAAATCGACTGCCTTCAAACTGCCGCATTTCACGGCGCAACACTTCGTCGCGGGTTTTATACTGACCGGTGAAAATAATCCGTCGTACATAAACACGTTTTCCGGGTGTAACAACAAACGTTAGTCCGACATCTTTCGATGCATCATCGATATCCGGCAGCACATCAACTTCTGCGAATGCAAAACCGTCCTGGCCAAGTCTGTCGGTAATGGCGTTACTGCTTCTTACTATATCTTTTCGGGCAAACACACCACCGGGCTCAACTTCGATTAAATCGAGCAACTCCTGTTCAGGCACATCCAGGGTTCCGCGCAGCTTCACATCGCGAACTGTATATCGGTCACCTTCGTTTATATTGATCACGATGTAGATATCACGTTTGTCCGGAGATATAGACACCTGTGTGGAGTCAACTTCAAAACGCGTAAACCCGCGATCGAGATAAAACGAGCGCAGCGTTTCAATATCGGCTGCAAGCTTTACCTGCGAATACTCATCAGCAGAGCTGAACGGGTTGGGTGTGTATTCGCGAGATTGTAAAAGTTTAACCAGTTCATCTTCAGAGTAGCTGGTATTACCAACAATATTGATGTGCTGGATTTTTGCTATTGCACCTTCCTTGATATTGATATCCAGCGCAACCCGGTTACGCTCCAGATCTTTAACGTCTATGTCTATTTCACTACCGTAGTTGCCGGCACTGAAATACACGCGGCGTAATTCGCGTTCCACTGTTTCAAGCAAAGATCGGTTGTATACCCGGCCAAGTGCGATATCTGCCTGACGTAGAGAAGATTGCAACTCTTCTTTCGGAATTTTCTGATTGCCTTCAATCGAAATGCTGCCAATTGATGGACGCTCGACAACCTCGACCAATAGAACGTTTGCGCCACGACGCTTTATAACCACATCGCTAAACAGTCCGGTATCGTAAAGCGCGCGTAGTGCTCGGGCGCCGTCACTGGCTGGATCAAAGTTATCTCGTGCACGTACCGGCAAATAATTCAGTACGGTACCCAGATCGATACGCTCGTTACCTTCAACAACGATATCGGCAACAACAAAACTTTGTGCCGACGACTGAGCCAGCAATGGCTGACCGAACAGCAAAGCGAACAGAAAAAGTCCGGCAACGGTTAAGCGCGAGATGCTCATTGAAACAACCGCCAGATATCGTTGTAAAACGCCAAAAACATCAAACTGCCCAATAATACCAGTCCTATTTGCTGCCCGATCATCTGCACGCGCTCCGATACCGGTTTGCGGGTAACGGCCTCTACTGCGAAATAAACAAGATGCCCACCGTCGAGCATCGGTATGGGCAACAAGTTCAGCACCGCCAGAGAGATACTGATCATGGCGATAAAGTTAATATAGTGGTCAATGCCTATCGATGCAGACTGTCCGGCAAATTGCGCAATGCTGATAGGTCCGCTGATGTTATCAAGAGAGGCTTGACCAGTGACCAGCTTGCCGAGCATACGAATAGTCAGCGTGGTCATATCCCAGGTGCGTTGCAAAGCTTTGACGAGCGCCGTTCCCAATGGATATTGCACGGTAATGCGAGCTTTATCGAATAATGCGGCCGACTGGTTTTCGGTCACACCCACACGCCCGATGGTAACCCCGTCAACCTCGATCGGTTGCGGTGTGATGTCCACTGCTACCTGCTGACCATCACGATCAACCATGAGCGATAACGATTGATCTGCACTGGGTCGTACCGCGTTAACAAAATCAAGCCAGCTTTCGATCGGTTCGCCGTCGACGCTTAAGACTTTATCTCCAGGCTCCAGGCCAGCACTGGCGGCGGCACCATCGGGAAGGACCGTTCCAATGAGGGGTTCAATATGCGGATACCAGTTACTAAAACCCATACCTGCCAAAGGATCGCCACCGTCTTTGAGCACGCTGACATCAGCTAACGCCAGTTCGCGAGTCGTTCGAATACCGGATACGGTTTCTACCTCAATCAAGGCAGGCACAGACGTATCCAGGCCAGCATCAAGCAGAGCCAAACGGGCATCCGACCACGATGGTGTCGCGGTTCCGTTAACTGAGAGCAAGCGGTCTTCCGGTTTAAACCCACCAATGTCCGCCGGCGAATCGGGCGCTACCGGACCGAGTAACGGAGCTATACCGCTTATCCCGATCATCATCACCAGCCAATAGGCTAAAAACGCAAGAATGAAGTTGGCTAACGGACCAGCAATCACCACAGCAGCGCGTGCCCACAACGGCTTTTGATTGAACGCCATGTGTCGCTCGCCAGGCGACACTGTATCGACACGCTCATCGAGCATCTTGACGTAGCCGCCTAACGGAATGGCAGCAATGGTGAACTCGGTACCATCAACTTTGCTGACACGAGTCCACAGCGACTTCCCCATACCAATGGAAAAGCGCAGCACCTTAATGCCTACACGACGGGCAACCCAGTAGTGGCCGAATTCGTGAATGGCGATGAGTAGACCCAGCGCAATTACAAAGGCTACCGCGCTATATGCTACGTTGCTGAACATGAAAACATGGTTTCTTTTGAAGCTTTAGACGAGCAGTTTATCGAGTTTCGTTTTGGCCAGAATACGTGCGTCCCTATCCGCTTCAATAATAGTGGTCAAATCGACTGCCGGGGAGATTTTTGCGTATGACAATGTATCTTCAATCAACTGAGCTAGTTGTAAAAAAGAGACAGATTCGTTCAGAAAGGCATCCACCGCAATTTCATTTGCAGCATTGAGCACTGTCGGAGCCGTGCCTCCGGTTCGCTGCGCTTCAAAGGCCAGGCGCAAACATGGGAAGCGTTTCAGATCAGGCGCTTCAAAATGCAAGCCTGCCATCTCAGTGAAATTCAACGGCTCGACGCCAGACTCGATACGCTCGGGCCAGGCTAGTGCATGAGCTATTGGAGTCCGCATATCCGGGCGTCCGAGCTGCGCTAGTACAGACCCGTCACGGTACTGCACCATCGAATGGATCACGCTTTCCGGGTGTATCAGCACTTCGATGTCGTCAAGCTCCAGAGAGAACAATGTACACGCTTCAATGACTTCGAGCCCCTTGTTCATCAGGGTCGCAGAATCAATCGAAATCTTGGGTCCCATGCTCCAGTTGGGGTGCTTCAAAGCTTGTTGCGGCGTTACAACAGATAGCGCCTCTGGCGAACAATTTCGTAATGGACCACCTGAGCCTGTTAGCAGAATTTTTTCAATACCTGCTTCTTTTTTGTTCAAAGAATGATCAGCAATACATTGAAAGATGGCATTGTGCTCGCTGTCAGTCGGCATAATGAGCGCTCCGGACTCTGACGCTTTTTGCATTAGCAACGACCCACTCATGACCAACGCTTCTTTATTGGCCAGAATCACTCGTTTACCGCTGCTCGCTGCAGCCAATGTGGAACTCAATCCAGCAGCACCCACAATGGCCGCTACAGCGACGTCGACATCATTGGCACTGACACACTCACATAGAGCGTTGTCACCGTGCAGAACTTGTGTGTCTGAATTGTCAGCGCGAAGCTTTTGCACAAGCTGCTCTGCGGCAGCTTCGTTTTGCATAACAGCGTATCGGGGCTGGAATTGCTTGCATTGGCGAAAGAGTGCGTCTGCACTGGTATTCGCAGAGAGCATGTGCACCCGATAACGATCAGGATGCCTGGCTATGACGTCGAGCGTGCTTTGTCCAATTGAACCGGTAGAACCCAGAATGGCAACCGACTGCAAACTGGTCACATCCATACCCAGAAGAATCCGAATACGGGTAAGGCGGCAATCACTCCATCAATTCTATCCAGCACACCACCGTGGCCCGGCAGTAATTGCGAACTGTCCTTCATACCAGCGGCACGTTTCAATCGGCTTTCGAACAGATCACCTATAACGGAGGCTGCAGCAGCAAACAGCGTTGCAACAAACAGTTTGAATGCTGTGCCCGCGGGCCAATCCCAGATAAGCACGACAAGCAGGTATAAAACAAAGGTGCAAACAAGGCCGCCATAGACACCTTCCCAGGATTTACCGGGACTGATTAGCGGCGCAAGCTTTCGTTTTCCGAACCTTCGACCTGAAAAGTACGCCCCGATGTCCATGACCCAAACAACACCCAGCGCATAGAGCAACAACCAGCTCGATGCCAACGGTGCATAACTTCGCAGAGACTGAATAGCAATGGCCGCGATTGGAAGAATAAGCAGGCCGAGCAGCAACCAACCGATTTTCGGCGATTCAATACTCGGTAATACCGACTTGAGATAGAACTGCACAGGTACGCTCAACCAGAACAATAAGCCAATAAGCAAGACAAGTCGAATAGTCTCATCGACCAACGGTGAGTTGAGACAAAGGAGTGTTATTGCGCCAACCACAATGGCGAAAGCCGTCTGCGCGTGTTCATGAGAAACACCACACAACCGACTCCACTCCCATGCGGCAGCAGCAACGACCAACCCCAACACCAGAGTAAACACATTCTCTGATGCGAAAGCCAGCAGAGCTGAAAATACAAGCAGCAGTACTACCGCTGTGACGATGCGTTCCTTAAGCATGTTTGCCGGTCACCTGATCACCTGTTTTACCAAAGCGGCGTTGCCGTCCGGCATAGAATTCAATGGCCTTGTCCAGCTCTTTGTCCGTGAAATCGGGATAAAGCACATCGGTGAAGTAAAGCTCTGTATATGCCAGGTGCCACAATAGATAATTACTGATACGTTTTTCCCCACCGGTGCGAATGAAGAGATCAGGTTCAGAGACGTTGGACAAAGTCACCGCAGATGAAAAGGTCTCTACCGTTATATCTTCCGGTGTCATATTTCCTTGTTTTACCTGTTTAGCAAGCGTCCTTGCCGCATTCACGATATCCCAGCGACCACCGTAGTTAACCGCAACGGATAAATTCAAGCCAGTATTATCAGCAGTTCTTGATTCGGCACTGCTCATCTCCTGTTGAAGCTTTTTGGAAAAGGCAGAACGTTCACCAATAAAGTTTATGCAAACGTTATTTTCATGAAGTTTACTGACTTCACTTTTTAGACCGCGAAGAAACAAGTCCATTAGCAGACCCACTTCCTGTTCGGGCCGCGCCCAGTTTTCACTGGAAAACGCAAACAGTGTCAGCGCTTTTATTTCTCGTCGCGCACAGGCCTCTACGATATCGCGCGTGGTGCGAAAACCCGATTGATGTCCAGCGGCACGTGGGAGTCCTCGATTTTTTGCCCAACGCCCATTGCCATCCATAATGATGGCAATGTGATTCGGAATGGTGGATGCGGATGCAGTCATATGCGTTTACAGCTCGATGAAATACGCTGCCAACGCAGCGTAAGCCTCAAACTTCCATCAATTCGCCTTCTTTTTTCTGAAGAAGTTCATCGATTTGAGCGATGGCGGAATCTGTCAGTTTTTGCACTGACTCCTCTCCTTTTCGAAGTTCATCTTTGGAGATCTCTTTTTCTTTTTCCAAATCTTTTAGGTCTCCGTTGGCATCGCGGCGAACATTGCGAACCGCAACGCGGCCACCTTCTGCTTCGCCGCGCACCACCTTGACCATGTCTCTTCTGCGTTCTTCGGTCATTGGTGGAACAGGCACTCTTATAACCGTACCTGCCGTATTCGGATTAAGACCCAGATCAGAATTAATGATTGCTTTTTCAATCGCAGCTACCATCGGTGGTTCCCACGGAGTGACAGTCAGCGTACGAGCATCATCGGTGTTGATGTTGGCGACTTGACTAAGCGGTGTTTCAGCACCGTAGTAATCAACCTTAACGTGCTCGAGCAAACTCGGGTGCGCACGTCCGGTTCGCATCCTTGATAGTTCATTCTCCAGCGCGTCCACACTTTTGGACATGCGTTGTTTTGCGTCTTTTAAAATATCGTCGATCATAGTCTTTACTCTCAACTCACAGTTGTACCAATACTCTCACCCATAACCAGTTTCATCAGATCACCATGCTGATTCATATTAAACACTTTAACGGGTAACTGATTGTCACGACAAAGCACTATTGCCGTGGTGTCCATGACACCCAGTTTTTGCTGAATCGCATCATCAAAACTGATTTGGTCGTAACGTGTTGCGTCTGAATGCTTCATTGGATCTTTATCGTAGATACCATCAACTTTGGTACCTTTGATCATGACATCAGCGCCGACTTCAATTGCACGCAGACTTGCGGCCGAATCGGTGGTAAAAAACGGATTACCCGTGCCTGCTGCAAAGAGTACGATTCGGCCCTTTTCAAGGTGCCGTACAGCACGACGCCTGATGTAATCTTCGCACACATTGTTGATGGGTAACGCCGACATAACCCGACAATACGCGCCTGCATTCTCAATCGCATCTTGCATGGAAAGGCAATTAATAACGGTGGCCAACATTCCCATGTGATCGCCGGTAACTCTGTCCATACCCGCTTCAGCCAATCCCGCACCGCGAAAGATGTTGCCACCACCAATGACCATCGCAACCTCAACGCCAATGTCGCTAACCGCTTTAACGTCGAGCGCCATCTGGCGTATGTAGGCAGGGTCAATACCGTAGTCCATATCACCCATCAAAGCCTCACCACTGAGCTTGAGCAATATTCGTTTAAATGCCGGGCGGACTGCTTCGATCATAATTGCCTACCTGATGTTTTGGCCATTTTTTGTTAATTAGGTGTTGCTGATTACGTTTTGCTGATACAAAAAAGCCGGGCAATGCCCGGCTTTGAATTATAAACAATAAATTGTCGTTACTCTCAATCCGCGAGTCCCGATACTACTTGTCGTCACCGTCGGCATCGGAATCGCCCCGAACCTGGGCCATGACTTCATCGGCAAAATTTTCTACCTTTTTCTCGATACCTTCACCGACTTCAAGTCTGTGAAAAGCCGTAACGCTGGCACCAGCCGCCTTCAACACTTTTTCGACGGTTTGATCAGGATCTTTGACAAATCCTTGACCAACCAACGTAATGTCAGCCAGATACTTGCGAATACGACCCTGCACCATTTTTTCAATGATTTCTGCAGGTTTGCCACTTTCAGCTGCCTCTGCCATCAAAATCGACTTCTCTTTTTCCAGCATTTCGGCGGGCACACCAGATTCATCCACACAATGCGGGTTGTTTGCAGCAACGTGCATGGCGATGTCCTTCGCTATAGCCTCATCACCACCAGCAATTTCGGTCACAACACCGATGCGTCCACCATGTGAATAGTGGGCCAATCGACCACCTGAGCTGGTGCCGGCTTTAAAACGACGAACCTGAATGTTCTCACCAATTTTTGCGACCAGCTCTTTTCGTACTTCTTCGACGGGTTTACCACCGATTTCGATCTCATCAACCGATGCGGGTTGATCATCCAGCACAGCCTGAGTAACGGCGTTGGCGAAACCCATGAAGTCTTCCGATTTGGCAGCAAAATCAGTTTGACTGTTTATCTCGACAAGGGCGAAACGCTTGCCATCGTCAGACAGCTGAATTTGAACAATGCCTTCAGCCGCAGTGTTACCTGATTTTTTATCTGCCTTTGCCAGGCCGGAAATACGCATCTGCTCGACTGCAGCTTCCATATCACCACTGGCTTCAGTGAGTGCTTTTTTGCACTCCATCATTCCAGCACCGGTACGCTCGCGCAGCTCTTTAACCATTGCCGCGGTAATTTGCATTTCTATTCTCCGAAAATTTGTCGTTTAGCTGGCATCGCCAGAAGGCGCGTCTGCAGCTGCATCGTTGGCCGCGCTGTTGAGCATGGCTTCTGCTTCAGCCTTGGCTGCATCATCGCTGGCCGGTGCTTCTACTGCTGCAGGGGTCTCAGCCGGTGTTGCATCAGCGGCTGCTTCTGCAGCAGGTGCTGCTGGTGCAGGCTCTGCTGCTGCAACCATTTCCTCTTCCATGTTGCCCGAGGCACGCTTGCCATCAGAAACAGCACTGCTAATGGCGTTAGCGTAAAGCTGAATAGCGCGAATAGCGTCGTCGTTACCTGGTACAACATAGTCAACACCGTCTGGTGTGTTGTTACTGTCCACAACGGCAACAACCGGAATGCCCAGCTTGTTGGCTTCTGCCACAGCAATTCGCTCGTGACCAACATCAACGATAAACAGCGCGTCTGGCAGACGTTCCATGTGCTTGATACCACCCATGCTGCGCTCAAGCTTTTCGTATTCACGTTGCAAGCCCAGCGCTTCTTTCTTGCTCAATCGATCAAAACTACCATCGGCTTGCATGGCTTCAAGTTCGAGCAGGCGCTTAACCGATACCTTCACTGTTTTGAAGTTCGTCATCATGCCACCGGACCAACGGCGATTAACGTACGGCATGTTGCACTCTGTTGCCGCATCTTTAACCGCATCGCGGGCAGCACGCTTGGTGCCTACAAACAAGACCCGACCATTTTTACTGGCGATTTTGCCGAGAAAGTTTGCCGCATCGTTCAGTGCCGGCAAGCTGCTCTCGAGGTTGAAGATGTGAATGTTGTTTCGCTCACCGTAGATGTATGGAGCCATCTTGGGTGACCAGTAGCGGGTTTGATGCCCGAAATGCACGCCAGCCTCTAGCATCTGGCGCATGGTGACAGTAGCCATAATTTTTCCTGTGTTGGGTTTGGCCTCCGCGAACCGACCCTAGCAGACCATTTACTCGAGTAGCTTTTTAAGGCTAATCGCGGCATTTGGCACCCGGCTGGGCCTGTATGATTCACGTGTGAATTATCTGGAGCGAATAACCGCCCCAGTCAGCCAACCTTTATAACACAAACGGGGCCAGCACGGTAAACTAGCAGGGTTTCAGATTGAGTGTTTGGCAAGATTTATGTCCATCAAGCTAAAAAGTCCAGAAGATATCGATAAAATGCGTATCGCCGGCCGCATGGCCAGCGAAGTGCTTGATTTGATCACCGAACACGTGGTGCCCGGTGTCACCACCGAAGAGCTAGACCGAATCTGCCATGAGCACATTGTGAATGTGCAGGGCGGGACACCGGCTACTTTGAACTACAAAGGATTTCCCAAGTCCATTTGCACCTCGATCAACCAGCAAATCTGCCACGGCATCCCCAGTGACCGGGTATTAAAAAAAGCCGATATCGTCAATATTGATGTGACGGTGATCAAAGATGGCTACTATGGCGATACCAGCCGCATGTATTATGTCGGCAAGCCTCTGCCCCACGCTCAGCGCTTGTGCGAAGCGGCCTACGAAGCCATGGTCCGTGGCATTAAAGTGGTTCGACCCGGGGCCACGCTTGGTGATATCGGTTTCGCCATCCAGAGTTACGCAGAAGCCGAACGGTATTCGGTCGTGCAGGAATACTGTGGTCACGGAATCGGCACCAGCTTCCATGAAGACCCACAAATTCTGCACTATGGCAAATCTGGTAAGGGTATGGAATTAAAAGCCGGCATGACTTTTACCATTGAACCCATGATCAATCACGGCAAGCGTCATACCCGTGTACTGGCGGACGGCTGGACCGTAGTCACAAAAGACAGAAGCCTGTCGGCTCAATGGGAACATACGGTACTGGTTACCGAAGACGGTTATGAGTTGCTGACACTTGGCGAAAATCAGACCCTGTAGAATCTATGCCAGACTCCGAAAAACCCAAGGCCGTATCCGAGCAGCAGATCGACTTTGACCTGTCACCGGTTCGGGCTGCACTACCAAGCGATGCCAACGACACCCTTGCATGTAAAACTGCGTTGCAGATTGGTCGTGATGCCGTACACAACGCATTCATTCATGGTGCGTCAGCAGCGCAATTATTGCTGTGGCAAACCGAAGTAACCGATTTGGTTTTCGGTCATCTCTGGAACCAACAGACAGAAAAATTTACCGGCATGGAATTGATTGCGGTGGGCGGTTACGGCCGCGCCGAATTACACCCGCATTCAGACGTAGATATTTGCATACTGCTGGAGGCAGCTGCTACTGAGCAGCAAGCGATGGACTTAAGTGCTTGGGTTACCAGCCTTTGGGATCTTGGACTAGATATTGGACACAGCGTTCGCACGTTGGAAGATTGCGTACGTGAAGCGTCAGACGACGTCACCGTCATTACCAACTTGATGGAATCCCGATTGCTTTGCGGTAGCGGCAGCCTATTCAAACAAATGCGTGCCGCAACCGCCCCGGAAAAAATGTGGCCACCGGGTGAATTTTTCGATGCAAAAATGCAGGAGCAGCTTGATCGGCATCAGAAATTCCATACCAATGCGTATCGACTTGAACCAAACGTCAAAGAGAGCCTTGGTGGTTTACGTGACATACAAACCATTTCATGGGTAGCCCAACGCCAATTCGGCACCAGCGATCTGAACGATCTGGTAACACACAACATTCTGACTCAGGCCGAATACGATGGTTTGATCGAAAGCCTCGAACTGCTTTGGAAAATTCGCTACCTGCTACACCACTACAGTAATAAGCGCGAAGACCGCTTGCTGTTTGACCATCAGCGCGACATTGCACACGCTTTCGGCTATACCGAGGACGAACATAACCACAGCATCGAACTCGTGATGCAACTGTTCTATCGCAGTGTCATGGAGTTGCAGCGCTTGAACGACATCATCCTGCAGGGTATTGGCGGCGTAATATCAGGCGTCACTGCTGCGACCGAACCCGAACCGGTTAACAGCCGATTCCAGGTCCGAAACGGATTTCTCGAGGTGACGCGCGACGATGTGTTCCAGGAATACCCCCCGGCTTTGCTCGAAGTATTCCTGTTGTTCGGTAATACGCAGAGCGCTGAAAACATTCGAAGCAACACAGTACGCCTGATTCGCTCACATCTGGAATTGATCAACGATGAATTTCGTGCAGATCCGATTGTGCGCGATTTATTTTTGAAAATTTTCAGTAACCCGAACAAACTGACGCGAAATATTCGCATGATGAATCGGTACGGTGTGATGGCGGCTTACATACCGGCGTTCGACGCTATTGTCGGACGCATGCAGTACGACTTATTTCATATCTACACCGTCGACGAACATACAGTTTATGTTATTCGCAACCTGCGCCGGTTCGCCTTACCGGAGTATGCGCACGAGTTTCAGTTCGGTAGTTTTGTCGCGCAGCAGCTACCGCGTCCAGAGCTTTTGTATATTGCCGGCTTGTTTCATGACATTGCCAAAGGTCGTGGTGGTGATCACAGCATACTCGGTGCTGAAGACGCAGCGCTTTTCTGTAAACAACATGAATTGAAGCCTGAGGAAACCGAGCTGATTGAATGGCTGGTCCGCTATCACCTGCTGATGTCAACTACAGCACAAAGAAAAGACATTTCAGATCCAGCTGTTCAGTTTGAATTCGCCAGCCAGGTTGGCTCGATAAATAAATTGAACCACTTGTTTCTGCTGACAGTTGCCGACATAAACGCCACCAATCCAGAGCTTTGGAATTCATTTAAAGAGAGTCTTCTACTGCAACTCTATCAATCAACCGCGCAACTACTCCAGCGTGGACTGGATAATCCGGTAGACAGTGTGGATATGATCTGGCAAAGACAAATGCACTGCTTTGGACTGCTTAAACACACCGACTTTGAAAAGTCGCAAATGGAAAATCTTTGGGAGCGTCTTGGCGAAGACTATTTCAAACAATACCCGGCAACCGAAATTGCCAGACACACGGAATTTATTCTAACCAACGAAAGCACACCCGGACCACTGGTGTCATTGCGTCAATCTGAGTCGCGAGGTTCAACAGAGATACTTATTTACACTCCGGATACGCCTGCTCTTTTTGCCACGATTACAACAGTGCTCGATCAGCTTCAGCTGGACGTTCAATCTGCAACCATAAATTCCACCGCAGAAAACTATGCACTCAACACTTTTTATGTGCTTGAATCTGATGGTGAATTAATCACCGAACAAACGCGTAAAGAGCAGATTAAATCAGCGCTGCAAACAGAACTGAATACACCTCAGGACATTCCGACTCTCGGTGCAACCAGACCATCAAGACAACTGCGGCATTTCAGAATTCCAACCACCGTAGAATTTGATGAAGGCGCAGATTACACCGAAGTCCATATCGTAGCGACAGACCGCCCCGGTATACTGTCAAGCATAGGCAGGGTTTTTCTCAGAGCGAACGTTATAGTGCAAGCGGCACGCATTGGCACGCTGGGTGAACGCATTGAGGATGTTTTTTTCGTTACCGATATAAACAACCAACCCCTGGTCAATGATGACGATAGGGCTAAATTGGCAGCCATGTTAATAGAGCGACTATAAGCTTTGAGCAACCAATCACACAGTCACACCATCAGTCTGCTTATTGATCTGGTACAAAGACCCTCCGTTACCCCTGAAGACCATGGTTGCCAGCAGCTTATCGCAAAGCGTTTAGAAGCAATCGGTTTCAATATTGAACCGATGCGTCATGGCGAAGTTGATAATCTCTGGGCTCGACTAGGCACACAGCAACCGCTGTGCGTATTTGCCGGTCATACCGATGTTGTGCCGACTGGCGAACAGAGCGCTTGGTCAAGCCCACCTTTCTCTGCAGAGATTCGCAACGGACACTTATATGGGCGCGGTGCTGCAGATATGAAAGGCAGTGTTGCCGCCATGGTGACCGCTATAGAACGATTTGTGCAATCGGGTCAAACCATGAATGGCTCGATCGCAGTGCTACTCACCAGCGACGAAGAGGGTCCAGCGGTAAACGGCACGAAAAAAGTGGTGGAGGCTCTTGCAGCCAGAAATGAAGCAATGGATTATTGTGTTGTTGGTGAACCAACAAGTAGTAAGGCACTCGGCGATACCATAAAAAATGGTCGACGAGGTTCGTTGAGTGCAAAACTCACCGTGCGAGGTACACAAGGTCATGTGGCCTACCCACATTTGGCTGACAACCCGGCACACAACTCATTTGGATTTCTTGATGAGTTGGTTGGCATTGAGTGGGACAAGGGCGATGAACATTTTCCCCCAACAACGCTTCAGGTATCAAACATAAACGCAGGCACCGGTGCGGGTAATGTTATTCCGGGTATCATGACCGTGGACTTCAATCTGCGCTACAGCCCGGCAACTACTATTGAACAAATCAAATCTACGCTTGATGCCTTAATTGAAAAACACACTATGTCAGCAGATATAGAATGGCACGACAGTGCACATCCTTTTCTAACGCCGACCGGTTCTTTGACTGATGCAATGCGTGCGTCTGTTTCTGCTGTTGTTGGCCAGGAAGCAAAGCTCGACACAGGCGGGGGTACATCTGACGGGCGTTTTATCGCTAAAACCTGTCCGCAGGTGATTGAATTTGGTCCTTTGAACGCCACAATCCATCAAACCGACGAGCGAATCAGTTGTTCAGATATTGATTCTCTCTCCACAATCTATGAAAATCTGCTCGGTAGACTGCTGAGCGCACAGGAGAATTAGGCATGGGCATGTTAGACGGGAAACGCATATTGGTCATTGGTGTGGCCAGCAAACGTTCCATAGCCTGGGGCATTGCACAGTCCATGCATCGAGAAGGCGCAACCCTTGCGTTTACTTATCAAAACGATCGGTTAAAAGATCGAGTGGTTGATATGGCCGCGGATTGTGATTCCACCATCGTACTCCCATGCGATGTTGCCGAAGACGAACAGATCGATGCACTGATGAGCTCGCTGAAATCTGAATGGGGAACGTTTGACGGTTTCGTACACGCAGTTGCATTCGCACCACGCGAGTCGCTCGATGGCGACTACCTCGATTCGATTGACCGAGAAGCCTTCCGCATAGCACACGATGTTAGCTCCTACAGTTTTGCAGCTCTGGCAAAGGCCGCCCGCCCTATTCTGAACAAAGGTTCATCGCTAATCACACTATCGTATTTAGGTGCCGTAAGGGCTATGCCGAACTACAACGTTATGGGATTAGCTAAGGCATCGTTGGAAGCCAACACACGTTTTATGGCTAATTCACTTGGCCAAAATGGTGTCAGAGTCAACGCCATATCTGCCGGCCCAATCAAAACACTGGCCGCTGCCGGCATCGGTAACTTTAAAAAACTGCTGGGCCACGTCGCCAACGTTGCACCGTTAAAAGAAAACACAACTATTGAACAAGTGGGCGATACCGCCGCTTTTCTAGCATCACCAATGTCATCTGGCATCACCGGCCAAATCATTTATGTCGATGGTGGTTATAACGTTGTTGCCATGCCGGATATTGCCGAGAGTTGAATAGTCTGAAGCCGTTATGAACGGCACAGTCGAATCGTTAACTTCCGGTTCCATAACAAAACACCTGATCAGATTATCCATACCCGCATCGATGGGTATGGTATTCAACACGCTGTACAATCTTTCAGACTTCTGGTTTGCGGGCAAACTGTCGGCCGATGCATTGGCAGGCGTATCCATTGCCGGCAGTGTGTTTTTTCTCATTCTAGCCATTGGAATCGGGATACAAACCGGCGCGTCCGCGGTGATCGCCCCCATCGTAGGCAAATACGGACAGGGCAAACCTGAAGCAGATAAAGGTAATACAGACGAGATTAATGCATTAGTTGATCAGGTGTTTGGGCTCTCACTAGCCTTGAGTGTTGCAATAACGATAGTAGGGTTGGCGTTTGCTGAACCGCTGGTGATCTTCCTTGGTGCCGACGACAAGGTTGCTCCACTGTCAATGGAGTACGTCACCATCACTTTGCTGGGTGCTGTTTTTTTTGTACTTAGTTTCGCAGCTGCCGGTGCGCTGATGGCCATGGGCGATACCTCGTCAAACAGAAACGCACTGGCAGCCGGATTTTTTATCAACCTTATACTGAATCCAATTCTAACCTTCAGTTTAAACTTGGGAGTTACGGGCCTTGCATTGGCCACTGTGATTATAAAATGTGCTTCTGCGGTGTATCTTTTTTGGGTTTTATCTAAACGTCTCGGTCGATGGAGTGTACCCAAATTCGATTTTTTAAAATGGCTGGATTTATTAAAACAGGTGTTACCAGCCAGTTTTAACATGCTCACCATTATTCTCGGCGGGTTCATCACAGTGTCCTTGATTGGGCGATTCGGTACCGACCACGTCGCTGGCTATGCAGTAGGACTAAGACTGGAACAGGTACTCTTGCTGCCCGCATTGGGATTGAACACGGCAGTTATGGCCATTGCCGGTCAAAACTTTGGAGCAAACAACCCGGAGCGTGTTCGCGAAACTTACCACCGAGGCTTATTAGTTGGACTGGCTATGGCTGCCGTATCAATTCCTGTGATGATTTTTCTTTCCCCGGCAATGATGACTTTTTTCACTGACGATGAAGCCATTATCGCCACCGGTGCAGCCTATCTGAGAATTGATGCCATTGCATTTTATGCCTATGTTGTGTTGTTTCTGTCTACGGCTATCTTGCAGGCAATGAAACAACCTTTCTTTCCAATGTTCCTTGGCATTGCCCGGCAATTGGTTGTGCCTGTAAGCATTAACTACGCACTCATTGTCTGGTTTGATTTTCCGATGATGTCGATTTTCTACACAATAATCAGCGTAGTTGTAGTTAGTTCGGTATTTGCAAATTGGTATACAAGACGGCAGCTGAAAAACCAGTGAGGGATGCCTGCTAAAAAGCCAGCGACGAGAATATATAGATCGCTAGTTACAATTCAAACTACCTTCAAATATTCAGAGCTAAATTTGTGCGGTACTGGCTTTCCTTCGTTATTTATCGCAACGAATACAATACGGTCTATGGTAATAACAACGATTTGAGACTTCTTGTTCCGCACTTCACAGCAAGTGGTAATCGATGTACGTCCTGCATCAACTACTTCTAAACCGAACTCGATTACATCACCCATTCGAGCGGAAGTCTTGAAGTCAATTTCAGACATGTATTTTGTTACCACTCTGTCGTGTTTCATCTGACAGGACGCATAAATGGCGGCTTCTTCATCAATCCAGCTTAGCAGTTGCCCGCCAAACAGACGGTCGCTCACATTCAAGTCGTTGGGTTTGACGAATCGTCGGGTGAAATACTTCATAGGAATACCATGCGTTCTTCTACCAGGATGGGGCCTACGATTTTTAAAGAATTAAGCAGCATCCTTATGAGCCAGGATTCTTTGCGCAGGTGAAGTATCAATGTGTTTAACTTTAGTGGAAACAGTATCAAGCTTTAAATTCAGATCTAATCGTAAAGGAGCAATATTTTCAGGTAATTGCCGCCACGGCCATGCCTCAACTCCTTCGCGGATTAGTTCTGGTGAGTAACCGCAATCTAATAACTGTCGCTCTGTCATTAACCGAAGCTGATGTAGCGTTTTTCTTTTTCCGTGCTTATCGAAAATTTCAGCCAGTCCAGGAATAAATTTCATATCAATGCCCCTTTTTCTATTTATTGATCAACCGCTTTTGCGTATTGGTAGACTTTAAGATAGCGTCAAAGGAGTCGCCCGCACAAACAACATTTATTTGAACGTCGATAAATAAATTCTAATGGCCACCACGATTTTTATGAAAACGGCCCCACAGGAAGTGAAGGCGCACCACATAGATGCAAGGGATTTTTTAAACGCACCACAAACGATACACAAGTTAACGTTGCATGTTTTTGGTGCTTTGTTTGAAGGGTCTTTTTTGTTAACTGAACTCATTCAGCTTGTGTTTAACAAACTAGTACGGCAATTCATCGGGTTGTTTTCCAATATAGTCTGGCTCATGTAATTCTTCAAATCGAACAGCACTAACGGAGTCACGTCTTTCCAGAAAGGCTTTACACACCCGGTGCATACCGTCCATAACGCGACCTTCCGGGCATAAAATAATTGGATAGGCCAAGTCTGCGGAATAAATTTGCCTGGCATGCTCAGCGATAGCTCTGGGTGTTGGCTGAGCCCCCAACCCAAACCAATAAACTTCTTCGAGTTCGCGAATATCACTTAAGCGGACTTGAATAACGTCAAAGTCTTTTGCAAGCTCAATCAGCTTTAACACATCCCAGGCAAGTAAGCCTTGTTCAGATTGTCTGAAATGGTATTGTTGGTGTAAGTCCATACACTCGGCAAAAAACTTATTAAGTATGAAATTATCGGTTCTTCAACAAATCGCGAATCTCCGTTAGCAGAACCACATCATCTGAAGGCGCATCTTCCTCTTCAGCACTGGCTTTTTTCATATTGTTGATTGTTCGCAGTATAAAAAATATGACCAGCGCGACGATAAGAAAATCGATCAGTGCCTGAATAAACGCACCATAACCGATGCTGGCGTCGCCGATTTTTATTGCCAGCGACGAAAAATCGACTCCGCCCATCACAGTTCCGATTAGCGGCATCAGAATACTGTCAACCAAAGCGCCCACCACCTTGCCAATGGCTGCCCCAATAATAATACCCACAGCCATGTCCATCAGACTGCCTTTTAATGCAAATTCTTTAAACTCGGAAACAAAACTCATGATGATGTCCTAAACGGTTGCTATACATTGTGTATAGACGGAGACTCGGCATTTTTCAGCCGTAGACAGGAAGTAAATTCAAAAACTATTCGCAAACTGACATTTAGAAAGAAGCAATGCCGTTGAGGGACACAAAACCGGACGGTGCACGAAGTATCCGATGAACACCCATGTTATACCAGTGAAATCAAACAGGTATTACCTCAGGCCCTGTATAGCATGCCTAAGCCAGTCAGAGGTTCTAGCGCTTTTGCGACCAGCCACGCTCCTTGACCAACATCTCCTACTGTTGAGTAGACAAAGTTGCCTACCGTACGACGACGGCTGCCTTTCTTGAGAATCCATTTCGCAAGCGAAAAAAGGCAACCGGTCACAAATCGGCGTTATCGATTAATACCGGCTCGGCAATCAAGCCGTGCTGAGCCTAACGGGTTAGCTGTAATGACCGCATTACGTGACACCCCTTACAAAATTGGACAATTACGAGATGTAATATCAATTGGGACAGCCACTAGCCGAAACGTTATATAAGAACGTGGTATTTTTTGGTGGTAAATTCTATGAGATGTACTGTTACAGCGAGCAACAACGACAGGTTAATCAATAACACAAGACTAAAGAAACTCTTTCAATTTAGCGGAGTATTCTTAAGCTTAGTGTTTCTGGTTTTTGCAGGTAACGCTACGGCCGAGAGTGACAAAAAACAAAAGAAAAACAATGCGCTGCTACCGTACTATTTGGAATCATCTGAAGAGGTTAATCAGACCAAAGGGAACAAAGGCGGTGGAAATTCTATAACTCGTACGAATAGAAAAAATCAACGATCTATTTCTGATCTCAACCTGAATACGATAACTGAAATACAACCAAATCTTACACCTGAGCCAGTTGTAGTATCTGAACCAGTTGTAGTATCTGAACCAGTTGTAGTATCTGAACCAGTTGTAGTATCTGAACCAGTTGTAGTATCTGAACCAGTTGTAGTATCTGAACCAGTTGTAGTATCTGAACCAGTT
>CALJNA010000147.1 GCA_937981955.1 uncultured Granulosicoccaceae bacterium
TGTCGGCGCCCAAGGCAGCAAATGCGGCGTTGGTTGGGGCAAAAACCGTGTATGTGTCACCTGGGTGCCCCAGTGCTCCTGACAATCCAGCTGCGTCTACCGCTGCAACCAGAGTGGAGAAATCTTCATTCGACTGTGCAATGTCAAGGATAGTGCCAGTGGGCGCTTCAGCTTGTTCGCTGCCTGTTTCATCGACCACTGGTTCAGCTGGCTCGTCTGCTGGTGGTAGCAGCACGGTATCGATAACATGGATGATGCCGTTACTTGCAACTATATCTGTAGCCGTTACCGTGGAATCGTTGACTAGTAGTGCACCATCGACCAGAGAAATCGATACATCGTCGCCGTTGGCCATAGTGACTGACTGACCGGCTAGACTGATGGCGGTGGTTGAATCAACCGATGCACCACCAATCACGTGATATAGCAATATATCTGACAACGTGTCCGGGTCGGCCAGTAATGCCTCAATGGTTCCTTCGGGCAGAGCCGCAAATGCATCATCTGTTGGAGCGAACACGGTGAACTGATCGTCCGGGTTGCTTAAAGTATCGATAAGACCAGTTGCGCTCAGCGCTGCAGCCAAAGTATTAAATGTTCCAGCAGCAACAGCTGTCTCGACAATATTCAACGGTTGCGCATCTGTCTGTACTGGCTCATCAGCTGGAGGTGTTAACACCGTGTCAATGACATGGATGATGCCATTGCTGGCAGTCACATCGGTTACAACCACTTTTGATTGATTGATAAATAGATCACTGCCATCCAAAGTCAGCGCTACCTCATCACCATTTGCCATAGTAATAGTGGTACCCGCAAGACTGATTGCAGTTGATGCATCTACTGCTGCATCGGGAAACACATGATAAAGAAGAATATCTGACAACGTATCTGTATCGCCAAGCAATGCATTGATAGTGTCTTCACCAAGTGCACTAAACGCTGTATCTGTTGGAGCGAATACAGTATAGACTTTTGATTCGTCGGCAAGCGCTGTGTCGAGCCCTGTTGCCTGAAGTGCTGCAACCAGAGTAGTAAACACTTCTGCACCTACTGCAGTATCCACAATGTTTTGTAATGGAGCTGCTTCGTTGGTGTCATCTGCGGCCGGCAGATTGCCATTGGCTTGTAGTGCTTCCACAGTGTTATCAGCGGAATCAATAGCGCCATTGTCTGAGCAGGCTGCAAGTAAAATTACGATGGTTGTCAGAACGGCGGCTCTGATTAGTCTTTTGTGCATAGTAGATTCTCCTCTTTGTTAGTCTTGACATTATTCGTTCGGAACAGCACAAAGTAGCTTGTGCATGCGATCAAATACGCTTGGTCCTGAAGACCGGATCAAAATAAAAGGAGAAAATATGGATTACATTTTTAAAATGAATAGCCGGTGATCCACCGAAATTCATTTTACGTAAGGCAGGTGTTAAGCGAATTTTGTTTGAACGGGTAGAGAGTTTGTTGCACGCTCCTTGACAAGCTCAGCGATAATCGATATTGCTATTTCTGCAGAGCTTCGACTGCCAATCTTTAAACCGATCGGCCCATGTAATTTTTTAACTTCATGCGGTTCAAGTAAATTTCCCAGTCGCGCGCAGCGTCTTTCATAATTGCGTTTCGACCCCAATGCGCCAACGTAGAAACACGATTGTGGTAAGGCTTCAATCAAGGCCATGTCATCGAGATTGGGGTCGTGTGTTAACGCGAGCACAGCTGAGTGAAAATCGGTTGCGTGTTGAATCACCGCATCGTGGGGTTGTAGGTCGAGCAGCATGGCTCCGTCTATATCCCACGCTTGTAAAAACTCCGGCCTCGGGTCGCACACCAACACACTGAAGTCGGTGGCCAGCGCAAACTGCGCAACGAATTTAGACAATTGTCCGGCGCCAATTAAAAGCACTTGCCAATCAGGCCCAAATACTTTTTTAACCGTTTCGCCATCGAACGAAAACGCGTCTTGTGGCTTGGCTGGAGAGACTATTGATTCTGCTGTTTCGATATTGACACTGCGGGTGACTCGTTGCCGTTTAGCCATACTTTTAACAATGGATGTAAGGTCGGCGGCATTGTCCAGGGATTCGAAAGTCAGCTCCAACTCTCCACCACAAGCAAGGCCGAATCGTTTGGCTTGTTGATCGTCAATGCGATAGGAGTGAACCTGTCCGAGGTCGTGTTTTTGGAATGATTCTGCGAGTTGCTTTTCGACGCATCCGCCAGAGACTGAGCCAACCATGACGCCGTCTTCGCGTACCGCAGCGAGTGAACCCGGAGGACGCGGTGACGAACCCCAGGTTTTCACTACTGTTACCAGATCAACTCGCAGTCCGGCATTCAGCCAGTCGATACACGAGCTAAGCACTTCAAGATCAGCGTTTCTCAAAGCTGCCTTGCCTTGATGATACTTTGATCGGTGAGATCAAGCCTGACTCTGAATTGATCTGGCGGAATCGTTAACTTCCTTGCTATGCCATCTCGCTGCTTTATTGCTTGGAGGAAGCGCTTCATCATAGAAAAAGTTCGGCAGCTCATCGTCAGCTTCTGTAAACCCTGCGGCCTTATTGAACTGGGCTTCGAATTCCAATGTCTGCTTGCCAAGCTCGCGGAAGAACGATTCTTCGAGTTCGATACCGTGCGCTTCGTTTATAGCGTTGATAATAAAATCTACGTGGGTGTTGGTAACCGCACGCCCGAATATGCATAAACCCAATGAGTCTGCAGTTGCACACAACTCCTGCAAGTCGATGCTCGCTGCAACCAATTCGTCTGCGCTTTTGTCTTTGCAATCGTATTGTGGTGCGTTACCGGCAGTGTGGTCGGCACCCTGAGCCGTCATCATCATTGTTATGCCGGTCACCTCAATAACTCTGGGGTCGTATGCGCTGATAGCCTGGCGTTTGATAACAGGTATTCGAGCGACTTTGAAGTGTTCGCCGACCGTTGCAGTACCTTGAGCGTATAACTTACCGTTTTCGTTACCGCTGCGAATGTCATCCAGCACGGATTCCATGTACTTTACATCGCCAAACTGGCCTTTGCCCGCTTCCATCAGCACACCGATCATGCCCCCGAGTTCGATGGTATCGATGCCAAGGTCGTTGGCGATGTAGTTAAGGTGGGCAAGCTCGTCCGGATCGGTTAAACCGCAATTAGTACCAAGCAAGCCAATGGTTTCGTATTCAACCGGTGATACGACTTCATTCCCGTCTTTATCGGCGTAGACGTTACTGCACTGGATGGTACAACCCGGCATGCAAGCATGCGTTGTCTCGCCACCTCGCTCGAGATTTTGCGCGCGCAAGGCATCGCCGCCGAGTTTAAAGATTTCCTTGTCGGTATCAACTGCTCGGCCAACCGCAAAGTTATTTACCGGTAATCCACCAACGTGATTAGTGTAATCAGCAACCATGGCGGTTCCAATATCCTGAAACGCAACAATCGCCGGTTCAGCATCCAGCATTTTTTTGTATTCTTTTACAGCACCCATGACTTTTTTACGGTCGTGCAGTGTTGGCATTTTGTGCAGGTCGAGCACAATCGCTTTGACTTTTTTCGACCCCATGACAGCACCGACGCCACCGCGTGCTGCAAGCCGTGACGGCCGAAGGTCGACATCGCTAAATGAAATTCCGGATAGCAGCCCTTGATACTCACCGACAGGACCGCAAATGCCGAGGCTGACTTTCTTGCCGTATTTTTCGTGTAGTTTTTTCGCCGTGTCAAACGTACCCATGCCCATATACGGGCTTGCATCTTCGAAGCTGATTTCGCCTTCTTTGGTAATACGCAAAATCTGCCAACTGTCGCAGGCATTGTGCAGTGTGAAGCCGGCAATTTCGAGCTGGCCCATCGCAAAGCCAAACGTGCCGCCGCCGTTAGCTTCTTTAACCCCACCGGTTAACGGGCTTTTGCAACCAACACTGACTCGATTTGCGTTAGAGAAATTAGTTCCGGCAAACGGACCTGCAGAGAAGATCAGAGGGTTTTTTTCTGATAAAGGGTCGACTGTGGCGACGTTGCTCTCTAGCAGTGTTTTCGAAATCAGGTAGCGTCCGGCTCGCACGATGTCTTCACCGTGTAGTTCATCGGTAGTAACCGTTTTTGTGGCAAGGTCGATCTGGTGGTACTGGCGCATGCGTACAAACCTGTATGGGATTCATACAGCAATATATCACGCGCGATTATTGCGCTGGTGGCAAATGTGTCAGCGCTGTGATGCCAGCTCTGGCTTGGTTTTGTTCCAGTCTTTCCGTCTGAGTTCGCGATTGCTTCAGGAAAGCATGAATTCGACGTCGATACCGGCAACATTGAGCCGATCACCGCTGTGGAGCATCACTGGATCGTCACCAATGGTGTCACGGTTTAGCGTAGGCATATCGACGCTGTCATCGCTTTCGATATGCATCAGAAAATAGCCGTCGGGTTTACGCATAATTGCCGCGATCTGGATACCGGGCCGACCAAGTGTTGTGACCGGTTTGTCTATGGGCAGCACCTGACCCGATTTTGCTCCGTTCTGAATTTCAATGACTGCACCGGCTGGTTTCATGCCTTCGCTGCCCGAAGTTTCAACCACCGAAAGCTCATCGACGGTAGGTTCAGCCAGATTGTCAGCAACGTGCTCTTCAAGTCCATCAAGTGGATGCACTTCGGCAACGGCATGTGCTTCTTGTGCAGCATGGCTGGCTGGTGCCTCTGCAACAGCGGTATCGGTGTCGCTGCTGAACGCACGATTGGCCGCGGCTGATGCACTGGTTGCTGCGATACCAGCCGCAGCAGCTGACTTTAATCCGTTTCTTGGTGTTGCAATGGTTTCCCGTGCACTATCTCGATTGTTTTCTCGACCTAATGCCAGCTTCGCTTTTTCTGACAAGGTCATTGGTCGTTCGTCGTAATGATCCTGATTCAGTGCACGACTGGGTTCGCCCACATAGCTATCGTCGAAATCGTCGTCTGAAAAGTCCTCAGCTATTTGAGCGGGGTTTGTTTGAGCGGCATTAGAGTGAGCATCATCGTTGTTTGCGTCGGTAACTGGTTCGATGTTGGCATTGTCGTTGAGTAAAACGGCGGCAGACGGATTTGCTGTCGCTGGTTCAGGTTGAACTGCATTCAATGTTGGAGGCTCTGCAGGTTGCGTGCTGAGCTGTACCGTTACCCGGGTTTTGCCAATAACAATTTCATCGTTCTCGTTGAGTAGTTGTCGAGAGATGAGCCTGCCATTGATGTAGGTACCGTTAGTGCTGTTGTTGTCTTCGATTAGCGCACTGTCGCCGTCGATGGTGATTCTTGCGTGAACGCCGCTGACAGAAAGATTGGGTATGCAGACATCGTTGCTTGAACGGCGTCCGATACTGATGATCTGATCAGATGCATCAAAGCCGAACTCGTCTATTTCGTTATCTTCGTGGGTAACGATTATTGTGGTCATTCCAGTTGTTCCTGCGGTGCTGTTTGCACGTGTTGCGGGCTAAGCGTTACTTCAGTGTGCCGAGGTGCAATTATTGACATTTCAGACGTTTACGTCAACCAGCGTCTGCGCGGGTATATGGGTGGTTTTGGAATATTGTTCTGATTATGCACAACCAAAGACGAAATTTATGTCATATAGTTGGCACATCTAGCCTGACGCTGGTGTTGACACAACAATGTTCAATGTGTCACCCGGATGGATGATGTCCCCATCCAGACTCTTACCGTCCGCTTGTCGAATGTCGTCAACACTCACATCAAAGCTATTAGCTATTTCAGACAGCGTATCTCCGATTGACACGACATACTCCACGACAGAGTCGGGGATGTTTCTGGCATCGATTACGGCCAGTTTCTGTCCAATGCGAATGTCCGAGTTATCAAGTCCGTTCATTGCAAGCAGACGCCTTTGCGAAATGCCGTATTTCAACGCAATACTGCTTATGGAGTCACCACTAACGACGTCGTGGGTTTTTGGTTCTGAAAAAACCGTGTTCTTGTCGATATCAGCGAACGCCTGTTGAAATTGTTCACCTGTACCTGCAGGTATCAGCAAGTGGTGCGGGCCATCGGGTGCGGTAACGCCATGAATCAGCCCGGCATTAAGCGATCGCAACAGTTCTTCATCTATGTCGGCAATCTTGGCAGCGCGGTCGATGCTAACGCGAAATCCAATGTCGATCGATTCGAATGCTGGCTCCATACGTATATCCGGCATATCAAAACCACCATGATCTTTTTGCTTAATCAAGCCAACCAATGCAACCAGTTTAGGAACATAGTTCAGCGTTTCACGTGGTAAATCCAACGACCAGTAATCGGTTTCCAGCCCGGCATCGGCGTTCTTTTTTATCGCGGCACGAACGCGACCAGGTCCGGCATTGTAGGCGGCCAGCGTCAGTTCCCAGTCACCATTGAATTCTGCATTCAAATAACTCAGGTAATCGATTGCTGCTGTAGTCGATGTCAGAATATCTCCGCGACCGTCAAACCACACGTCGCGTTCAATGCCGATTTCGCGTGCGGTAATCGGCACAATCTGCCACAAGCCAACAGCACTGCCAGCACTTTTCGCGGTGGGTAAATATCCACTCTCGATGGCTGGAAGCAGAGCCAGCTCTACGGGCATGAAGCGTTGGTCAAGCGTGGCAACCAGGTGGGCCAGAAACGGGGTGCTTCTTCGCAGTATTTTGCTAATCCACAACGATTCACGGAGATATTGATCGGTGTAGAACTGCACGCGCTCATGATCATGCAGTGGCAGTCGATCCGATTTGGCGATGCGTTGCCAGGCGGTTTCGGAAGGGTCATGTTCCTCGGTGAATAGCGGCTTCCAAGGGTCGGCCGGTGCTGCGTTATCTGCCGGTTCATTGCCAGAGGATACTTTTACAGCTGCATTCTCAGGCAATATTGCGGGCATTGAGGTTTTGCTTTTTTGAACCGTTGTTTGCACCGGGACGGTTTCGGGTGTTTTGGGCAGCGCTTGCGTTAGCTTGCGAGAATCGGCGGAGCGGTCGTAGACGTAGTCGTCAGCCACTTCACGACTGAATTCTCGATCCATCGCTTCGGTATTGCCCAGTTCCGGCAATTGCCCGGGTTCGATGGCAAATGAAGCCGAGCTGAACCCAATGCCTGCAGCCAACAGGACAATGGAGGCTATACTGAGTTCTGGTAGACAAACGTGCGCAGGTGACGGCATGCTGATTGGTAGCTGTTTCGGGGTTGTACAATGAAATTCAAGTTACATCGGGCGCCAGTCTGGCTCGACGCTCAACAATCGTTGGGGCAATGGTACTCAACCGGGCTCGGTCAGTCCATACTCAGGAATCTTGAAACCCGACTTTCGGATAGTTTGCGGGACGTTTTCGGCTATCAGGGATTGCTCGTTGGTAACTTTGAACCTGAATGTAATCTTCTGGTCAACGCCGGTTTGCATCGGAAGCTTACGCTTGATGCACCGGGGCGTGTAGCCGATATTAATGCCGATGCGCTGCAGCTTCCGATTGCCAGCGACACCATGAAATTAGTCGTGCTTTGGCATACTCTTGATTTTTGTGACAATCCACACCAGGCGTTGCGCGAAGCAGACCGAATACTGATGGATGACGGTCAGCTGGTCATTATTGGCTTTAATCCGGTCAGCGCCTTTGGTGTTCGACATTTACTGACCGGATGGCGCCGAAAGTCGCCATGGCATGGCCGCTTCTATTCTCGATGGCGTCTTAAGGACTGGTTGTCGGTGCTTGACTATCGTGTGCTGAGCAGCGAAGCCTCTTTTATACGACCACCAATTAATAGCGAAAGGGTGCTTCGACGCTTAAAGGGTATGGAGCGTCTGCAACCGTGGATGGGAGGACTGGGTGGTGTTTACATCGTTCGGGCACGCAAGCAAACTATACCGATGACACTTGCGCGAAGGCAGTGGCGTCGGCAGCGCAAAGGAATGACGGTGGGTACCATAACCAACGCTGCGGACCATGCGCGAAATACACGACGTACAACCGAGAAAAAACAATAACAACGTTATGGCGAAGGTAGAGATCTTTACTGACGGGGCTTGCCGCGGTAATCCGGGCCCGGGCGGTTGGGGCGTGTTAATGCGCGCAGGCAAACATGAGAAGGAATTATGTGGTGGTGAACACCACACGACAAACAACCGCATGGAAATGATGGCAGTTATACAGGCGCTTAGTGCACTAAAACAAAAAAGCGAGGTTGTGCTGACCACCGATTCGCAATATGTGCGAAAAGGCATTACCGAGTGGATTGAGGGTTGGAAAAAAAAGGACTGGATGACCAGCTCCAGAAAACCTGTAAAAAATGTCGATTTGTGGAAACAGATTGATGAGCTTGCAGCGCAGCATGATATCGATTGGCGTTGGGTGAAAGGTCACAGCGGTCATGACGAAAATGAGCGCGTTGATGATCTGGCCAACCGCGGTATTGATGAGTTACCACCCAAAAGTGCATGACATAAAATCCTGATATGGCCAGACAAATTGTTCTAGATACGGAAACCACCGGGCTTGACCCTAAAACCGGGCACCGAGTCATCGAAGTGGGTTGTGTTGAGCTGCGTGAGCGCCGCCTGACCGGGAACAATCTGCATTTATATTTGCAGCCCGATCGGGAGATTGACCAGCAAGCGATAGAAGTGCACGGCATCTCAAATGAATTTCTATTAGACAAACCGCGCTTCGCTGAAGTTGCCGAAGAATTGAAAGCTTATCTTGATGGTGCAGAACTACTGATTCACAACGCCCCGTTCGATGTCGGCTTTCTTGAATCTGAATTTTCCATTGTGGGAGATGAATTTCCACTGGCAAGCATCTGCAAAATAACCGACACGCTGGCTATGGCCAGAAAAATGTATCCTGGTCAGCGTAATTCGTTAGATGCATTGTGTAAGCGTCTGGGTGTCAACAATGGGCACCGTACATTGCATGGCGCGTTACTCGATTCTGAAATCCTGGCTGATGTTTATCTCACCATGACTGGTGGTCAGACGGCCTTGTTACTTGATGCTGAACGTTCAACATCGACGAATGAATCGCAAGCTGGCGCCCAATTGCAAACCGATAACCTCATTGTTGTGCGTGCGAACGAATCAGAAATGGCCGCACATGATGCCTGGCTGGCAAAACTGGAAGCGCAGGGTAAGTGTGTCTGGTCAAACAGCGAGTCAGTTTCAGACTGAACATTCATTCCTATAAACTGCGCGCGAATGTAACTCCTGCTTTATCCCGTCGTTAAAAGTCCGTTGCTACGCCACCTTGTTCAACGCGTAAACGAACAAAAGCATCAAGCTCTTCCCTGACTGCATCATCTAATGCCGGCTCCTCATAGTTTTCGAGTAAGGCTTTATAAACTTTATTGGCTTTTTCTAAAGCGGTAGGGCTGCCGGCTTCAGTCCAGCTTTCAAAGTTACGCCAGTCTGAAATCATCGGTGAATAAAACGCACTTTTATAACGGGCCATGGTGTGAGGTGTGCCGAAAAAGTGTCCACCGGGACCAACGTCGAGAATGGCATCAAGACCCAGTGATGCTTCGGTAATCTCAACACCTTTCATGTAGGTAGCCATCATTTGCAGCAAATCTGCATCAACCATCATTTTCTCGAATGAAGCACTCAGGCCACCTTCCATCCAACCAGCACCGTGCATAACGAAGTGACTTCCACCACTGATTGCGCCCCACAGTGCCATTGTTGATTCGTAACCCGCCTGGGCATCGACCGTGTTAGCAGCACAAACATTAGATGAGCGAAAAGGTATTTTGTAATGCCTTGCCAACTGGCCACTGATTTGTGCCGCGAGCACATATTCGGGTGTTCCAAAAGCGGGTGCGCCAGATTTCATATCCACATTGGATGTAAAGCCGCCGTATACAGCAGGCGAACCCGGATTAACCATTTGGGTAAATGCAATGCCCGCAAGCGCTTCTGCGTTTTGTTGCACCAGCGCACCCGCTATGGTTACCGGTGCCATGGCACCGGCCAAAGTGAACGGCGTCAAAACGACAACCTGGTTACGGCTGGACATTTCAATGATGCCTTGAAGCATATAGTCATCAAGCTTTAATGGACTATTGCTGTTGATGATGGTGAACAGTGATGGCTCTTTGGCAAACTGTTCTTCACTGATGCCGCGACCGATACGGGTAATTTCTATTGCATCAAGATTGCGTTGCTGGCCCAGTGAGTAACAATGGAAAACTTTATCGGTTAGCTTGACTGCATCGGCCAGGCAGTGCAGATGTCGAACGGAAGGGTGCAAATCGATCGGCTCAACCGGATAGCCCGACGTGAAATGCATGATGTTCAACGACTGCATCAGGCGCAGAAAGGTTTGGTAGTCTTGTCGGTTTCCTGGTCGTCGACCATGATCAAGACAGTTCGTGTTTGGGGCACTGGCGACGGTGCCGAAGTTAACGAAATTACCACCAACCTGAATATTGTGTGCAGGGTTTCGAGCGTGCAGGGTGAATTGTTCAGGTACGCTGTCCAGTAGTGCCATGATCATGTTTCGGTCAAAACGAACACGCTGACCGTCGGCGGTGGCGCCTGCTTCGGTCATCATGTCTCGGGCTTGAGGTAGCAGCACATCAATGCCGATTTCTTCCAGCACACGCATCGAGCCATCGTGAATCAGCTCAAGCTGCTCAGAGCTTGCAACCGAGGTTGGCTGAAATGGCATTTGCAACTGCTGCCAGGGCAGTTGTTCGAACTGCTTGCCGGCGCCTGCCGATCCGCTGGAACGGCGTTTACGTGATGTTCGTCGAGCCATCAAATGTAACTTTCATTCGTTGAATTATTGCAGGCAAGTATAAGTGACAGTCGGCGCGAGCATGGGATGCGAGATGCGTTAATGCGACATGCAAAATAAATCAGTAATGGTTGTCAAATACAGCGTTATTTGGCCTTTTTTGGCAGGGTAATTTGTAGCCCGTATGGGCGAAAAAAGACTGATTCACTTGCCGTATCATTAGCGTAAGCTACAGTAAGCTTACTGATAGGTTTTTGCCAGATGTGGCCAGAGCGATATCAGTAATTCAGAGGTAACCAGAGGTAGAAAAATGTCCACAGCTTTAAAACGCAGTGTTGGTCAAATCCAATCAACCCCAATGCAATCCGGGTCTTTACTTGAACACCTTTACACATTTTTCTCATTGACTGAACTGCAAGAACAGCTTGATAGAAGCGCCGATGAAAGCACCTTACGCAAGTGGGGAGTGAGTCAGTCTGAATATCACGAACAGGTGCGCGTTGCCATCGAATATGTGGAGCGGGAATAATTTTGACTGATTGGATGTGACTCTGGTTGGGGGTTACATGTTGGGGGTTACATGATGTTCAATAAAACGGACTTCAGTTTGTCCATGTAATACCCGGATTCGCGCCGCTTTTTGTTGGACACTTTAGATTAACATGGCATGCGTACTAAATAGACAATTGGTACGTACGAATCCGACATTCGGCGTTAAATTAACACAATTGATACAGAATTTTAACGCTAGTTATCAGAGTTAAAGTTGAAAAACATCTAATGTATTGCCACAGATGAAGCGCGGCCGGAACTGACCGGTTCACGTACACATTTATGGTGGTAATAAATGGATTATTTTATGTCTTCGGTCTCAACAACCAGACAGTCTAAAGCTTTTGAAAACGCGCTTGAACCAGATTCTTTTCAGGAATATCTGTTCACGTTTTTCGGAGTGTCGCAGCTCATGCGCATGCATGCTGAGCACCCTGGTGAGATGACCTTAATGGTTTGGGGAGTGACTATCGACCAATACCGAAACGAGGTGGCCAAAGCCATCGACATGGTTATGCGCGACTGAGTTTTATTAGTTGTTGTGCAACTTCATCAGCACGCACCAACGCCCCTTCAATCAATCCGGCTCCGGTGGCCGCAGTTTCTGAACCCGCAAACCACAGACTGTTATCGCAATGCGGTTGACGAACAGTTTCTTGCAGTACCGGTGGGTGTAATCCACTGCCGTTACGATCAGCTTCGGTAGTCGTCCATTGTTCGAACGCCCAGTCCTTGACGATAATTTTATTCGGCGCTGGTGCATCGTTTCCAAAGCAGCGTGCGAGTTGTTGTTGTATTGCCTCGACAAAGTGTTCACCGGCTTCCGCCCGGATATTGGCAGGAACGCCTGAAAAACCAAACAGTGCAGCGGGTGTTCCATCGGGTCCACTGTGGTCATGAATTTCTGTTAACGGACCGACCTGACTTGCGACTCTCCCTGACAGGCCTGCTTCGCGCCAGAATGCGGTGTTGTAGAACACAACGATCTTTGCATGCGGCGCCATCCAGGTTTCTGCCACCTCCAGGGTGCGCCTGACCTCTGCGAGCGATGTGATATTCGGCGGCAGCATGGCGGCGGTAAGTCGTGGTGGTGTTGCAAATATCAGGTGGTCGGTTATTTGTGTACTGGTGACCTGTGATTCTGATTCTGTTGAGTGCTTGATTTGAAGATGCCAACGCCCGTCCTGTGGAGTGCAGTCAGTGACGACATGATTGTATTTAACGGGTACCGCTACGTTGGATACCAATTTTTTGATTAGTGAATGTGTACCGCCTGTGATGCGAGCAATACCGTGTTGTGATGGCAACGGGTGCGGTGTGGCTGATTCGTTGGCGCTTCGATCAAACAATCCATTGCCTGAATCAAATTGATCAAACAAGGTGAGGCCAAGTTCATTCACCCATTGAGATACGACCGGTTGTGCATAAGGCCAAACCCACGTGGGGCCCAAATCCTGATGACTGTCATGATCGCCCGCGGGTTGTATTCGTCCGCCTGCAAAATCATTGGCCTCCAGCACTGTCGTGCTGATACCGGCTTGTTGGAGTCGGTAGGCGATGGCCAAACCACACAGGCCTGCCCCTATGATTGTCGTTGAACTGCCCGGTTCAGTTGTGCCTGCCGAGGTCAATGAATTCTGACGACTCGTTGTTTATCGCGTTGCCAATCCCGTTCTTTCATGGTCGCTCGTTTGTCATACTCTTTCTTACCTTTACCAAGGCCTATTTCGAGTTTGACTTTGCCTGCCTTCCAATAAAGTGACATGGCGATAATGGCGTAACCTTTGCGATCGACAGCTCCGATTAGTCGGGCAAGCTCCCTTCGGTGCAACAGTAGTTTTCGACGGCGTGTGCCTTGAATGGTGCGATGGGTCGATGCCGATATAAGCGGTGTAATGTTGCAGCCGTATAACCAGGCTTCCATCTGATAAATCTGTACATAGCCATCGGTCAACTGGACCTTGCCTTCGCGCAGGCTCTTCACTTCCCAGCCTTGCAGAACCAGACCGGCCTCGAACTTCTCATCGATTTTATAATCGAAGGTTGCTCGCTTGTTTCGCGCAATGGTAGCGCTGGGAGTTCCCTGCTTTTTTTTGTTCTTTTTCTTCGCCATACAGGCATTATAGGGCCAGTAGCCGAAAAACAATTCACAATGCCGACGATTTCACGAACCGCGCTGGTCGAACACCCCGCAAAAGCCATGTATGAGCTGGTGTGTGACATCGAATCCTATCCTGAATTCCTGCCGTGGTGCAGCGCATCGAGGGTCGACGAGCGCAGTGATACGCACCAGCGCGCCGCCGTTACCATCAATCAGGTGTTGAAGCAGAGCGAATTTTCCACGCAGAATGTGTTGGTCGATGGTGAGTCAATAGCCATGGAATTGATCGATGGGCCTTTCAATTATTTGCACGGCACCTGGCGGTTTCATCCATTAGGCAATACCGCTTGCAAAATTGAACTGGATATCGAGTTCGAATTTTCCAGCCCTGTGATCGCCCGTATGCTGAGTCCGGCATTCAACAAAGTGTGCGACACCATCGTGAACGCCTTTATCAAGCGCGCTAATCACCTGCATCAGTCATGATTAGCCGTTATCACGCAGCTGCGTAAGCGAATCATGGAGTCTGAGCGCACCATGCGAATATCGGTGGTTATGGCCTTGCCAACAACACAACAGGTTATCGAAATTGATGTACCGGCACGTTGTTCTGCCAGAAACGCTGTGAAACTGGCTATTGCCAAAGGGTTGAAAGTACAGCATCCTGAATTCGATATCGACGCAGCCCCGCTTGGCGTGTACGGCGTTCGAGTTGACGATGATGCAGAATTGAAAGCGGGTGATCGGGTTGAGATTTATCGTGCGTTGCAGCAAGACCCGATGGAACTTCGCCGCAAGCGCGCCGCTTCAGAGCCCGGTCGGTTCTCTAAGCGGCGGAAATAGTATTTCCCACCAGTTTCGGTGTTCTGGCAATTCTCCCGATTCTTCCTCCGCGTTACTGTCAATGCGAGCAACCGTGCTGTTTTCGAAGAAAATGGCCAGGCGTTTTGCCTCAACCGCAGCACCTGCAGGGGCTCTTGTGTACAGGTAATCCCACCGATCTCGGTGCATGGGTGCATTGGCAATTGGTGAGCCGAGTAAGGAACGCACAGCGCTTTGATTCATACCCACTTCTATTTCGGCTAGTTGCCGCTCTGAAATCAGATTGCCCTGTTGAATGGTGATTCGATGGGCGCGTGGCAACCAAAACGGGTCGCCGCCACAGCCGATGAGGAAAATAAACAGCAGTGGTGTTAGCAAAAAGCGCATGTAAAGGTTATCCATGAACTGAAGTGTGGCTCGTACCACGGAGTTTAGCAAACCTGAGATTACCCGGCGCGTTACACATTGTATGGGCCGTTGTCGGTGACGTTCTTGCGCTTATCCAATGCTTACTCGCCGTTGCAGACCATGCAGGCTCGTTTGTATGGTCCCAAAAGAAACAACGCGAGGATGATCACCAGCATGGCAAGAGACAGATAGCACATTGGTATCGAATAGCTGCTTGCTGAGCGCATACCACCGCCGGATGCAGGGCAAACGCCACCTCCGGCCAGCAATTCAGCTATTGAGCCGGTAAGAGCGATAATGAACGCCACACCCCATCCCGCGCTGAAAAAGTAATGCTTACATCCGTTATGTCGGATAATTACTGAAGCGATCATCAGACCGTAGGCGAACGTTACAACGTAGCAGATCGGAATGAATGCCAAGTGCGGGCAGGGTGCGCCGGTTATATTGGAGTAGCTGATACTGAGACCACCAAGAAAGCCAATGATCAGTAATACCCACAGACCCAAGTCGATCAGCTTATTGTTGTGCATTATCTCGCTCCAGTTGTTTGAAGATCACCGTCACCAGCTCATTGCGGAACGGGCCTGTGAGCGTTTTCGATTGTCCATTGAGGGTTTGTACAACTATGTCAGCGGCTGCCTGATCGCCAAGGCCAAAAATCAGCCTATGCGATTGATCGGATACCAGCCCTTCACCGACGACGAAGTGACGTGTTAACACGCCTCCATTCTCTAATCGAACGTTGACACTGGCGCCGATGGAGTCAACTGTATTAGGTAACTGCACTTTTAGATATCCTTGTGTTCCACCTTCACTGATAAAAACGTTTTGCTCGCCCAGTAAGTTCACATGGATTAAATCAGGATATCCGTCTTGGTTGAAATCGGCAGTCAGCGGTGAAATGCCGTAGGCACGATTCACCACACCCGATTCGGCTCCCGCTTCATTAAACTGGTTGGCCTCGTTTTGCAGTAAAAATCGGCCGTTGAGGCGAAGTGCTGACAGTTTGTGCAACGGCCATCCTTCGTAGTTTTCTGATACAACCAGATCATCCAGCCCGTCCAGATTAAAATCTTCGAATACTGCGCCCCATGAGAATTCATAGTCGGCCAGTTGTGTATCGCTGGCGGTATCTTTAAATTGAAAATCGCCTTGATTGTCGAACAATAACCACTTTTTATTAAGAACCTGATCGTCACGCAAATCACCTCTAACCAGCGCATCGGGTACGGTTGAACCGACATTGGAGAAAAAGAAGTCGGGCAGGTTATCGTTTTTCAAATCTGTAACGGCGATACCCATCGGGTAGGAAAAATAATCGCTTGTCGGGTTAGGCAGGTTTTTGAATGTCAAGTCGCCCATGTTCTTCCAGGTACGAATCTGGCCCGTATCGTGGGCAACAACCAAATCAATCAGGCTGTCTTTATCAATGTCGATAAACATTGATTGGAATGTGTTGTGCTGATACAGCATGCCGGCAGTTTCCGTGATGTTCTCAAACGTGTCGTTTCCCTTATTCAAATAGAGCCCACTTACGCCACCGTAGGTTTCGTTGAAAATGGTTTCACCCTGAACAAACTCGCGCGCGATATAACCGGAAATATAGAGATCGTATAGCCCGTCTTTGTTGATATCGCCAATGGCGACTGATAACGGTACGGTCTGATCATCTATATCGAGCGCCAGCTTTTCAGCGTTGAATTGTGCCTCGGAGTTCCTGTACAGATATACACCGGATTGACGGCTTATTAACATATCGTTATCACCGTCATTATCAAGATCGAGCGACACGGCGCTGAATGTTTTATCTGGGGTTGGTTTTGACCAGCCGGTGCGTGATGTTATGTCTACGAATTTATTGTTCTTGAACTGATAAATGGCATCGGGCTGGTCTATTCCGCCACCAAAGAAAACTTCTTCAATTCCATCGTTGTCGATGTCGATTATTGCACCAGCGGCAAATGGCAGTGTGCGAGTTTTATCGAATGTGGGCGAAAAGGCGATAGTTTGTTGTTCAAACGCTGGGACAACCAGATCGCTCAATTCAGCCGGGTAGTCAATCGATCTATCTGCTGCAGCAAACCAATAGACAAACACAATTAATCCTATAAGCAGCAAAGCGATGAAACTTGCTATGGTGCGAAGTAGTTTTCCAATGCTCATGGTTGCTTGGTAGTTCCAGTCAAGGTTTGTGGTGTGTGTAACGATGCGCCGTTCGCTCTGAATGCAAAAATCAGCGACAGCGCGAAAAAGATAAAAAACGCTACGTTCAGTGCTATTGGCATCGTGTGCTTTCCGATGGAAGGTGCAATTAGGAACAAAACGAAGTTGGCAAGGATGAGAGCAATTGGATTAAAGATCGCCATCCATCTTGGATAATACGATTGCATGCTCAGTGTCAGCCAAACAAAAATACCGGACAGTATCAGCGTGGTTAATCTGATCACATGAAGCAAGGTTTCATATCTCAGCGCGTACAATTCGATCAGGTTCATAACCTCTGGTGAGGCTGGTAACTGCATTAATGCAGATACGCTGGCGCGAGAACCTATCCACACAACGCCAAGCATAAATCCGAACGCTGCGATTGCAAACGCCAGGAAGGCTGCCCGCTGATTGGCGGGTCGCAGCATTAAGTAAATGTGGTAACAACCGATGGGGTATAGCGTTGCACCAAACACAGCCAAAAAGTGCCCGAAGGTTGAGCGCGTGGCTGAAATTCCGCGCATGTATTCGTAGCCTGAAACACTGAACCGCGCCAGGGTGTCGTAGTGAAGCAAATATTCTCCGATGCCAACCAGAATGGATGCGAGCAGCCCCGCTAGGCCGGTCAGAATGAGTTCGCGCTGCATGCTGGATTCTCGGTTTGATGTGGGTAAAAGTTGTGACCCACAGAGCGTACGACAGCAACCGATAGCCGGTAGTTCAATCCGGCAGTTTATTTCGATCGTTCAAGCCGAACTGCTTTTTAACTGTGATGGGTTCGTCGCAGATGATGAGGAAGATTCACTAACAGCGACAAATTTTTGAACGGGTTCCGGTATCGCGTTCCAATTTGATGCCTGCGGATTGAAAATGCGCAGCCACAACGCCGCTATTTGCTGATATCAGGTGAAGAGACGGATGCTGTGCAGAATAAGGAATCAATAGGCTGGATAGCCACTGTGGTATTCGCATTTTCTTTGCAGGCATGCAGTGAGGGTGTGGAGGTGTATTCGGACTCCGCCAGTGGTTTGAGTCTGGATGCGGAGTTGAGACAAACCATCCACAGCGCCTCCGGGGGTGTTGGCAATCAGTGGTTAATACTGCCGGAAAGCGATAACTATGATGCGATACCGCAAGACGTTGCCAACCCCATCACCAGCGATAAAGTTGCGCTTGGAAAAATGCTGTTTCACGACACGGGTCTTGCAACTAGTGGGCACTCAGCTGAAAGTAAAACCTGGTCTTGTGCCTCTTGCCATCATGCTGCGGCAGGGTTTAAGTCGGGGATACCTCAAGGAATAGGTGAAGGTGGTACCGGGTTTGGGCTCGACGGTTCGCAGCGCAGACTTGCCGCTAATTTTGATCCGATGGCTGCGGCCGATGCAACCGACAAGCCGGACATTCAGCCCGTTACATCACCAAGCATTCTTAACACAGCCTATCAGGATGTCATGTTATGGAATGGCCAGTTTGGTAATCGCAGTGGCGGAGTTATTAATGCCGGTATCACGCAGGACATTCTCGCGCCTGTTGATACGCCCAAACAGGAAAACAGCAGGGCACTGTCTGGTTTAGAAACTCAGGCGATAGCCGGACTAAAAGTGCACCGGCTGAATGTTGAATCAGCCAGCATGCAGTCCATGTCTGGATATAATACATTGCTTGACGCCATGCCACCCGCCGAGCTGTGGGATATGCAGTTAATGGCCGGTAAGTCCATCGCCGCATACGAGCGAACCGTTTTGGCAAATCGCGCCCCGTTTCAGGATTGGTTAAAAGGCGATGTGAGTGCGATGAGTGATGCTGAGAAGCGTGGTGGTGTGTTGTTCTTTGGTAAAGCGGGTTGCGCAGATTGCCATCGCGGTCCGGCGCTCAGTTCTGAGGTGAATGCCGGTGTGAACGATGTATTTATGGCCGTTGGCTTTGCCGATTTTAATCCGGTTAACCAGCCTCTTGTGCATGGGCCGATAAAGACGGCAGATAAAATGGGGCGAGGTGGTTTTACGCAAAACCCTAACGACAACTACAAATTTAAAATACCTCAGTTGTACAATTTATCTGACACTAATGTGTTTGGGCACGGTGCGAGTTTTAGCAGTATTCGAGAGGTTTTGGAATACAAAAACCGTGGGGTTGCGCAGAACCGTGATAGTGTAGTAAATCTGGATACACGCTTTAAGCCATTGGGTTTGACAGGCGCCGAGCTGGATGATCTGGATGACTTTTTAAGCGGCGCTTTGTATGATGCGCAATTATCGCGTTACCAACCGCAATCTGTGCCCAGCGGGGATTGCGTGGTTGTAGACCCGCAGACGGTTCAGACATTCGGAATGTGCCCTTAACTCAAATTTTTTGTTTTCATAACTTAGATTAATTAATAACTTAGATTACTTAATAACTTAGATCAACAGTGAGTCGCTATGCAAATACCCAAGCGTAGAAATTTGCTTTTATTTTTAAGTCTTTTCTTCTGGTTAATAACCGGCGCTGCCTGCGATACGTTTCTGGAAGCCGAAGGCACTATCAGATTAAACGAAGCCTTGCCCGAACAGCATGCGGGTAAAAAACTCATCGGTCTGTGGGCTATCGAAGCAGAATCGCAAAGTGAAAACACGTCAGAGCCCGGCGGCGATATCTGTGAATCTATTGGCGTGACCTGCAGCGTTGTTTATCAAGGCATCGATGTCTCCTATATTCTACAAGGTGAGGACGAGACGCCGGTATTGAATCCAGATGCCCATGATGTTGTCACCATCGGACAAACCAACTACCCATTCAAACTGAGAAACATTTACGGACCCGGAGAGAAAAAGCACTTTGCCAGAAACTACATCGGCGCTTTTATTGATACCGATGGGAACGGAAAATGGGACATGACAGAACCATTTGGCTGGGCAGATGAAAACCCGTTAACGCGCAATTGTGTTGATCGAAAAAGTTCAGAGCATCGGAATTGTCTGGCATTGACGGTGCCGGTGGAGTAGCAGGACATTTGGTTAGCCACTTACCGAATCCAGCATCTCCTGCGCATGCTGCTGTGTTTTCTTAGTCACCTTTGCACCACCCAACATTCTTGCAATCTCATCTCGTGTGGATTTCTTGTCAAGGGTTTCAAGCGAGGTCTTCGTTATCCCGTCTTTAACTGCTTTAGTCACTTTAAGATGGTTGTGAGCCTGTGCAGCCACTTGCGGCAAGTGTGTAACGCAGAGTACCTGCGCATGCTTTCCAACTTCTCGTAACAAAGAGCCCACTGTTTCAGCCACCGCACCACCGATACCCGCATCCACTTCATCAAAAATAAGTGTGTTAACTTGCGCCGACTTTATCGTTGCCAACTGAATACACAAACTGATACGCGACAGCTCACCACCAGATGCTACTTTCGCTAGTGGTCCGGGTTTTACTCCCGGATTGGGGCTGACTTTGAACACAATAACGTCTTGTCCGTGACGTTGAACAAACGATTTGTCGCTGACGAGGTCAATCTCAAGAACACCACCTTCCATTGCCAGCGTTTGCATTGAAGCGGTCACTGTTTCTGACAATTTTTTTGCTTGTCGTTTTCGAAGTCTGGAGAGTTTCAAGGCTTGTGCGTGATAAACCTGCAGCAATGCATCGACTTCTTTACTTAATCTTTCAATCTGTTCTTCCGGTGCACTCATGTTATCCAGCTCTTCTCGCAAGCTGTTTTCAACCTGTTCAAGTTCTCCGATAGACACTTGGTGTTTCTTCGCTAATCGATGCAGGTTGGATAGCTTGTCATCGAGCCATGCCAGTCGATTACCGTCATGCTCCATGGCACTGCTGCGATTACGTAACAGGCTTGCGGCTTCTTCGGTTTGAATGCTGGCCGATTCGATTAAATCGAGCGCTTCTTGTAAACCTTCATCAATAGCGACCAGTTCGCTTAATGGTGACACCGCATCGGTCAACGACTGAGCTGCACCGGCATCTCCATCGAGCGAATGCAGAACGGAGTCGCTGAGTTGCATGAGCTTATCGGCGTTGGCAAGCAGTCGGTGCTCGGATTCAATATCACCGACACTGCTGGCACCAATGTCCAGCGCATCAAACTCCTGTAATTGAAATTGCACCAGGTCGAGCCGGTCTTTGCTTGCCTGCGTATCATCGTTAGCGGTGATCAGGCGCTTGTTGGCCTCATTCCATGCGTCGAATGCTTTGGCAACTTGATCGGGCAGGGGGCTTTTACTGAACGCATCGAGTAAATCTCGTTGCGCCGCAGGCTTGGCAAGTTGCTGGTGTTCGTTCTGTCCATGAATACTCAGCAGTTGATCACCGAGTTCGCGCTGCATTTGAGTTGAAACAGGTCGGCCGTTGACGGTGGAACGGTTCTTACCGTTGCGTGTCAGCACGCGACGCATCAGGCATTGATCATCGTCATCAAGATCATGTTCGATCAGCCATTGCTGAACCCTCGGCAAGCTCTCAAGATCGAAACTGGCGGTAACTTCGGCACGCTCGGCACCTTGTTGAATATTGTCTGCACTGCTGCGTGCTCCAAGCACCTGGCCCAGCGCGTCGAGCAGAATGGATTTACCGGCACCGGTTTCACCGGTAAGTGCCGTCATACCTTGATTGAGCTCGAGCTCGGTCTCGTCGATTATGGCGAAGTGCCGGATATGAATATGGTTGAGCATGTTGCGCCGCAGTTTGTTTTCAGGCTACTGGCTACATCCTAGCGTGAACACGCAACAATTTGTCGAAGCTAGCCCCAATTGAGCTTTTCGCGCAATATCCTGTGATAGTCGTACGTTTCGGGGTGCAACAATCGAACACGTTTTTCCATGCAGCTGACTTCGATCATGTCACCCAGCGTTGCGTCCATATAAACCTGACCATCACACACCACTTGCGCTTCAAGTACCTGATCGTCCCATAAATGCATGCGAATGCGACTTTTCGCATCAACCATCAGCGCACGGCTGGTTAGCGTGTGCGGACAAATGGGCTGCAAGACAACGGCATTGACGGTTGGTCCAACAATCGGCCCACCATTCGACAAGGCATAGGCGGTCGAGCCTGATGGCGTGGCCACTATCAGACCATCGGCGCGTTGATGCGTAACCAACACGTCATCAATCGTAATGTCGAAGTCCATAATTTGCAGCACATCTCGAACCCTTACGATGGTGTCATTGAACGCGTATGCCGTATTGATGCATTCGCCTTCACGCAAAATGCGCGTATGCAACATGATGCGTTCTTCTTCAATGTATTGACCGCGGATAACGGCTTCGAGTTGGTCGAGACCTTTATTCGGGGCAACATCAACCAGGAAACCGAGCCGACCACGATTGACACCAATAATGGGCACATCGTAGTCCACCAGTTCGCGCGCTGCGTGAAGCAGCGTGCCGTCGCCGCCGATGACAATGGCAAGATCGCAATTCTCACCAATTTCACTGGCGGGCACGGTTTCGCCCTCGACCAAACCTTTCGTGCTGTGAGACAGCACGGTTTCTATTCCCATCGCGTCCATGCGCGACATGACTTCCGCAATAGTGGAAGACACGCTTTCATCGTTTATTTTGACCAGCAGGCCAACGCGCGAAAACTTATTCATGCGCGCAAAATAGCACGGTGATAGCGCGGTGTCATCGGGGTGTAAGGGGTTGACAAATCGATGTTTTTACGGGTTTTCATCCAAACTGTGGGTTGCTGCCGAATTATTTGCTGCCGCGTGCTTGATATTGTGCGGTTGCCATTATTTTGGCGAGCCGATCAGTGCCTTGAGTTCATAAAGGTGTTTCAGCGCATGACGAGGGGTTATATCGTCAGGTTCCAGTTTAGTGATGTAGTTCGTAAGTTCACTGGGCTCCGCGAACAGCTCCATTTGAGGGGGCTGCGCCGGTATTTCTGTCCGCGCCGGTGGTGCTGGAACTGCGCTCCGTGGTTCCTGCTCGTGCGCTTCGGCGACGGTTGTACCGGATTGCACTAATGCATCGATATCAGGTTCGTTAGTATTTACAGCAGCGTCTGATGATTCCAGGTTAGCGAGGCGCGATCGTGCGCTTTCCAGTGCAGCACTGGGCAAGCCGGCAAGCTCAGCTACCTGAATGCCATAACTTCTATTCGCAGCACCTTGTTTTATCTGGTGCATGAATACAATTTTGCCATCATGTTCAATCGCATCAAGGTGCACATTGGCGATCTGTTTGAACCGATTCGACAGTTCAGTTAATTCAAAGTAATGCGTGGCAAACAAGCACATGGCTTTATTGACTGCACACAAGTGTTCTGCACAGGCACCGGCAAGTGAAAGACCGTCGTAGGTACTGGTCCCACGACCCACCTCGTCCATCAGTACCAGGCTGTTTTCGGTCGCATTGTGCAGAATATGAGCAGCTTCGCTCATCTCAACCATGAATGTTGATTGGCCACTGGCAAGATCATCCGATGCACCGATCCGTGTGAATATGCGATCTATCGGTCCAATACGTGCCGAGCTTGCCGGTACAAAACTGCCCGTGTGAGCGAGCAGAGCAATGAGTGCATTCTGGCGCATGAAAGTCGACTTACCACCCATGTTTGGACCGGTGATCAGCAACATATAGTTATCGCGGTCAAGCTTCAGCGGGTTCGCGACAAACGGTTCGTCACTGATGGCTTCAATGACCGGGTGTCGTCCGGCTTCAATCTCAATGCCAGGCTCTTCAATCAATTCGGGGCAATGCCAATCGTTAGTCTGCGCAACCGACGCCAAACTGCACAGGGCATCCAGTTTGGCCAGAGCTTTGGCAATCGAACCGATCTTGTCGAGTTCTGGCATCAGCTGTTCTAACAGTTCTGCGTATAACTGCTTTTCTCGTGCAAGCGCTTTTTCTTTTGCACCCAGCACCTTGTCTTCATGTTCTTTAAGTTCAGGTGTGATGTATCGCTCGGTACTTTTCAGAGTTTGTCGACGTATGTAGTGCGCAGGGGGTTCCTGCTGGCGACTGGTTTCAATGTAGAAACCATGCACACGGTTGTATCCGACTTTTAACGAACTAATGCCTGTTGCCTGCTTCTCGCGCTGCTCAAGCTGTTCGAGAAAATCAGATGCATTCGTACTAAGTTTTGTGAGCTCATCAAGCTCAGTGTCAAACCCTGGTGCAATAAATCCACCGTCGCGCGTGACGGCAGGCGGGTTATCGACAATCGCTTTTCCGAGTAACGCATGCGCATCCGGTTGATGTTTGCATGCTTCTTCTATGGCGGTCATTTCAGTGCAATTAACGCGTTGCAACTGCGCATATATTTCCGGCAGCATGCCAAGGCTTAAATGCAAACGATGCAACTCACGTGGTTGCGCACTTTTTAAATGGATTCGCGTCAGGATCCGTTCAATGTCATGAACCTGTCTTAGTAGTGGTTGCAGCTCGCTGTATCCGCCACTTTTGAGTAGCGCTTTTATACTGGCTTGCCGCTGCCCGATAACATTGTGATCGCGAGTCGGTCTTTGCAACCAGTGACGAAGATGGCGCGTGCCCATCGGATTAACCGTTTGATTTATCGTTGCGAACAACGTGTGCTCATGATTGCCCGACATACTCTCGGTTAACTCAAGATGACGGCGCGTGCCAGGGTCGAGAACGATGGTATTGTCGGCATGTTCTACGCGCAGCTGTTTTATCTGCGGAAGGCCATTCACATGTGTTTCACGCGCATACCCTAATGCAACCGCTGCAGCACTAATTGCTGCGGGCATGGCATCGCAACCAAAGGCTTTTAAGTGTTTCGTACCGAAGTGCTCAAGCAGTAAAGCTCGGCAGGCTTCGGTGTCAAACAGCCATGGTGATCTTCGTGTTATCGGCTTAGCGTTGAACAGTTCATGAAGTTTGCTGTCGTCAGAAAGCAACATTTCAGCCGGAGCCAGTCGGGCTATCTCCGCTTGCACCGCACCCAGTTCGCTAAGTTGCTGAACGCTGAAGTCGCCACTGGCAACATCGAGTGCGGCAATGCCGAAACTGTCTCGCTGTTCGCTGATAGCCACGAGCATGGCAACATCGCTGGCAGCGAGCAGACTCTCTTCAGTGAGTGTGCCTGGCGTGACCACGCGAACAACTTCGCGTTTAACCGGTCCCTTGCCGGTGACATCGCCTGTTTGCTCACATATGGCGACTGACTGTCCGCGACGAACCAGCCGGCCCAGATAGTTGTCGGCGGCATGGTATGGGATACCCGCCATTGGAATCGGGTTGTCACCGTTTTTACCGCGAGCGGTCAGTGTTATATCGAGTAATTCGGATGCGCGTTTCGCGTCATCGTAAAACAGCTCATAGAAATCCCCCATGCGATAAAACAGCAAGGTGTCGGGGTGATTTGCCTTGATACCGAGATACTGTTGCATCATCGGCGTGTGATTGCTTGCAGCCATGCGTGCTAGTGTACCAACCCAAAGCCGATGAGGCTGTTTCAAAAGGATTTCCCATGCCTGAATCTGACAAGGCTGAATTCACGTTGGCGGCGGAGCTTGGTCAATTACTGCTCGATAAATCCTGGACGGTATCAACAGCGGAGTCGTGTACTGGCGGGTTAATCGCTGCTGCATTAACTGAGGTTGCCGGTAGCTCGGGCTGGTTTCACCAAGGCGTGGTTAGTTATGCCAATGAGGCCAAAATGGGCCTACTTGATGTAACGCAACATGCGCTCATGCAACATGGTGCCGTTAGTGCCGAAGTTGTACAGGAAATGGCCATGGGCTGCCGACAAAAGTCGGGTGCCGATATCGCAGTTGCTGTCAGTGGCATTGCCGGACCCGGTGGCGGTACGGCGGATAAACCAGTAGGTACGGTATGGATAGGCTGGGCATTCGGTATGGCAGAAGTGGAATCAAGCGGCTATCTTTTTAAAGGTGACAGAAGCGCTGTACGGCAAGCCGCTATGATTGAAGCATTGCGTGGTACCATCCAGCGCGTAAAATCAGCATGAACAAACCAGCACGCTAAACAACGGAGTGAACTCACATGTTCAGGTTCTTAAAAAGATCCATTGCGTCGTTAGGGGCAGTATTAGTTTCCATTGCACTCACTACCGGTTTCAGTGCCGACGTTTCCGCTGCCGATGAGAATGTGGATGTCGAAGCGTTGCAGGCTCAACTCGAAGAAGCCAAGAAATTGCTTGAACAGGACAAGGCCGCTCATGAGGAAATGGCAGAAAAAAAACGCTTGATCGATGAAAAGCTGGCAGAAAGAAAAGCAGCGGAAGCAAAAATATTCGAGGAAATGAATCAGCTTTGTAAAGAACAGGACAAGCTCAAACCGGGGTCGCTCGATGCTTGTATGGCCAAGTTAGACAACTAAACACGACCACTGAATTTATTTACAGTATTTTTTTGCCAGAACACACACGAAGTCTGCATTTTGTGAAATAATCGATCTTACGGTTAAACGCTCAGGGAGTGGCATTTCCGTAGTCTAGCTTCACTTCAATCAAGAAAGGTGGAAGCACACTCATAAAGGAGACGAACGTGGACGACAATCGAAAAAAGGCGCTGTCAGCAGCTCTTGACCAAATAGAAAAGCAATTCGGCAAGGGCGCAATCATGCGCATGGGAGACGCGACGGATACGCGCGATATCGAAGTCATTTCTACTGGTACACTGGGGTTGGATGTTGCGCTTGGCATTGGTGGTTTGCCGCGCGGTCGCGTCTGCGAAATTTACGGCCCCGAGTCGTCAGGTAAAACAACACTGACTCTGCAATTGGTTGCACAGTGTCAGAAAGCGGGTGGCACCGCTGCCTTTATCGATGCAGAGCATGCATTAGATCCTGTCTATGCCGCAAAACTTGGCGTCAACGTCGATGATTTGCTTATTTCCCAACCAGACACAGGCGATCAGGCACTGGAAATCGTCGATATGCTGGTTCGTTCCGGTGGTATCGACGTCATCATTGTCGATTCCGTTGCGGCGCTCACACCGAAAGCCGAAATCGAAGGTGACATGGGCGATTCACATGTGGGTCTGCACGCGCGCTTAATGTCACAAGCTCTTCGGAAGCTAACCGGCAACATTAAACGCACCAACACTTCAGTGGTTTTCATTAACCAAATTCGTATGAAAATTGGTGTTATGTTCGGCAGCCCTGAAACCACCACTGGTGGTAACGCATTAAAATTCTATTCATCCGTGCGGCTCGATATTCGTCGCATCGGGGCCATCAAACGGGGCGATGAAATCGTCGGTAATGAAACCCGTGTCAAGGTGGTAAAGAACAAGATGGCTCCACCGTTCAGACAGACAGAGTTTGAAATTCTGTATGGCGAAGGCACGTCTCGTGAAGGGGAGCTTATTGATCTGGGTGCTAAAAACGGCATTGTAGACAAAGCCGGTGCCTGGTACAGCTATAACGGCGACCGAATCGGACAGGGCAAAGAGAACGTCCGCCAGTTTCTTAAAGAGAATCCTGATATTGCTGACGATATCGATCAGAAATTGCGTGCCTTGTTGCTGTCACCGCCTGTAGCGGCAGATGAGAACAACGATGCTCCGGTACTCGAATCCTCTGAACAAGGTGGCAAGCGAAAAAAGGCTGGTGCCAAAGGTGAAGCACAGGCCGAAGTCGAAGCTTAGGTTCAACGACAGGGCATCCTGATAAAGATGCCCTTATTTTAGCTAGGCAATAAAGTGCGAAGCGGTCGTAACAAAAAACAGATCGATCCCAATCTCAAACCCGAGGAGCTTGAAAGGCAGGCATACGCACGTGCTATTCGCTTGCTTGGCGCGCGCGAACACACCACCACTGAGTTGCGTAACAAGCTTGGCGACAGTGGGTTCAGCAGCGATGTCATCGAACTAACACTCGAGCAGCTGATCCGTTCCGGGTATCAAAGTGATGAGCGGTTTGCCACACTATATGCAGAGCAACTGCTTCGAAAGCACTACGGGCCACTTGCCATCAGCGCAAAACTGAGTGCAAGAGGAATTGACTCAGCCCAGTCTCGTGAGGCTATCGAACTACTCGATGCCGATTGGTGTGAGGTTGCGACCGATGCCCTCAGGTCCCGCTTTTCATCCAGATTTCTCTCTTTCACCGAGACCCCTGTCACAGATGCGGCCACAGTTGATGCGGCATCGAACAGCGAGTACGACGCGGCTGGAAAGCCCGAGCTCGATCAGGCAGAAGTTGGAAAATACGCCCGTTTTTTGAATCGTCGCGGCTTTTCATCCACTGATTCCATCAAGGCAATACGATTGGCGGCAGAAACGGTGTCTGACTAGGCACCCGCTGGGCTACAATTCAGGGTAACTATAAATACTGCTCTGGCGTCGTAGCATGCAATCTACCTCAGAAATACGCGAACGTTTCCTGTCATTCTTTGCATCAAAAGGGCATGAGATCGTGGCGTCCAGCTCTCTGGTGCCGGGTAACGATAAAACCCTGCTGTTCACCAATGCCGGTATGGTCCAGTTTAAAGACGTTTTCACTGGCGACGAAGTGCGCGACTACAAGCGCGCGACTACCTCGCAGCGTTGCGTTCGCGCCGGTGGCAAGCACAACGATCTGGATAACGTTGGCTACACCGCACGCCATCACACCTTTTTCGAAATGCTTGGTAATTTCAGTTTTGGCGATTACTTCAAGCAAGACGCCATTAGCTTCGCGTGGGAGTTTTTGACGAAAGAGCTCGGATTACCAGAAGAAAAGCTGTGGATCACCGTTTTTGAAGAAGACGATGAAGCCGAGGACATTTGGGTAAACCAGATAGGCGTGCCGAAGGAAAGAGTTATTCGTATTGGTGCGAAAGATAACTTCTGGATGATGGGTGATACCGGCCCGTGTGGACCGTGTTCTGAGATTTTTTATGATCATGGACCGGATGTATGGGGAGGCCCGCCGGGCTCGCCAGAAGAAGATGGCGACCGGTTTATCGAAATCTGGAACCTCGTTTTCATGCAGTTCGATCGATCTGCTGACGGTACCATGACACCGCTGCCCAAACCTTGTGTCGATACCGGCATGGGTCTGGAGCGAACCGCGGCTGTGCTGCAGCACGTTCACAGTAACTACGAAATCGATTTGTTTAATAACCTGATTCAATCGGTGGCGAAACTTACTGGCTCGAATGACCTTGCGAACCCCTCGCTTAATGTCATTGCAGATCATATTCGATCGTGTGCCTTTCTGATTACCGACGGGGTACTGCCCAGTAATGAGGGCCGTGGATATGTTTTACGCCGTATTATTCGCCGCGCAGTTAGACATGGACACAAACTTGGCGCCGATGGATTGTTTTTTCACAAGCTGGTAACTGCGCTGATTAAAGAAATGGGAGCAGCTTACCCGGAGTTGGTTGCCGCCAAGGACACGGTACAGGAGCAACTTCTCAAAGAAGAGGAGCGCTTTGCGGCGACCTTATCCGCTGGCATGAAAATTCTTGATGACGAAGTTGCCGCCTTGTCAGGTAAAGAGATACCCGGTCAGGTGGTATTCAAGCTGTATGACACCTATGGCTTCCCGGTGGATTTAACCGCGGATATTGCGCGTGAGCGAGGCCTCAGCGTTGATCAGGAAGGCTTTGAGCAACACATGGAAGCACAACGTGTACGTGCACGAGCCGCAAGTAACTTTGGCAGTGGTGGTGGAGAAATTCCTACATCCGATGCTAAAACCAGCTTCCTTGGATACGATCAAAAGGAATCTAATGCAAAGGTTCTGGAAATTTACGTTGATGGAACGTCGGTTGATCATATTGCTGCGGGGCAGAACGCCTGGGTGGTACTCGATCAAACACCGTTCTATGGTGAATCTGGTGGGCAGGTTGGCGATACGGGTTCCTTAAGCGTCGGCGATGCCACTTTCTCCGTGGTTGATACCAAGAAGTCTCGTTCCGCATTTATGCATGCTGGTGTTCTGGAAACTGGCACACTCGCAGTGGGTACCGAAGTTAATGCAGTTATAGATGCTGAAAGACGCGAACACATACAAAGGCATCATTCGGCAACACATTTGCTGCACGGTGCGTTGCGAGAAGTCCTCGGTGCACACGTCGAGCAAAAAGGCTCGCTGGTTAACGAGCATGCGCTGCGTTTCGATTTCTCACACACCGGCCCTGTTACCGATGACCAGATGATGCAGGTTGAACAATGGATCGATAAAGAGGTGCGTCGAAACAGCGCATGCGAAACCAAAGAGATGAGCATGGACGATGCGGTGAAAGCAGGAGCCATCGCTTTATTCGGTGAAAAATATGGCTCGGTTGTTCGGGTTGTTACGCTCGGTGATCAATCGGTTGAACTTTGTGGAGGCACACATGTGAATTCAACCGGTGATCTTGGTGCCGTCAAGGTCACAGCAGAAACCGGGGTTGCCGCTGGTGTACGTCGTATTGAAGCGGTTAGTGGCGATATTGCTTTAAAACATACGCAGCACCTTGAGCAACAGCTCGCCGCGGTTGCTGCTGCGCTTAAAACCTCACCGGCTGATGTCCTGCCCAAGTTGCAGTTATTGCAGGACAAGCATCGCGAACTGGGTCGGCAAGTGGAACAGCTGCAAAGCAAGTTGTCCTCTCAGGCGGGTTCAAATCTTGCCGACAGTGCGGAAAGTATTAATGACATCACCACCTTGATGCAGGTGGTTGACGGTGCTGATGCGAAGGCATTGCGTTCCGTCATGGATGAGCTGCGGCAGAAACTGGGTGACAGCGTTATTGTGCTGGCCAGTGAGCACAATGGCAAGGTTGCACTGGTTTCATCGGTCAGTAAGTCGCTTCACGATCAGGTGACCGCTGGCGATCTGATGAAAGTGGTCGCAGAGAAGCTCGGTGGTCGAGGTGGTGGCCGGCCTGACATGGCGCAGGGTGGTGCTGATTCTCTGGCTGAGATCGATTCCGCATTTTCGGCTGCCCGCGAAAGGATTAGCTCCGCTTCTGCGTAGCTTCGAGTATGCTTGCACGGTAGATTATTCAAGAGCGTTTCTAGGGCATGGCCTTTCTGGTAAAAAAATTCGGTGGCACCTCGGTTGGTACTGCTGAACGAATCAAACATGTTGCCAAACTACTCCACACAGCCAAAGAATCCGGCGACGATATTGTGGTGGTCGTTTCCGCCATGTCGGGCGAAACCAACAGGCTGGTAGCACTGGCCAGAGAAATGATGCCGGCGGTTGTCGACCTGCGTGAACTGGACGTTCTGCTTTCAACCGGTGAACAAGTTACTATCGCCTTACTGGCCATGGCATTGAAAGAGCTTGGCATTGATGCGCGTTCCTATACTGGTTCTCAAGTGCGCATTCTTACTGACAGCAGTCACAGTAAGGCCCGCATTCTCAATATAGACAAAGCGCCAATACTCGACGATATCAAGCAGGGCCGTATTGTGGTTGTTGCTGGTTTTCAAGGTGTTAATGAAGAGGGTGACATTACTACGCTTGGACGTGGCGGGTCAGATACCTCGGCGGTGGCGTTAGCTGCAGCGTTGGGCTGCGATGAGTGTCAGATTTACACCGATGTCGATGGTGTCTATACAACCGACCCTCGTGTTGAAAGCCGTGCTCGACGATTGGATCGAATTACGTTCGAAGAAATGTTGGAGATGGCCAGTCTGGGTTCGAAAGTATTGCAAATTCGAGCGGTTGAGTTCGCTGGAAAATACAACGTACCTCTTCGTGTGCTTTCAAGTTTTGAGCCCGGAGACGGTACATTAATTACTTACGATGATGAGGATAACCAAATGGAGCAGGCGCTTGTTTCAGGCATAGCGTTTAATCGGGATGAAGCGCAAATAACAGTCGCCGGTGTTGCGGACAAGCCGGGTATTGCGTATTCCATTTTGGGCCCGATTGCCGATTTGAATATAGAAGTTGATGTGATTTTACAGAACATCGGCGAAAACGGACTAACTGACTTTACCTTCACCGTTCATCGTGATGAGTATCAACGCGTCATCGACTTTCTGACAGAGCGGCAGGACAAGCTGGGTGCGCAAAGTATTATCGGTAACGATAGAATCGTAAAGCTGTCTATTATTGGTGTTGGTATGCGTTCGCATGCAGGCATTGCCAGTCGCATGTTCAAAGCGCTATCGGAAAGTGGAATAAACCTTCGCATGATCACTACATCCGAGATCAAAATCTCAGTTGTGATCGATGAGAACTTTCTTGAACTCGGCGTACGTGCTTTGCACGAGGAATTCGAGCTGGCTGAGGACTAGTTTAAAGTTCGTCTTTTAGGGTTTAAGTCACCCTAGTTAACAATGTTGTTCCGGTAAGACACAATTACTTAGTTTATTCGCTGGCAAGTCAATGGCGTAACGTGTCCTGACTGTGAATAAACGTTTACTTACGCCAAGCTCTCGCGGCAAGCTTCAGAATAAACTGAGATAATTCTTCGATTAATCGCAGGCAGTTATTTGAATGCGAATTCGGAGAAATAAAATATGTTGATACTCACGAGAAGAGTGGGCGAAACTTTGATGATTGGCGACGAAGTTACGGTAACTGTGCTCGGGGTTAAGGGCAATCAGGTGCGGATTGGCGTAAACGCCCCCAAAGAAGTAGCCGTGCACCGTGAAGAAATTTACGAGCGAATCAAAAAAGAGCAGAGTAGCGACGCAGTGGAAATGGCGGAAGCTGATGTGGTTGCGGAAAACGACTAGCGTTCGGTCTTTGACACGCTCTTATCACGCGTGTGACCGACCAATATTGGTTGGACAGCGGGTTAATTGCCAGCCCCTGAACAAAGCTTAAACACGGTGGACTGCCGAATATTAGGCTAATGTTCGGATAACTGGCTTTCAAGCGAATAAAATCAGTAAATAAACCCCATCTATGTTGACGATGCGGGATGCACAGGCCATACTTTACGGCCTTGGAGTTACGCGCCCGTAGCTCAGTTGGATAGAGTACCTGGCTACGAACCAGGCGGTCGGAGGTTCGAATCCTTCCGGGCGCGCCATCACTCCAAGTCTGCGATAAAAAAGTAACACCGGAGAGGTGGCCGAGTGGCTGAAGGCGCTCCCCTGCTAAGGGAGTATACGTTTTAAAGCGTATCGAGGGTTCGAATCCCTCTCTCTCCGCCATTCAAACTCCGAACAAAGCTGGCTCTACCCAATAAACGGGGGATGGGCATTCATCAGACCCTATTGATAATACCATCCCACCCACAGTGAGCCAGTACCCTTAATCTGTAATTCTCAAAATTTCTGAA
>CALJNA010000148.1 GCA_937981955.1 uncultured Granulosicoccaceae bacterium
GGTTGCACAGTACTTCTTACCAATTCCAACAGTGATTTGGTATTGGACCTGTACAAGCATTACCAGATTGATGTTGTTGATTCGCGTAGAAATATTAGTAGCAAAGCCAGCAAAAGAACAGGCAAGGATGTCATCGTCACGATAAAACCTGCAAAATTTTTCACAGGTATAGCCATACCCATTACCCCGCAGGAGCAAACGCAAAAATATCCTTCCACCAGGTTCATGGGATCGAAACGTAAACTACTGCCCAGCATAAGAGACGCTATTCTGACTCAATCCTGCCGAAGCGTACTCGATTTGTTCTCCGGTTCTGGTGTAGTTAGCTATATGCTAAAGGCCGAAGGTAAACAGGTTATATCGAACGACTATATGGCGTTTAGCTCGTTAATCGCAAAAGCTTTGATTGAAAATAACAGCATCACATTATCCGGAAAAAACGCCAAAGCGTTGCTCAAGCCCAACAAGGCATCGGATGGTTTCGTCGAGCAGCACTTTGAAGGCTTATATTTCACCACCGATGAGAACCGGCTGATAGATCAAATCAGAGCAAATATCAAAGTGCTGGACAATGAATATACTCAGGCCATTGCAACATCGGCATTAGTTAGGGCTTGTTTCAAACGCCGACCACGTGGCATTTTCACCTACGTAGGACATCGTTACGATGACGGGCGTAAAGATCTGAAAACATCTCTGGCTGATCACTTTCTTGCGGCCGTAGATGAATACAACGCGGCGGTATTCAGTAATAACCAGTCAAATACAGCCTCACGACTCGATGCCCTTGAAACAACCTACGAACCAGACCTGGTATATATCGACCCTCCCTACTACAGCCCGCATTCTGACAACGAATACGTTCGCCGCTATCACTTTGTAGAGGGAATTGCCTGCGACTGGAAAGATGTGGAAATGCAGTGGGAAACAAAAACAAAAAAATTCAAAAACTACCCAACACCGTTTAGTACAAAGAAAGGGACTTACGATGCCTTTGATCGTTTATTTTCGCTGTACAGGAATAGTTCGTTAGTGGTTTCGTATTCATCAAATTCCAAACCCACCAAAGAGGAAATGCTGGAATTACTAAAGCGCTACAAATCAACAGTTGAAGTCGTGTCAGTCTCTCACCGATATTCATTTGGCAATCAAGGACACAAGGTCAGCGACAACAATAATGCAGTTAGTGAATTTGTTTTTATTGCCACCTAGCCAAAGCTCATTATTCGCAGCGACGCCGGAAAAGCTTTATTAATTCAACCGCAACGTTTGTACTCAGGTACCAGTGCGCTTCAGAGGCTCGCTGTTGTCCTGCAGATAAGTTGCCAGCAGTTCACACAGGCCTTCAGGGTCGATCGGCTTAGTGATGTAGTCGTTCATCCCAGCTTCAATACACCTTTCGCGATCACCCTTCAACGCATTAGCCGTCAAAGCCACAATCGGTATAGCAGACTGGCCATTGGCCTTCTCATTCAATCGAATCTGGGTCGCCGCCTCAAAACCATCGAGCACGGGCATTTGGCAATCCATCAAAATCAAACTGATACCACCGGATTCAAGCCTGTCCAAAGCTTCCTGACCATTGTCGGCAGTCTCAACCACATAACCTGCCTGCTCAAGTATTTCGGTAGCGACAATCTGATTAACCATGTTGTCCTCAACCACCAGAATTCGATTATTCGATGCCTGAACCGCTGCCACGGTTTTGTTTAACTCTGCTGGAGCCTTGTCTGTTGTTGCCTCTCTGTCGACGGGTATCAGACGCTCAGCCATCACAGTTACAATAGAATCAAACAATCGAGATGCGCGTACCGGCTTGACCAGTAGCGTATCGAAACTCGACATACCTTCGTCGCTCGAATTCACCTGATCGATAGAAGTAAGTAGAATAAGTTTCGCGTTTCTACCCGCACTCGTTCCACGAATCATTCTGGCAAGCTCTGCACCATCAACTGAAGGCATGTGGTAATCAAGCAAAAACAGTTCATAGGGGCGATTCTGCTCAACCGCCTTGTTGTGCATTTCTATTGCGTCTGACGCACTTTCCGCGCTGTCAATTTGCAGCCCGAATGGAATAAGCAGATCGCGCGTTAGTTCCAGATTGACCGGATGGTCATCCACTACCAATACGCGCATACCAGAGAAAGACTCTGGCAATGAGACTTTCCTGTTACCGGATTTCTTTGACAACGGCATAGCAAGGTCTATGGTGAACACAGAACCAACGCCAACCTCACTGCTAACATTGACTTGACCTTTCATTAATCGAACTAGCTGTCGACTGATGGTCAGCCCTAACCCTGTTCCACCGTATTTGCGTGTTGTCGAAGAATCAGCCTGTGTGAACGAATTGAATAGCTTCGACAGGTTCTCTTTGCTAATCCCGCAGCCGGTGTCCTTGATCTCAATCTGAAGCACCGCAATTTTGTCCGTCTTTTTCTTACACGACGCACTCAGGGATATTGAACCGGACTCTGTAAACTTCACGGCATTGCCAAGTATATTAATCAGTATCTGGCGAAGACGCTCAGGATCACCTATAACCCAGCCAGGAAGCTCGGGCGAAATGTTACCGATTAACTCGATTTGTTTTGCAGCAGTTTGAGATGCGAAAATATCGACAACATCGGCAAGGGTTTCGCGAAGCGCGAAGTCAATTGAATCCAACTCCAATTTACCTGCTTCAATTTTTGAGAAATCCAGAATGTCGTTGATGACCGACAATAAACTCTGCGCCGAGTTCTGTGCAATTTCGATATAGCGCTTCTGATGGGTTTCCATATCGGTCCGGTTAAGCAGTTCCAGCATTCCGGTAACACCGTTCAATGGTGTTCTAATCTCATGACTCATGTTCGCAAGAAATTGACTTTTTGCCTGACTGGCCGCTTCTGCTGCCTGTTTGGCAACTTTAAGCTGCTCGTTTTCCCGTCGTTCGCTAATGTCAACAAACGATGCCAGATAGCAAGGTGCCTGCTCTTCGTTGCCACTGATACTTCTCATGGAACACAAAACCAAGCCGCTTTTCTTATCTACTTGTCGGTCGAATTTCAATTCAAAATTGATTAGCTGCCCGCGAGCATCCAGCGCATCAAGCATCTTTTTATGATCAGCTGCATCCGAGAACGACAGTGCACTCATAAACGGACCGATTGAACTGATTAATCTGTCGACGGATGCATAACCCAAGAGGTTCGCAGCGGCATTATTCGCCTTTTGCACTTCTCCCTGCAGTGAGAACTGTATGATACCTTCGTTTGAATTTTCAAAAATATATTGAAAATGCGAAGCTTCTTTTAGCTGTTCGTAAGCCGCTTCACGGGTCTGAATTTCCAGCCTGATGCGGTCAAGCACCTTATTGTATTCGCTGGCAATTTGACCTACTTCAGTGTGCGGTTCTACATCGACTGCTTCAGTGAAATCACCCTGGCTACTTTGCTTGACCATGTTGCCCAGTAAATCGTGCACTTCCGTGGATGCGCCATGCTCTGAAAAATTCAAGCCTTGCAGCTCATCAGTTTCAGATACCCTTAAACTTGACACGGTATCGAAAGTCTTAAGTGCAGCGTATCCCGCAAGCAGACTCCATGCTGCTACCACAGCGACCCCGAGTAGCTGCACACCAAACTGTTGAAGGTGTCCGTGCCCAGCAGGAAAAAATGCTGGATCTCCCAGCACAGCCACTAGCAGAGTGCCTACCAGACCGGCTACACCGTGCACTGGAAACGCGCTGACAACATCATCAATACGATATTTCTCCAACATATTGGTTGCTATCTGCATGCAGGCTGCAGCGACAACACCAACCATTACTGCATCGAGCGCAGTGAAAATGTGTGCTCCAGCAGTCACGCCGACCAGCCCTGCCAGAGTGCCGTTCAACACCGAAGCAATATGCGGTTTTCCTGTGCGAAACAGAAACCAGCAAATGAGTGCCACAGCACCTGCTGCTGCAGATAAGGCCGTGTTGATTGCCACGCCAGCGTACAGCTCCTGTTTGCCAACGGCACTTCCCGTATTAAACCCGAACCATCCAAACCACAACAACATCACACCAACAGTTGCCATCGGGTAATTACTGGCATTAATGGGTCGGACAGAGCTTGCATCTGCATCTTTATCAGCAAATCGCCCAATGCGTGGCCCTACAATGACCACAGCCACCAAGGCAAGACAACCGCCCAGCAGGTGTACCGCCGTTCCACCGGCCAAGTCAATAAAGCCCAGTTGTGCCAGCCAGCCGGCTCCTTCGTTTGCCCAAATCCAGTGACCGGGTATGGGATACAAAAACGCGCCGATCAGAACGCTGATACCCAGATAACCGGAGAAGCTAGTACGCTCTGCTAATGCACCGCCGACAATGGTTGCGGTTGCACCACAGAACATAAGCTGGAATAAAAACCAGGCGCCATCGCCACTGGCCGGGTCAAAGAAAAACTGACTAGAGCCAAATACACCGCCAACGCTCGCTCCAAACATCAAGCCATAGCCGATCATCCAGTAGACAATGGCTGTGACAGTGAAGTCAGACAGATTTTTAAAAGCTACATTGATGTTGTTCTTCGAGCGAACCAGGCCCGCCTCAAACAGGCAGAAACCAGCCTGCATGAACATGACGAGAAAAGCGCACAACAGCAGCCAAAAGGAATCGAGGACAGAGAAGGAACTCATGGCAATCTATAATGGGAAATCAGCTGCTCAGGCTGCAATCCCTATTCCACAAGGAATCCTGTCAGGATCGAAGTTTTTCCAAGAATCTAAAACTGTGCGGTATTACTAGAAAATTGTGATGAGAGCGACCAAAACAGCACCAAACTAACATCGAAAAGCGGCCTGGAAACCGCACTAACGAGCATAAAAAAGGGGCCGATAGTTCCGGCCCCTCGATATTCAGATTTGCGCCGACCTACAACAATCAGGCTTCTATAAGAAACGATCCCACGGTTAAACCGACAAGCATAATGATGCCGCAAATACCCAGTATTTTGTCTATACCTGTCGCGGCACGGCGCGCACCGAACTGGTTGTCATCGTCTTTTCCAGGTACCAGCGAGTAATACAGCGTCCAGATGGTACCCACAATTGGTATGAGGCCAACCAGAAAAAACCACCCGCTAAAACCAAGATCATGCAAACGCTTTATCGATGAAAAAACCAACATGACAAAGCCACCAAAAAGCAATACAGCGCCCGGCACCGCGGCAATGAATGTGATCAAGGATGAGCCAGAACCAAACCCTGCGTACATCGCAAAAGCACCAAGTGCGGCCAAACACAGGAACTGTAATACACGGGCATTAAACCTCAGAACTCCAATGCGTCCTTCAGCCGAAAATAGTCGATCGTCCGTTTGATTCGCCTTATCCAGTAAATTGGATTCAGGTGCGCTGTATGGTTCTCTGTCGAAAACTTCTCTTGCCACTGTACTCATTTACGTAAAGTTCCTTCCTGTGTGAATTAGTGCTAGCGGCATGGAAAAAGCGCGTTTTTAGGCGTTTGTAGAAAAAAGTGACGTAGTTGAAAAAGTACGCTCGATTTCGCGTTCACAGCATACGTAGCGCTCGCCTAACGAGTGTCACTCATTGTCAACAAATATCGGTAACAGATCACATATCTGATAGTGTAGAGCTCGAAGTCAACTGACCAATGAAATCGATTTGGAGTGAAAAATGATTGATTACAGTAAACGTCAAACACTAACGATGTTCGGTGCCGGCGTTGTTGCATCTTCGTTGCCTGCAGGGCTTATGGCTGCATCAACAGCTAAGCCTATTCCGGCAACAAACACACGGATGGCGTACAACGGTGAACTCAAGCTTCCTGATGTAGATTTTACCGTGTCAACTCTGGGTGCAAATTCTGCGATTACAACTATTACCAACCATTCAAAAAACGTCGTTACGGTAACCCGGCTTACCCCGGCTTTAATTCAGCACAATGATAAAAGCTTTGAGGTGAATTCGGCTTTTGGTGCGAAAGGCATTACGTTGAAGCCTGGCCAAAAACGCATGCTCATTGCCAGAGGAGTTGCACCACTGCTGGCATAACATTCCCACCTAGGTTTAACCACAGTGCGGCGTGCGGGATACTAGACGAGTTTGCGAAAGGTGTATATTCCGCACCCGTACTTCACGTTATCCACCGCATCATCTACCTTGGCATTCATATTAATTTCACCGGTGGCATCAACCCAGTCGAATCGTTGCAGTTCCAAAACGTCCTTGATGCCTTCCCACTCGAAAATACTCTTAGGGTGAAACACCCTGTGAGCATTGAAATGCACGGCATCCTTCAGACCGATAGGAAAACTAATGTAGAGCGTGCCGCCTTTCTCAACCATGCGAACTATATTGAGCACACCTTTTAAATGCCCTTGCGGGTCGATTGGGTCGCCATAACGCCCAAGACCAAAATGTTCAATGGCGTGCAGGCAAGACACGGAGTCGCTTATGCTGGTTTCGTTATGGTCCATCAAGTCTTTTTGCACAAATTTGATATTCGCGTGTCGACTTTCATCCAGCGCCCGAATATCAAACACTTCAATTTCTCGAAACGAAGCCACGTGTGCCACGAAACCGTCAATGCGTGAGCCAATATCAACATGCCTGCGTGGATTGTTCTCGGCGATAAGACTGGCGACCAGAAGATCCTGATGGTAATAATGTCCTTTGGCAGCACCTGCCGTATCGACGTAGTCAGTCAGAATTCGATACGTACGACTAATCTTGCCTCCCTTATTCAACCATTCTTTGCGTTGCGACAGATAACGTGGCAAGTTCAGCAGTGGCATTTTCTTGCGCAGATAGTCTTTGGTTATTTTTTTTCTGGGCCGTGTAACCGGCGGCTTGGAGACAGATGCTGGAGTACTCATACTTGGCAGGATTCATAGTTCTTTACGCACATTTTATCGCATTGACGGGTTATCGTGAGCTAAAAACATGGGTGAAATGCATTTCGCAGTAGATATTGGAGTACCATTTCAGCCAATGGCTGCATTCAGCGAAGGGCGATGCACAATATTAATGTGACACAGAATCGCAACTTGATTTGGTGGACCAACAGTTAAGGATAATCGTGCCATGCAGCTATCGGACGAATTACAAAAAGCCTACAGTGAAACCCATTATCACGTTAATACCGAACCACCATTTTTTATGATACCTGGTAGCCCCTCGCCTGATCTTTTGGAACTTCACAGGAAAAGCAATGCTACCTCCAGTGCCTTTTTAACCGCCTGGAACCCGTACAGTGAAAAAGCCAGCGATGCAGAAAACACCGAACGCAACAAAACACTTCGCGAGATGATCTCAGAATCTGGCTTTGATTGTATTCCCGGACTTGGTGAGCACCCAACCAGCCCTTGGCAAGGAGAAGAAAGTTTTCTAGTGCTGGGAATTGACTACGATACAGCTTGCGCTATCGGCAAACGATTTAATCAGCACGCGATCTTGTTTGCAGGCGCTGAGGCCGTTGCCGAACTTGTCGTGCTTACTTGATACAAGCGACATTTGCAGCCTGTAGAGAGTGTCATAGTTGTAGGTGCTTACTCGCCCTGTTGTCTCGGCTGGTCTACCAAAGACTCACAGTTTACCGAATCAACCATATCCATTCCCAAATGATTGCTCTCTAAAGTTCCACAAGGATATACTGCGCGCAGTACTTCTGTACGAGGAGCCCGCTGTGAGCGAGAAGAAAACCAATTCGGATTGGAACTACCATCCAGAGCTGCCACTAAAAGACACATCCATCTTTGGCGATCTAAGAAACCCGCGTTTAATCGTCCGCTGGTTTACTAAAAATTGGCTAAGCCTATCTGAATTTATTCTGCTGACAATGCTTGCTACTACCATGTGGCTTTTTGCTTATCCCAGTGTTGATAACGCCAAGCAATTTCAATTGGACTGGGTAATACAGATTTGGTTAGCCAATTTCTTTTTAGTAGCAGCGGTTGCTGGCGGCCTACATTGGTATTTCTATATTCGCAGGGCGCAACAGAAAAAACTAAAGTTCGATCAGCGCGACCAAACTCGAAATAACCGTAGCTTTCTTTTTTCAGATCAAGTGAAGGACAATGTGTTTTGGTCGCTCACCAGTGGAGTCGCTCACCTGACTTTCTTTCAATGTATTTCGTGGTGGTTGATGGCTAACGGCCATATTCCCAGAATTGAAGTCGCAGTAGCACCCTCCTGGTCATGGCTATGGTTTTTTCTAGGATTTGTGTTGATACCGGTTTGGTCAGCGTTTCATTTTTATTGGGTGCATCGTTTGTTACATGTACCCATCGTTTATAAGCACGTACACAGCCTTCATCATAAAAACATCAACATCGGCCCGTGGTCCGGTATTGCCATGCACCCTGTTGAGCATTTTCTTTATATCAGTTCGCTTTGCATTCATTGGCTTGTTGCCAGTCACCCACTGCACATCATTTTCCATTTGGTGTGGTTAGGTCCTGGAGCTGCGATGTCACACTCGGGCTACGAAAACCTGCTGGTTAAAGACAAACGAAAATTGGCGCTGGGTACTTTCTACCATCAACTGCACCATCGATACTTTGAATGCAATTACGGCAACCAGGAAATGCCATGGGATAGGTGGTTTGGTACTTTTCACGATGGTAGTGATGAATGCACAAAGCAGACACGCGAACGACGTAAGAAAATGTTTTCTTAACCTCGTTGCTCTCCGGGCCCCATCCCAAACATCGCCAAAAACACTTTGTACCCCAAAGATTTGGTGGAGCTAGGCGGGATCGCACGCGCAGTACAAGTACGCGGAGTCATTCCGCGAAGGAAACTAAAACAGAATTTGGTGGAGCTAGGCGGGATCGCACGCGCAGTGCCACTGCGCTCGACCATGGTCGGCGGTTCGATCATCGAAAGCCAGTGCCAGTACGCGGAGTCATTCCGCGAAGGAAATTAAAATAGAATTTGGTGGAGCTAGGCGGGATCGAACCGCCGACCTCTTGCATGCCATGCAAGCGCTCTCCCAGCTGAGCTATAGCCCCAACGATGTGGAGCCGTGAAGATTAGAGCGCTGCGCCCGAGCTGTCAAGCTTCGGGAGCATTTTCGCATACCGAAATAGCGCGATTAATTCGTTCCAGCACATCATCCTTGTCGAGCATCGCCAAAGTCTGATCCAGGCCTGGTGAAGCGGTGCCACCAGTCACTGCAAGCCGCAAAGGCTGACCGAGCTTGCCAAAGCCAATCTCAAGCTTTTCAACGGTGGATTCCATGACGCTCTGGATGGCCTCGGGCTGCCACTGATCAATTCCGCTCAAAGCATTGGCAATTTCCTGTAAGACAGGAACCGTGGCGGCTTTGAATTGCTTTTTAGCCGCCTTCTCATCGTACGAGGTTGGTGCTTCGTAGAAGTAACGTGTTGCGCTCGCCATATCGACCAGCGTCTTGGCTCGATCGCGTAGTGCATGGGCAACGTCACCTAGCGCGGGCCCGTTATCGGTATTGATGCCAAGCGATGCAACATAAGGTGCTAGCGCAGAACCTAATCGGTCTTGAGACGTGTTCTGCATGTATTGCTGACTAACCCAATCAAGTTTTTTATTATCAAATACCGAACCTGATCGATTGACCGCTTCCAGCGAAAACAATTTGATCATCTCTTCCATACTGAACAATTCCTGATCCTGCTGCGACCAACCCAAACGCACCAGATAGTTCAGAAGCGCTTCAGGCAGGTATCCGTCTTCCTGATATTGCAGCACGCTAACCGCACCATGACGTTTCGACATGCGCTTGCCATCTTCACCAAGAATCATTGGCAAATGAGCGTAGACAGGTAATTCTGCGCCAAGCGCACGCAAAATATTTATTTGCCTTGGTGTGTTGTTGACATGATCGTCACCACGAATAACGTGCGATATCTTCATGTCCATGTCATCAACCACAACCGTCAGGTTATACGTTGGCGTACCGTCAGATCGCATAATGACCAGATCATCAAGTTCAGCGTTATCCACCACAATGTCACCTTTAACGGCATCGTTAATCACAACTTCCCCATCGAGTGGATTACGAAATCGCACAACCGGTTCAACACCTTCAGGTGGCGCATCGGTACGATCACGCCAGTAACCGTTGTAGCGCGGCTTTTGCTTGTTAGCCATCGCCGTTTCACGCATTTCGTCGAGTTCCGCTGGTGTGCAGTAGCAGTGATATGCGTGCCCGGACTCCATCAGCTGAGCTACCACTTCACGATACCGGTCAAAACGCTCAGTCTGGTAAAAAGGGCCTTCGTCGTAATCAAGACCGAGCCAGGCCATACCGTCCAGAATGGCTTGTACCGATTCCTCAGTAGATCGCGCTCGATCGGTATCTTCTATGCGAAGCACAAATTCGCCGCCATGCTGACGAGCATACAAATAGCAAAACAGGGCTGTACGAGCCCCGCCAATGTGCAAATAACCGGTTGGACTGGGAGCAAATCGAGTACGAACTGACATGGGCTAGTGTGGTTGTAGACTGTCCCGCGGATTGTAACAAAGCCCATCCGGTATACTGGTAATTAGTTAGCTAAATGTTGTTGATTTCATGTCCGCACGCGCAGCCGAATCTGCCCAGCCCGTCTCGAAATGGTTCTCCAGAGCCGTATCGGCTGTTGGCCACGTTCGAAAAATTAATGAAGATGCCTTTCTGGATGCCAGTGAATGCGGACTTTGGGTTGTTGCGGACGGCATGGGCGGGCACAGTCGGGGCGATCGCGCCAGTCAGGAAATCATTACCCAACTGCATGGGTTCAAGCCGAGTAACAATGTTCGATCAGACATTGATCAGATTATTCAGCGCCTGAAAAGAGCCAACACATTTTGCCGACAACAAATCGATGGACAGGTCATGGGCAGCACCGTCGTCCTTCTCTATATTCATCAGCAAGTGGGTCACATCATCTGGGCAGGCGACAGTCGCTTGTATCGTTACCGCACTGGAGAGTTAAAACAGTTAACCGACGATCACTCTCTCGTTGGTGAACTGCACAGGCTGGGTGAACTCACAGAGGATGAAGCAGAAAACCACCCGTCTGCCAACGTTATCACGCGCGCAGTTGGAGTGAATGATTCGCTCGACTTGCAGGTTAAAGAAGTCGATTTGCACTCAGGCGATCGTTTTCTTTTGTGCAGTGATGGCTTATTTAAAGACGTGCAAAGGGCCGAGGTGCAGGAGAACATGAGCCAGCCTTCCATGGAACAGGCTTTAGATAAGATGGTTCGATTGGCTTTACGCCGTGGCGGGACCGATAATGTTACCGGTGTCATTGTGCAACTCAGTACAGAATTTCATAATATAGGTCGGTAAGCAGCACGTAATCCGTACTGCCTGCCAACATCTGGAAGAAACGATATTTTTAACGATTTATTTAATGAACCATCGCCGCTTTCGGCGGTACTTCACCATCGTTAAACACCAGCCCACCATCACCAACATTCACGAACACTTTTTCGCCCGGTTCAAATTCGCCTCCGAGTATTAGCTGTGCCAGTGGATTTTCTACTTCCTGCTGTATTGCCCGCTTTAACGGTCGTGCCCCATAAACAGGGTCGAAACCGGCATTACCAATAAAGTCCAGCGCCTCGTCGCTTACCACCAGTTCCAATGAACGCTCAGCCATACGTTTGCCAAGTTGTTTCATTTGAATACCGCAGATCATGCGAATGTTTTCTCTGGACAAAGGTTTGAACACCACAGGCTCATCAATACGGTTGATAAATTCAGGACGAAAGTGCTGGCCAACAATTTCCATTACTGCTGCTTTCATTTCGCCATAGTTAGCTTGTCCGGATGTATTACTTTCGGTCAACTCCTGAATAACATGGCTGCCAAGGTTCGATGTCATGACAATGACCGTATTACGAAAATCCACAGTGCGACCCTGCCCGTCAGTTAATCGCCCGTCGTCGAGTACCTGCAACAGAATATTGAACACATCACCATGTGCTTTTTCTACTTCGTCAAGCAGGATGACTGAGTATGGTTTACGCCTCACAGCCTCTGTCAGGTAACCGCCTTCTTCATAACCAACGTAGCCTGGTGGCGCACCGATAAGCCGCGCTACCGAATGCTTTTCCATGAATTCAGACATATCAAGTCGAACCATGGCATCACTGCTCTCGAACATGAAGTTTGCCAGGGTTTTGGTCAGCTCGGTTTTACCAACACCTGTTGGACCCAGAAACAAAAACGAACCAATCGGTCGTTTCGGATCAGACAAACCGGCACGTGAACGTCGAATGGCATCTGACACCGCTTCAACGGCTTCGTCCTGACCAACCACATGCTTACTGAGTTCAGACTCCATGCGCAGCAGCTTTTCTTTTTCGCCTTCGAGCATTTTATTCACCGGAATGCCTGTCCACTTGGACACAACACTGGCAATTTCATCGCTGTTAACTTTATTGCGCAGCAACTGCATTTCGTCCTGGTCGGCGTTTTCTACAGCTTCTGCCAGCTGCTTTTCCAACTCCGGAATCTGGCCGTACTGCAATTCAGACATACGAGCAAGATCACCGGCACGTCGCGCTGTTTCAAACTCCAGCCTTACACGTTCCAGATCTTCTTTTATGCTGTTTGCGCCTTGGACCGTTGCTTTCTCTGCGTTCCAGATTTCCTCCAGATCAGCATATTCTTTTTCCACCGCATCAATATCCGTGTCCAGATCTTTAAGACGCTTCACAGATGCGCTGTCTGTTTCTTTTGCCAGCGCTTCGCGTTCAATCTTCAATTGGATAATGCGTCGTTCCAGACGATCAAGTTCTTCGGGTTTGGAATCGATTTCCATACGAATGTGCGATGCAGCTTCGTCGATTAAATCAATCGCTTTATCGGGAAGTTGGCGATCACTGATATACCGATGTGACAAGGTTGCCGCAGCGACAATAGCCGGGTCGGTAATTTCCACACCGTGGTGCACTTCATACTTCTCCTTTAAACCGCGAAGAATGGCGATAGTGTCTTCAACCGATGGCTCGTCCACCAGAATTTTCTGGAAACGTCGCTCGAGTGCTGCATCTTTTTCAACATACTCTCGATACTCATCGAGCGTGGTAGCACCAATACAATGGAGTTCTCCGCGAGCCAGCGCTGGCTTTAACATGTTGCCCGCATCCATCGACCCTTCGGCTTTACCAGCACCTACCATGGTGTGCAACTCATCAATAAACAGAATGACCTGCCCTTCCTGCTTAGCCAGATCGTTCAGCACAGCTTTAAGCCGTTCCTCAAAGTCACCACGAAATTTCGCACCCGCAATGAGTGAACCCATGTCCAGAGACAGCACGCGCTTGTTTTTTACACCTTCCGGCACTTCACCATCAACAATGCGTTGTGCAAGCCCTTCCACAAGAGCCGTTTTACCCACGCCGGGTTCACCGATAATGACCGGATTATTTTTACGCCGCCGCTGTAAAACCTGAATTGCACGACGAATTTCATCGTCTCTGCCAATCACCGGATCGATCTTGCCTTGCTCTGCTCGTTCGGTTAAATCGATGGTGTATTTTTCCAGCGCTTTGCGCTGATCTTCAGCATTGGGATCGTTCACCGGCTCGTCACCGTGAACATCCTTGATGGTCTTTTCAACGGCCGCAAGGTTTGCACCGTTCTTGATCATCAGTTCAGCAATCGAATTCTTTTTATCATCCAGAGCCGCTACAACAAATACTTCAGATGAAATGTATTGATCGTTACGCTGCTGCGAACGTTTGTCCGTCAGATTCAGTAATCTGTTTAACTCATTCGACACATGCAGCTGACCACCACCTCCCTGCACCTGAGCCATATTGTCGAGCAGCGTATCGATACCGGCACGCAGTCCGTTAACGTTCACACCGGCTTGAGCGAGCAACGGCCTGACACCACTGCCGTCCTGGTCAAGAAACGCAGCCATCAAATGCGCCGGTTCAATAAACTGATGATCACGGCCCAGGGCCATGGATTGAGCTTCTTGCAAACCCAGCTGAAACTTGCTGGTTAATTTGTCCATTCTCATTGGCATTCCTCTGGTCGCTAGCAAACAGCAACACTACAAATCTTCGATGTTCTCAACATAGAGATAAACCACTTTTATTCAACCATTTTCGGCTGAATTGGTGATTGTTTACGCAATCCAGGCAAGCGTTGCCATACGACCACTGTCCGTCCCGTCCCGTCGATACGAATGAAACAAATCGCTATCGGTATACGTGCAATAGTCGCCGCCACTGACCACCACTGGTCGATGAAGATTAAGATCAATTCGTGCAAGAGTGTACAAATCAGCCATAAATTTTCCACTTGCGGAAGAATCGCCCAAGCCACCGGGCTTAAAAGCCACCGCGTTCTCCCGGGTTCGCGTCAGAAAGGCGTCGACTACATCGACGCCGACTTCAAACGCGTCTGCGCCGATAGCCGGCCCCAACCACGCGTGAAGCTGATCGTTTTCACTGAAATGGGCAAGTGCACTTTGCAACACACCTGCAGCCAGCCCTCGCCAACCCGCATGGACGACAGCCACCGATGAGCCTTGCTCGTTTGCGATAACCACTGGCAAACAATCGGCAGTCAGAACAGTCAACACACGTTTACACTCGCGAGTGAATGCACCATCGGCAGTCAGTGGTGTATCGAAGAGCTGCAAGCGATCAATAAACTGAACATCGATACCATGCACCTGATCAAGCCATAGCGGTTCTTCGGGTGAACCTATAGCTTCCAGCAGACGCGCTCTGTTCTTCTGCACGGCAGACGCGTCGTCATCAACATGCAAACCCAGATTCATCGAATGGTACGGAGCAACGCTAAAGCCACCAAGCCGGGTTGATGTGAATACTTTCAGCGCCGGATCGACTTTCCAGTCAGGGGTAATGCATTGAACCGGATTAGCGTTGTGATCAGCCATTGATATTCATTTATATTCTTCAGCCAGACAAGGCTGCGGCATTACGCAGCAATACCAGCAAATGCGTGAAGTCTGCCGGCGGGTCGATACTGAAATGACACGCTTGCAAGGTATCCGGATGTTTCAATCCAAGTTTATGTGCATGCAGTGCCTGTCGATTGAACGCGACGGCTTCAGGAATATTTATCTGCCTGATCATATTTCGCGTGCCACGCAAACCGTATACAGGGTCGCCCAGCAGCGGGTACCCCAAATGCGTCATATGCACCCTTATCTGATGCGTGCGTCCGGTTTCAAGCCGAACCGCAACCAACGCGCTGTGTGGAAATCGTTCCAGCACTTCAAAATGTGTTCTTGCAGGTTTACCGTTTTCAACAACACCCATTCGCTTCCTGTCTTTTGGATGACGGCCAATAGGCTCATCAATGGTTCCCTGCTCAGGCACATCACCAACCACTATGGCCAGGTATTCGCGGGACACACTGCGTTCTTGTAGCTGTGCCACCAAATGTGCGTGCGCTTTGAGCGTTCGGGCAACAACGCACAGACCGCTGGTGTCTTTATCCAGTCGGTGTACGATGCCTGCCCGTGGCACGGTTCTAAGCCCGGGCTCCAGATTTAACAAGCCATTCATTAATGTCCCGGTTCGATTACCCGGTGCCGGATGCATCACCAGCGAAACCGGTTTGTTTACTATATAGAGCTGCTCGTCGGTGTGTACCAGCTCTAACGGTATGGGCTCCGCTCCCATTTGCTGCGCACCTTTGGCCCAGATTTCCTCCCAGGTATCAGCCAGCGCATCAGGTGGCAGAATGAGCAAAATCTCCTCGCCACCGATGAGTTTGTCGCTGGGTCGGCGATGCGTTCCGTTCGTGGTCAGATAGCCCCGCTTTATCCAATCCTGCAGGCGGCTGCGTGAGTAGTCTGCGAACAATTGCGCGGCAACCGCATCAAAGCGCATACCGGCAGTACTCGCTGGCGCAACCAGCGCCTGCTTCTGATCAGGCGTTGGCGAATTGTCGTTGTCCATGTCCTGTAAACCGGGGTTATGAGGCGGAAAGAATGTGACACAAGACCTCGATCAAGCCGATGATGTGCTTCAAATTCGCTATACTTTTCCCATGATAAACCACCAGACACGGCGTATCGCCTCGATCGCACTAATTACCAGCGCTTTGGTGCTTGGCGGGTGTGCAAGCTCTGAACAGCAGGCCAATACAACCACCTCTGCCGAGAGGCTGTATAACACGGCCAAGCGCGCCCTGAATCAGGGCGATTTCCTGACAGCGGTTGATACGTTCGAAACGCTCGGAGCCCGTTTTCCATTCGGCAGCTACACGCAGCAAGCGCAGCTTGATATTGCGTACGCCTACTTCAAGCAAGATGAATACGACAACGCCATTACGTCGGCTGATCGTTTTATCAAACTCTATCCACGCAGTGAAAATGTGGACTATGCGGTTTATATAAAAGGCGTGGCTCATTTTGCTCGCGGCGGCTCCTTCATGGAGCGCATCTTTCCGCGCGATATGGCCAGTGTCAATCAGAACTGGTTGCGAGCGGCCTTTGCCGAGTTCGATTCACTGGTTCGACAATACCCCGATAGCGAATATGTCCCCGATTCACTGGCTCGAATGGAATTTCTGCGTAATGAAATGGCGCGTCACGAGCTCAAAACCGCCAAGTTCTATTATCAGCGAGGTGCCATGGTCGCGGCGATAAATCGAGTGGGCTACCTGCTCGAGCATTTTGACGGCTCGAAACACGTACCAAACGCTCTGGCATTGATGGCTAGTGCGTATGGCTCTCTGGGGCAGGCAGATATGCAAAACGACACACTGCGCACGCTTGCGCTGACTGAACCGGAACACCCGGCCCTGCAAAACTGAATATACCCCACTTCTGATCAGCCAGTTTTCATTGCGCTGCCAAACAGCGCAGCTTCGCATCCGGGTAAACCGACCCGTTTTGCGCGGGTAAAAAGCGATTTAATGCCCTGAAAGCCCCGTCCCATGCGGTTTTCGTGGTCTGGATCTTGCTCCATTCCTGACTAATTACTGCTTTTTTGCGTGTGTTGTAATACGTGAGCCACCCGACCGAACAGTCCAAGCCCAAGCACCACCCGTCAATGCCAATACAGGTTGATGCGCAGGTGATGCGCCTGTTCAGTCAGTACCGGTTGTTTTTGTTAACAGCGCTAGCGGTCGTTTACTATCTGTCGAGCACGCAAAGCATCCTTGGTCAACGCGATGCATTGCTTTTTGAGGTAGCCCACCTTGGCTATGCTGTGGCCGCGCTCGGCTTTATCTATTTGCAAAAAAGAGGTTGGCCATCGATTACCACCCGCCAGTATCTGCAGAATTATCTTGATATCGCCTTTCTGTGCGTCATGATGTATGCCTGCGGTGGTGTACAAAGTGGCTTCGGTATTTTGCTGATCATCACTATTGCCCTGCTAAGCCAGTTGAACACCGCGCGTTATGCTCTGTTCTTTGCCGCACTTGCCTGTGTTCTGGTGTTAATGGAAGAACTACTGGCGAAGCTGTTGCTCGGAAGTGCAGCGGCCGATTTTGAGCGCACCGCTTTTCTTGGCTCAATGCTGTTACTGGTTGCCTGGTTGTTATGCGTTCCTCTTAGAAAACTTTCTGCAAAACAGCTACCGGCTGCGACGGCTGAACGGGCGGCATTGAATGTCAAACAGATCGCCATTTTGAACGAGGAGATCATTCGCGAGCTCGACTCAGGTGTATTGGTGCTTGATTCGGGTCATCAGGTGCAATTGATCAACGATACCGCGCGGGATTTATTAGCCTGCGAGTTCACACCACTTCCAGTGCATATCGGTCGGTTAAGCACCACTTTGCTCGAAAGTATCAATGCAGCGAAGCGAGGCGATACTGACGCACAAGCCATTACCGTTGAATCAACCGGCTTGGCTTTGTTACCACGCTATATTGCCCTGTCATCTGGTGGCATGCTGATCAAGCTCGATGACCATGCCCAAATCAGAAAGCAGTACCAGCAACTCAAACTGGCTTCACTTGGGCGCTTGTCAGCGAGCATTGCTCACGAAATTCGCAATCCTTTAGGAGCAATCTCACATGCTGTTCAGCTATTGCAGGAGTCAGAGAGTATCGCCGGTGACGATCAGGAACTGTTGGCCATTGCCCGCACACATACCCATCGAATAAACCGCATTGTGGAAGACGTTCTACAACTCTCCAATCGAAAACAGGTGAGTAATGAAGCCATTGACTTAAGTCACGTGGTCAGCGATTTTCGTTCGCGCTTTATCACGGAGAACCGGCTGGACGATACCGACTTAACTGTAGCTACTGAGCCGAATGTGATTGCCATTTTTGACCCTGACCATCTTGACCAGGTGCTGTGGAACCTGTGTACCAACTCTCGTCTACACAATAATCATCAGAATATAAAAATCACCATCAGTTGTTGGCAATCCCAACAAGGTACCGCAGTGCTGGATATAGTCGATGATGGCATTGGTATTCCGGATTTGAATAGGGAACAATTGTTCGAACCGTTTTACTCAACCCATCACAATGGTTCAGGGCTTGGCTTGTACATTATTCGCGAACTATGTGATTTGAATAAAGCCAGTATCGAGTGTATTCCCCGCTCGGAAGGCGCGCACTTTCAAATCACGTTGAACTCTGCACAACAGTTGGCGGCCTGACCATGACCGCGACTGCTTTGATCATCGACGATGAACCGGATATTCGTGAACTGATCGCGATGACCCTGTCGAGAATGGGGCTCGACTATCACACAGCAGCAAACCTTGAAGAGGCCCGTCAACTTCTGAACGTATACCACTTCGATGTCTGCCTGACAGATATGCGATTACCCGATGGGAATGGCGTGGAGTTTGTACGTTATGCCCAGTCAAAAAATCCCAATTTGCCTATCGCGGTTATTACGGCTCACGGCAATATGGAAGCAGCGGTCGATGCGATGAAAAACGGCGCATATGATTTCGTTTCGAAACCAGTCGATATCCAGCAACTGCGGCAACTGGTTGTTCAGGCCATTGCATTGAACAACGAAGAAGCCAGCAACGAGCCCAATTTCAATGCAGATAAGGACGCACTCGAAACGAACGATTCGCTGGATAAAACAGATGATGTATCAGCCGCCAGTCTGCATGATTTGTCTCACCGCCAGGACACCGGCTTAGAGAACAACAATGTTATCGGCAGCGATAAACTGGTGGGCGGCTCCGCCCCAATGAAGTCGTTGCGGCAAATGATCGCTAAAGTATCACGAACCAATGCACCTGTATGGATAACCGGAGAATCCGGTACCGGAAAAGAACTGATCGCAAGACTCATCCATGAGAACGGTCCACGATCTGCGAACGCATTCGTGGCCATCAACTGCGGTGCAATTCCCAGCGAGTTAATGGAAAGCGAAATGTTCGGCCATCGCAGGGGTAGCTTCACCGGTGCTAATACAGACAAAGAAGGGCTGTTTCAGCACGCCAATGGTGGCACTCTTTTTTTGGATGAAGTTGCCGAACTGCCATTACATATGCAAGTCAAACTACTACGTGCCATTCAGGAACGCAGCGTTCGACCCGTGGGCGCTAACGAAGAAACCGCTGTGGATGCACGAATACTAAGCGCCAGCCATAAAGATCTGGCCAAGGAAGTTGAAGCTGGTCGGTTCAGACACGATCTGTACTATCGTTTGAACGTTATCAAGCTCCACTCTCCAAGCTTGCGAGCACGCAGCCAGGATATACCCGAGCTTTGCCAAAGCATACTGGCCAAGTTAGCGGCTCAACATGGCAATGAACAATGCATGAGTATTTCCGAACAGGCGCTTGAAACACTAATAGCCTATGACTTTCCAGGCAATGTGCGAGAGCTTGAGAATGTGCTCGAAAGATCGATTGCTATGGCAGATACCGACACCATCACCGTGGAAGATTTAAGTCTTCCTGAAAACATAAACGAAGAGTCGACAAACCGACCATCTTTAACTCCAGCATCAGGTAACAGCGAAACAAACAGAATTATGGATGCCCTGAATAACGCACGCTGGAATCGAAAACAAGCAGCAAAAGAATTGGGATTGACCTACCGACAGTTGCGCTATCGAATTCAGCAGCTTGGTATTGATAAATATAATGACTCGGAATAACAAAGCAACACGTTCATACGCAGCAATGCCCACCGTAGAATTACTTATGCGCACGGGTACTCGAGTATCAATTTGTCACTCGAACAACAATTGGCTTGTCACTTAATGACAAAAGTGACAACGCAAAACGGTAACCAGTGCGCTGAGAACCAGTTCTCAGAGGTTATATGTGCTTGTTATTGTAGTGAATTTGTTGTGCCCAAGCGTAAATCATGCGCTGGCATAGCAGATGCACTTAACCTCACAGGCCTATGGACGATAACACGCTTGTAGGTTTGGCTTGACAACAAACTTATAAAATTAAATTTTAGTCTCTGGAGATAAACCAATCATGGTTAAAGTACAAAAAGGTTTTACATTAATCGAACTCATGATCGTTATCGCGATCATCGGTATTCTTGCAGCTGTTGCTGTTCCTCAGTATTCTCAGTACACAAAGCGTGCTAAGTACTCTGAAGTCAAGCTTGCTGTATCACCTATCAAAAGTGCTGTTGAGCTTTGCCGTCAGCGCAATGCCGGTGCGGCTGATTGTGGTACTACAAATGGCGGTATCAACAGTGGTGTCACTACTGCACAGCTAACTCGCGCAGCTTCTGCAGCCCTTGTTGGTTCAGTAACATTGGATGGTGGCGCTACTCCAGTTATCACAGCTATCCCAGCGGCTGCTGAAGGTTTTACAGCTGCTGATACGTATGTTATCACTGCTACAATTGCGACAGTTGCTGGTGAAGAAACTATCGTTGATTGGGTTGAAAGCGGCGCTGGTTGCGACAACGGTTATTGCTAAGTTCGAACTTACTACTTAATATAGTAATAGCATAACGAAAGCCGGCCTTATGGTCGGCTTTTTTATTGCTTAGTCTCATTGTTGGATTATTCGGTAATCATCGAAGATCAGCTGAGATGAGCAAGCTAGTAACGCAAGGACGTGTATCTCTCAAAGGTGTTGTTGAATGAAAAACCGTGGATTCACGCTAATCGAACTTATGATTGTTATTGCCATAATTGGCATACTCGCCGCCGTGGCAGTACCCCAATACTCGCAATATACAAAGCGCGCAAAATTTACTGAAGTAAAGCTGGCGGCAAGCCCGATAAAGACCAGTGTTGAGCTGTGCTACCACCGCAATTCCGGTGCAGATGGCTGTAATAACACCACCCCAGTTGCAGGAATTGATAGTCAGGTATCAACGCTGACACTGCAAAAAGCTGCAGCAGCAAGCCTGGTGGCCTCAGTAACATTAACCGGCACCACGGCTCCAGTCATTACTGTAACTGCCTCAAATCAAGATGGGTTTTCTGGTGAAACCTTTATTCTGACTGGCCAGCCCATCGGCACAGCAGGAGTTAACAAAACCATTAGTGAATGGGTGGAGTCGGGTACTGCCTGCGATCAAGGTTATTGCTAAGCCAAAAGAAAAAATGCGAACAAACTATCAATAGATTAGAAACTTGACCGAAATTAGCATATAAAGCCTCGAATCAACCTACCCGGAGGCAAAACTTTTGCCGGCGTAATTCTCAATTTTCGTTTAATTTGGCAGCTCATTAGAAATGCCGCCCAACGATGGGTTATCTCACTCAAAACCAAAAGTAGACTGTGACCCCATTCACAGTGTTGACAGCCCCAATAAATTCTTTTCAATAGCCGGCATTCGTGCTTCAGCACAATGAAAATTGGCCGCTGTATTTGACTAGGAGCAGGTTTCAAGAACATTTTATAGGGCATT
>CALJNA010000149.1 GCA_937981955.1 uncultured Granulosicoccaceae bacterium
CGAAAAAGCCCGAACGTCTGGCTGATCACATGGATATTTTCATCGATGTGTTTTGTGATCGATTGAAACTATTAAATCTTGCTCCCAGGACCTTACAACAGCGTGCTGCTCGGCACACTGCCCAGTGGGGATAGCCTGATAACCAGCCCCACTCATCTGGAGCAGTTTTTATGCTTCACGAACCATGCGATAAGCCGTGCCAACACCAAGCAACAGGAACACGATTCCCACAATTCCAAAGTTTTGCATGACCGAAGTAAATGACGCCTCACTAGCGAATTCTTCCGACACCACCTCCTGTAACTGACTCATCGTTTCCTCAAAGTCTGGCATTCCATCCATGTCTGCCACGGCAATAGCCATGTCCTCTCTAAACTCGTTGAGCTCTTCATCGCTGATTTCAGTGACGCTATCCGAATTGGTATAACCGTAGTCGCTCATAAAGCGTTTTACAGAATAGTCGTCGTGCTGAACTTGCTGATACGCTGAAATTTCGTCTTGATACTCCTGAAAGCCGGCATGTATCTCTTCGCGTAGTTCTCCATTAAACATGGAATCCACTTGTTCCATGTAGTATTGCTCTATCATGTATTTGCCACCAATAATGGCAAATGCGGCTAACAGGGCACAGGCCACTGCAGGTGCCTCACCGCGAGCACCGAACATGACGGCTACAAAACCTATCGCGCCGCCAACCGCCCAGGCAACAACGCCAAGCTCATAACCTGTGTGTATTGCAATTAGTTTCCAGACAAATGCCAAAATACAAGCAACTATTGCTGCGGCCCCAAGACCGACTACAACATTGCCTTCACTCTCAACGTTCCCGCTACGTCTTTTGTCAGCGTTATCTTTATTTGTCTGAGAAGAAGTTGTGTCCTCACCTCTAATACTGCGAGACGATTCCTTTAGCTTGTCAAATATAACGCCGCATTTAACGCATTCAGCCGCTTTGTTTTGCTCAAACTCGCACTTGGGACAAGCAAAGCCCTTCTTTACTTTAGTGCCGCTGGTACTGGGTATGCCTTGCTCAGACTCGGAATCTACTGGTAGCAAGCTAAATCCGTCGCTGGCGGGCGGTGTTACTTCAGTGTTTATGCTCTCATTGGCAGCAGGTGCGTTTGTTATCGCCGGTTCAATGAGTGTCGGCAAGCCGATCTTTTTCAGTTTGATTTGATAGAGCTCCGCCTGCTCCTGCGTTAACCCTTTTCTAATCAGCTTTTTCTTCTGGATGTATTCTTCTGCCTTCGCTTCACTAATACCAAAGATTTTTGCAAATTCCTGTTTAACAGGATTGGTACTATCATCTGTATCCAAATGACCGGTGGAATAAACACTGAATTGCGCCTGATTAGACATACGACTGGTGACTCCTTTCCCGAGTGTCGATTTATCCGCTCACCTTTACGTGAGACCAAATCCGTTTTTGTTGCACGTTTCAGGAATGGCGGCATTTTCCGAAGAAAATGAATGTTTAAGTGTGGTTCAGATCAATAAAATGATGAAGTTTTTTCTTCACAAGCCTGAAATAATACTGTATAAATAAACAGTAATGACATCTGTTTATTTATTGTTGTATGGATTCTCAGCAACAAGCTTTCCTGGAGCATATCGGCATGTTAATTCCGAAGTTATTCGATGCTATCCGGCTGGGTAACGTCAAGTCTGAGTACGTACTGGGCGATCGTATTATTGGTCGGCGGCAGGTGCGTTTAAAGCTGGTTGCAGAAGTGGTTGATCCGGGTAGCAATCCGCTGGCCACGCACAGTCAAATGCGCAAACAGTCTGGTTTAGCAGATGTACAGGGTAGATCATCCGACAAGCAACAAGCATCGGCCAGCGATGCAACGAGTACCCGAACATCATCGAATGCATCGCCAAACACGCCCGTTGGCCCACGCCGTGGACCACGACGCAAACATCCAATGTCGAGTTAGCCGGTCCCAGAATAAGTGCTCATAAGGCAAGCGGTTCTAAGTCATACGCTCGTAACTTAATCGGTTGTAAGTTAAATGCTCATATCTCAAACGCTCATAACTCAAACGCCCATAACTCAAACGCCCATTACTTAAACGCTCATTACTTAAACGCTCATAACTTAATCGGTTGTAAGTTAAACGCTGGTGACCTGCAAGGGCTGACAAACCAATTGTGTCATCAGCCCGAACTCACTTACCAGAGGTGCAAACTACTGATTTCTGTCGTGCTCAATGAACTTGTCAGCAATGCGGGATGGATTAATTTCGTATTCACCGGCAGCAATGGCTGCCTTGATTCGCGCCACTTTTTCAGCATCAAATCGGCGGTTGCCGTGTAAATCCTGGTGAGTGGGGGTGTTTTCTTCTAACTGTTCATCCACTGCAAATGCGACTTCTTCCTGAGCCTTTGCTTTGGCTTTCGCAAGACGGACTTCATCCAGATTGGTCACTTTACTGCGGCCGCGCGAGTTTTTCTCACTTGGAACCATGTTGTACATCCTCTTCCCATCCTTATAGTGCCACGGTTAGCCGCGATCTCTTAAGGAATTATTATTATTATTATATTTGTCAGCCTAATGCAGGGCAACATAAACGTCCTGCGCACCATATAGTCGATGCTTGTAGCTTCCATTGCTGACAAAGACGGAATCGGCCCTATCGTCAACTAATGTAACGCGCATTTTTGTTTGAGACGGGCAGTTCACAAAGCAGATTGAATCAGCCGCCGTTAATGCAGATACCGTCAGATTACGGCGCTCGAATGAGAATTGGTTAAGGCTATAAATGCGCTCTATTGAAAAAATCTTTCGTCAAATCTTTGTCTTATTCAGATCATCTTCTATCCTTTGGTGATGTAGTACACATATTTTGGTCGACTAAGGTCGCAAGAGAGCGGGAATGAGCGCGAAGAAAGAAGCAAAGAAAGTATTGATTGTGGATGCGAATGCGGAAAATTCGCTGCGTCTGACACATCAACTGGAATTTATCGATCACGACTCCAAAGTCCTCAGTTCACACGAGCTTCTGGACAGTCTTGGTGATCTGGCTGACTATCAGGCTATTCTGGTCGCGAATTTTCACGGCATTGTTGATTGGGCCAAGACGCTGACATCAAAGCATGCAGATTGTCCGCCCATGATACTGATGCTGGGTGATCAGCCAGCGGATATCAGCCAGCCCGAGATTGAGGAAACCTTCATTGGTTGCCTGAAATCCGACATTCGATACGGCTTGTTGTCGGATTTATTGCACCGGGCAGATGTGCGCGGCACGGCAACCACCGTTGTTAACAAGGAAGGTACGCAGAATCCTGAGTTGTTTCGAAGCCTGGTTGGGAACAGCAGGGCTATCGTGCGCGTACGCAAAATGATTGATCAGGTTGCCCCTACCGAAGCCACTGTGCTCATACTCGGTGAATCGGGTACTGGTAAAGAGGTTGTAGCCCGAAACATACACTATTACTCCAACCGTCGAAACAAACCGTTTGTGCCGATTAACTGTGGTGCGATACCCAGCGAACTACTGGAGAGCGAGCTGTTTGGGCACGAGAAGGGTTCGTTTACCGGTGCGGTTGGTGCACGTGAAGGTCGTTTCGAACTGGCTGAAGGCGGCACGATATTTCTCGACGAAATTGGAGATATGCCGCTGAACATGCAGGTCAAACTGCTGCGCGTAATACAGGAACGTTCGTTTGAAAGAGTGGGTAGTAATAAGAGTATTAAAAGTGATGTACGTCTGGTTGCAGCAACTCACCGAAATCTTGAAACACTGATCGAGGATGGCACCTTCCGCGAAGATCTCTACTATCGCCTGAATGTGTTTCCGGTCGAGATGCCACCGCTGAAAAGTCGTGCGGAAGATCTGCCACTGCTGGTTAATGAACTGATAACCCGTCTGGAACACGAGAAAAAGTCTTCTGTTCGTCTTACGCCCGCTGCGATGATGGGGCTTTGTAACTACGATTGGCCCGGAAATGTTCGCGAGCTTGCTAACTTGATGGAACGCCTGACGATCTTGCACCCCTACGGCGTGGTAGATGTAAGCGATTTACCACCAAAAATTGCACCGCATGGTCGAGGCCAGAGCAGCACCGACTCAACTGATACGTCGGCCATGCCAATGGTCCAGGGAATGCCGGCAGCCCAGCTCAACAACAAGCCAAGATTGCCAAGAGACGGTCTGGACCTTAAGCAGCACCTGACAGATATTGAAATAAGTCTGATCGAACAAGCGCTGGATGAGTGTTCCGGTGTTGTGGCTCATGCGGCGAACAGACTGAAAATCCGACGCACAACGCTTGTTGAAAAAATGCGTAAATACAATATCCAGCGCCCTGAAGAGGTGTCGTAATATCCAATCGGGCAGGTGCACAACGCATCTGCCCGCAGTCCTTCAGTATTCAGTTGCCAAGGCATCCCGGTTTTTTATCCGGGACGGCTATTTTGACACCCATGCGGTTTGTTCTTGCATCACGATCTCGTAGATGATGTAACGAACAGTTGGCTTTGATGGTTATACCTCTTCAAGCAACACTTCTAGCTTAAAAACAAGGCATGCTTCACATGCCAACTAAGCCTCTTTAAACGCGTGCCAACTCTAAATTGAGGTGCGTTTCCCAATTCTGATGTTCGTCCCCATAAGCGCTCCGGTATGCGCTCTATGTCCATGTTCAGTGGTTCGATGCTTGCAAATTTGACGCTCAGTTCTGATCGACCGTATTGCGGTAGAGCAGTGGTTATAGACGGTAGTTAAAAGCGCAAGAGGATCAAGACTTGTTGTTGGGCAGACCGGACAATAAATGGATGTTTGTTGCGATATGAATGCCTCTGTCGCCACTGATGTCGATGACAAACTTGTCCCAGTTCAAACAATCGCTGTAATCAGCGGCAAGGGTGGGGCAGGAAAATCCAATTTGGCTGTGAATCTTGCTGTGTCCTTGAGTGAGCTTGGTCGTCGGGTTTTGTTGTTCGACGCGGACTTTACCAAAGGCAATGTTGATTGCCTGATGAATGTAAAGCCGGCATTCAATCTTGCTCACGTTATGTCCGGTGAAAAGCAGTTGAGTGAAGTGTTAGTGACCGGTCCGGCGGGTGTAACCATCGTGCCCGGGTCGAATGGTGTCATGGAAATGGCGCGTATGTCACAAATTCAACACGCAGGGTTGATTGGACTGTTCAGTGATCTCGGGATCGATGCCGACACAATGGTTATCGATAGCGCGACTGGTTTATCAGATTGTGTGGTGAATAACTCACGAGCTGCGCGTGAACTGCTTCTGGTTGTGTGCGATGAACCAGCAGCTTTGCAAGATGCGTTTTCTACGATAAGCGCACTAAACAGAAATTCAGGGGTTCGACGGTTTCGCGTTGTAGCGAATCAGGTGGAATCTTCTCAGCAGGGTTTAGATCTGTACTCCAAGTTGACGAAACACACGGAGCGGTATCTGGATGTATTGCTCGACTACTGCGGTTCGATTCCATTCGACCCGCATATGCAGCAAGCAGTAAGGGAACAGCAGGTGGTAGTGCAAGCGCACCCGCGATCTGCTTCGGCAATGGCTCTCAAGAAGCTAGCCGCAAGGGTAGATAAATGGCCACGACCACAGAGTCCGGGGGGGCATGTGGAATTTTTCGTAGAACGGTTGATACAAACCGAACGCGAATCTCGGTGAGACGAAGACAATAATGAATGCACATGCCATGTACAACGAGGTGGAAACCGTTGATCCGGATGGATTGGTTGCCGCCAATGCCAATCTGGTAAAACGTATAGCGTTTCACCTGATGAACCGATTACCGCCGAGTGTTCAGGCAGAGGATCTTATCCAGGCGGGTATGATCGGATTGCTTGAAGCCTCAAGGCACTACGATCCTTCGCAAGGCGCAAGCTTTGAAACCTATGCTGGCATTCGTGTTCGCGGTGCCATGCTCGATGAAATACGTCGTTCCGATTGGACTCCACGTTCTGTTCACAGGAAGTCTCGTGAAGCTGCAGAGGTGCTGAGAAACCTTGAACAGGCAACCGGTCGTGATGCAAAAGATGCAGAAGTGGCCGAGCTTCTTGGTCTTGATTTAAGCGCTTATCACTTGATTTTGACTGAAAGTTCTGCAGCTCATATCTTCAGTTTTGATCAGCCGGATGAGCATACGGGTGAAACCATTGCATTACCACAAAGCGATGAGACCACTCCAGGCGAACAGGTTGAGTACCAGTCGTTTCGTGATGCATTGGCTGAAGCTATCAAGAACCTGCCGGAGCGTGAAAGTCTGGTTATGTCTTTATATTATGACGAAGATCTTAACCTCAGGGAAATTGGTGAGATTCTGGGTGTCAGTGAATCTCGTGTTTGCCAGATTCACGGGCAAGCGCTGGTGCGTTTAAAGGCTCGTCTCGCAGAATGGACGCAACGGTAGGTTTTTTCTATGGTCGCTGACGAATCGCAATGGTATGTGCAAAAAGGTTCCCGGGTTCAGGGACCTTACTCCACACATGAAGTAGGTCGATATCTGCTACTGGGTCGTGTTCGAAATACCGATCGAGTCAGTCGCGACGGTGAACTATGGGAACCTGTTACCCAAGTCCCCGAATTGATTCCAGAAGAGTTGCTTGATCTTGATACCGATATTGGTTGGCAACGTTTCGTGAACGCACGTTCAAGAGAAGATCAGCGATCTGAAAGTAATGTGGTGTCTCCGGAACGTCGAACCGACCCGGATGCTATGCAAAAGCAGATTCGTGATGACTGGACCGTTGAAAAGAACACCGAAATGCAGGGTGCAGGTAGCTCAGCTTTGCCCTGGTCGCTTCTCGGCGTGACACTCGGTGCGCTGGGCATCGTGTTGTATCTCAACTCCACGGGCGGCGTCTAGCCCTATTAGCCACGTCCCGGCAACAAACCGGATTACCTCGCCAATCGCGCCTTTTTGATAACTGATTCACAAAAAACGGACCGATTGGAACACCGCTTGCACTGAAGTAAGACCTTTAAAACGGACGGCTCGCTATGGCCATCGTTAGCCCTGAAAAATCAGTTGTTACCTCCCTGTCGAGTGTCAAAGAGCAGCGACTCGATCTGCAGCTGCGCCAGCTCGAATTCCATGCACTCTTGCACCGCAAACTTGATCTTGAGCTCTTGCTTGAAAGCTTCATGAGTGAAGCCCAGGCTTTTGTTCGATTCGATGGTATGCAGTTTCTGGCTGGAGATCGCGGGCGTGATTTGCTGGTCGGCGATGTTCGCCAGCATCGACAACAATTTGAGCTGAAGCTCGGTGATCGTCATCTGGGTGATATTTGCCTGATGCGCGGCAAAGCGTTTACTTCTCGTGAGCAGCGCGATGCCGACCGGTTGGTTGAAAGTCTGGTTTACCCGCTTGAAAATGCGCTCGAGCATCACAGTGCCTTGCTTGCCTCAATGACAGACCGTGCCTCTGGCGTGCACAACCAGCTGGCCTTGCAACAACAACTACCACGAGAAATTCGTCTGGCGCGGCGTGCTGAACAGCCATTAGCCGTGATGCTGATTACGGTAGATTATCTGGAGTCCATCAGTGAACACCATGGTTCGTCAGTAGGGGAGCAAGCGTGGCAGTCGGTTGCTGAAGCGCTCAGCGAGCGTTTGCGTCAAAGCGATATCATATTCCGCACAGAGCTTGATGAGTTTCTGATCATCCTGAACCACACTGATTTAGACGGTGCACTGGCGCTCAGTGAACGATTGAGAGCGCAGGTTGATCGGGCGGTGAGCTTCGACAACGTGCAATTTGTGTTGACTGCCAGCGCTGGTGTGACGGTACTGGATGAGTCGGATAATGGCGATGCGCTGATACAGCGAGCCAGAGAGGCATTGTCCCAGGCACGGCAGGCCGGTCGAAATCAGATCAAGGCTTTGCCTGCCGAAACACCCGACGGCGGAGACGATTCGCCAGGTGGCGGCTCGGTCGCTTAAACTTATTGGCGAAAACGGCTAAAAGATCCCCACAGATTTGTCTTTCGGGTATAATTCTCGGCTCGAAGGCGTCAGGGTTCCCCTGTCGAAACAACGTCCCCTTCGTCTAGTGGCCTAGGACACCGCCCTTTCACGGCGGTAACAGGGGTTCGAGTCCCCTAGGGGACGCCATTTTCTTCAAATGGCGTTAGTTGTTACTTCTTTATGTTTTCACTCGGCTTGCATAGCTTGCCACGCCTACCGCCTACTGAGACGAGGAAGCGTGTGACTGGGTTTGCTCAGCTACGTCCTTAACATCCGGGTTCAATCCAGCTTCCACATTGGCAGCCGCTTCGCTATTTTCTTCAGAATTGTCAGACCACGTTAATCCGTTGGGTGCGACATTCCAACTAAGCATGTCGTTCGCAGCTTTCGCATCCGCAACGAACTCAAGCAAAGCCTCGCGTGGTACCGACATGGATTTCAGAATGAAGGTATGTGAGATGACGATCGATTTTTCGTCGCTCTTCTGTCTAATGTAGAGCGCATAGTCGAAGTAATCGTTACTGATGGTTTCCGTATACGTGCCGTCTTCCTGAATTTCAGGCAGGTAGAGTTTCGTGTTCTCAGAGATCTTTACTCCGTGTCCAAGGTAGTAGGCTCTTTCCCGATATTCCGGTGCTTTTGGTGTTTTAAGGTAGTGCTGAATTTCTTCAGTGGACACTTCAAAATAGGGATCTTCGGGGCCGCTTGCGTGCCATACATTCTTTAGCCCGTAGTGTTCAAACGTAAAGTTTCGGTTACGAGAAGCTTCGGTAAAGCGCATTGGCTCAATGCGATCGATTGTTCCATAGATATCGCGATAGTACTCAAGATAGCTATCTGACAATTCATCGATACCCTGATTGCTGATTCGGCTACGATGCGATTCAGCGCTGAGTGCTGCGCGTTCTGTTCGAATGGAGTACTCGCCTTCAGTCTTACTCGCTTCTGTCATTGTCAACTGTTTTCGTACAGTCATTTTGTACAAGTCTCTTTTACTACCCATGGCAGACAGTGCGGATACATCATTATCTATGACTAGCGCATAGCCGTAGTCGGGCTCATGGAAATCGCCCAGTTTGCCTGTTTGATAGCTGCTGGTCGGGTCTATCCAGTGAGACTCACCGTTTCTCTCCACATGCACAATGACATGGTTAAACGCGTGTAAACGATAAATGTAATCACTTCGTCGTAGTCGTTCTCGGGTGTTCACCAGAGCGGGTTGTGCTTTCACATCGAGCTCATCGAGTATGGCAATAAGTAGTAGTGCCTTGTCTTTACAATCACCAAAGCGTCGGGCCAGTGTTTCATCGGGGTGGGAAGGGTTATGAGAATTTTCGCCAAGCTCAACGCCAAAGTAACGTATTTCATCCTGTACCCATTGCAGGGCTGCGCCAATATACGCAGCTTCAGATTTGTGTTCGGCTTTGATTTCCCGCGCAATCTGTTTCACTTGCTCAGATTGCATGTTGGGCTTGTTGTAGTGCGGTAACGACCACGCAACAATATCATCCCAGTCACCCACCGAGCTTATGCTGAATGCCGGGTCGAACTCGGTCCATACTGGTTCGTTTTCAACGTCTTTCAACTCTTTCGGATCGGTCGAATTCCAACTGTATGTTCGAATACCGTTAGCAACAGATTCGCTGAGACTGAACTGATCTTTGATATTGGCCTGATTGTCGAGATCCTGCTGACGTACAAACATGTTGGTGTTTGCATCTACCTGTATTCGAAATCCAACTTCGCCGATTGCAGAATAGTACTGAGTGGCCACACCGTATTCGACAATGTCTTCGTAGACAGGATTTGCACCTTTAATGGTATAGCTGTGTCTGATCACATCACCCACGCGGACGTCTTTCAGAATCGCTGCGAGTGTGGTGGTGCCATCGTACAGAAGTTCGTCGAGGCGACCTTCGGTTCTGAGTTGTTCGTAACTGGTTTCGGTTAGTCGGTCGAGGTATTTGCCTTTGCGAATAATGCCGAGTTCATGAATAACCACCGATTCGTAGTTCGGATCGTAATGGATTTCGATAGTTGATCGAGACTCCACACCTGCACGGTTAGTCAGCTCATATTCCAGGGCTTTGTAAGAAGATCGGTTTTGCGGGTCAATGGCGTTGATCTGGCGGTCGTAAAGTCGATAGAACACGCCATCGTTCGCGCGATACTTTGCCTGTTCGATCGGGGCAGGTGAGGGGGTTACCTGCACCCAGTCTGGCGCATCTTCAATCGTATACGCCGATGCGATGCCGGCGTAGGTAAAGCTTAGTAATGTGAACGCAGCGGTGATGACTTTGCGTGTTGTTGACTGGTAACGAGTGGGTGTCAAACTGACTGGCAGTAAAGTCATCGATCAATCCTGTGAGTTCGATATGCTGTTTGTCCAAGTTCATTATGGAACGGCGCTGAGCCAGCTCAAATTCAGTATAAAACAATAAAGTGTGACACAGGTACGTCTGTCTAGTTACAGCTTCGCACCAAAACGGGTTCTTTGTGATCTGCTCACAACGGCCATATTTTCACACCAGAGTGATGGCGGTTCGGTACGCAGAAATTACTTTGGATTAAAGTGTCTATATTTTGGTAGCTAATTCGGTGCTATAACGAGACGAGTGTGCAAAGAAACTAGCACAACCCTTTCTCGGCAATGAAACGGCTAAATAATAATGTGAGACTTTCTCTGCGCGAATTGTCTGGCCAGATGGCGTAGATGCCCAGGTTGCGAAGTTTCCAATCGGCTAGCAGCCGCACAAGCTTACCACTTTCAACTCCGCGTTCAGCCAGAAAAGATGGTAAGACAGTCACCCCCATATTCTGTGTAGCCAGGTGATACAACGCATCGATACTATCTACAACAATTTGCGAATTACCGGTAACTTGCACAACTTCATCTGCAGGAGAAGTAAATTCAACTTTATTACTGCGCTGGTTGAAATGAATCCAATCCCATGACGACAGGTCGGACGGTTGCAATGGATTCTCCCGCTCGCTCGCGTATTCTTTCCCGGCCACCAGCCAACGATGACCTTCAGCTAACCGTCTGGACATCAGGTTACTGTTATCAAGCCAGCCCACACGGATGACGAGATCAAAGCCGTCTTCTATGAGTCGCTGTCGATGATCTGTGTAATTTACGTAAAAATTTACTTTCGGGTGAATTCGAGCAAACTCTGCGATAGCTGAAGTTAGCGGACCGTTCGTCAGGAAAGCGGGAATTGATATTCTGAGCGTGCCAGAAAGCTCGTTTGACAGCGCATTAAGTTCGTTAAGACCCGCGTCTGCGCTACGGAGTATCTCTTCAGCTCGTGCATATAAAACGCTGCCTTCGTTTGTTAGTGATATTTTTCTTGTGCTGCGATACAGCAAGGTGACTCCGAGATAGCTCTCAAGATTTGAAACCAGTTCGCTAATTCTAGAAGGCGCAAGATCCATTCTTTGTGCAGCTGCGCGAAAGGAGCCTTCCTCGACAACCACAGCAAAAATGGCCATATTTCTTAAGTGATTTATCATTGTGTTGTCTCGCGGAACAGACAGTTTCGGTTTTACGTATTTATCCAGATTACCTTAATAAAACTTATTTATTCGGAAATTATCCTTCGCGCCAGTTAATCTCAGCTATTCGGCTCTGCCATGTACGAGTGCAATCCTTAATAAGTTAGATATGACAACAGCAAGAGTTTACGTGTTGTATGTTAGTTATTGTTCGGATAAACAGAACCGTCGTTTCGGGTTTCAGCCTATTGTCTGTATATATACGCGATCGTAGACTGAATGGAGCAATATAGTTACGTGCTGTCCGGCGATGTGCGCCAGCTTCTCTCATCCACACATCCACTTGAATGTTAACGAAAAAAAACCTAAGGATCACTTTGAATGGCTAGAAGAAATAACATGATCAGCTTGATCGTCGTTTTGGCAGGTGGCATGTTTTCCATGTCAGGAGCCTACGCATCTGAACTTGACATTGAATTTGCCGGAGCGCTGGAATTTTCCGACACAGGAACGCTTTTTGTCGGTGACAACTACAACGGTTCTATTTACGCTTTTGATTTAGAAGCCGAGACTAAGTCTGAAAAGGTGGTGCCGGTAAATATTGGAGATATCGATGTAAAAATCTCCGATGTGCTGGGTGTAGCGCCTAGTGCATTATCAATAAATGACATGGCCGTACACCCTTTATCGGCGGAGGTTTTCATATCAGTTTCACGAATTGGTAACTTTGAATCTGCACCTGCGATAGTCAAGGTGGCGCAAGATGCCACGATTGAACTGGTAGATCTCAACTCACTCGGCTTTCAAAAGCAGGAACTTGCTAGTTATCCCAATCAGGATACAACTTTCAGACCCCGTGGACTCGGTAAATCTCCACCTATGGTGCGTGACATAGCAAAAGGCAATATCAAACTTAGCTCTTTAGCCATCATGGATATGGAATTCTACAAAGGAGAGTTATTTGTATCGGGAGTTGCTTTTGATAATTTCCTTTCGACACTACGACGTTTGCCTTATCCATTCTCAGGGGAGCAAACTTTAGCAAGCGTGGAGATGTATCATATTTCGCACGATCAGTTTGAAACGCGTGCTCCGGTACGAGCCATGTCGATTCAGGAAATCGATGGTAAGCCACAGCTTGTTGCTGCTTATACCTGCAGTCCCATCGTTCTAATCGGTTTGGATGAAATAGTGGATGGCGCTAAAATCAAAGCGCGAACACTAATGGATTATGGTAACGGGCAACCGATTGACATGGTCTCATACTCCATGAACGGGGAAGAGATGCTGTTTTTAACCAGTAACAGCAGATCACCTCACGTTATACCCGTCTCTAGCCTGAACAACGCCAAAGTGTACACACCCGAAGAACTACCACGTGGTGGAAAATCAGACATGATGCCCATAATGCCAGTCGGTGATACCGGAAAAACGGTTATGTTTGACGGCATGTCCATGCAAATTGCGCCGTTGGGAGACTCTCTGTTTGTATCCCTGACTCGAGACATGTATACAGGTAGTTTGAATATGGACTCCAACTACAATGGGTTCCCTAACAGATTGCACAACCTCACCGCAGAGTTCGACTTCCCACAGTACTGGACAGATAAAGCCAAATAACTTTGTAAGTTAATGCGTCTTTTGCCGCTCAAAAATTGCTGGGTTACAGGTGTTACAATCGCGCTCTACTGCTCATTGGTATTTGCCAATGACAGTAGAGTGATTCTCCCAGAGTCAGCGAACGACAATCTGGAGTTGTTGCTTCAGCACGACATCGGTGATGAACTTCCCTCGAACTACCTGGAAGTTTTTGTTGGCGAGCAAACCAATTGCTGTTCTGGAAAATCTGCTGTTGCCGGGCGTTATTTTGTCGAAAACCGTAAAGTCACTTTCGAACCAGCGTTTGAGTTTATTCTGGGTCAAAGTTATACCGTTGTCAGTCGGAGCGTAGTTGGCAGCAACCACGGTACAACGCAGGTTCAGGAATTTTCCATTGAACCCTCTGAAAAGACTGTCAGACCAAGTGTTGTTGGCATCTATCCTAGCGGTGATACCCTCCCGGAAAATACCCTGCGATTTTATATTCATTTCTCAACTCCAATGCGGCCCCACCTGACGACAAAATTCATCAGGCTTCTTGATGCTGAAGGTAGGTCAGACACAGCTGCATTCATGAACTTTAAGCAGGAATTGTGGAGTAAGGATCGTAAGCGATTGACTTTGCTTATGGACCCCGGTCGAATTAAAAGAGGGGTAGCGCAAAACATGCGACTCGGTCCTGCGCTCGTTGAAGGCAACCGTTTTTCAATTGTTGTAAAAGAAGGTTGGCCGAGTGCAAATGGTGATAGTAAAGCGTCCAGGTTTGAAAAACGTTTTCTGGTTTCCGAGCGCCTGTCTACGCTACCTCAGATTGATCATTGGCAGATATCCGTACCCCATGTATTGACGCAAGATCCGATAATCATTGACTTTGATCGACCGTTTGATCGCGTACTCGCCCAACATGCGATCAATATTATCGATCAGAATGGAAAACCCATTCAAGGTACTGTGTCGCTGCAGAAGAATGAAGAAAAGTGGATTTTCATGCCGCAGGAAACATGGCTGGACACAACTGTTCAGTTGGTTGTTGATACACGGTTAGAAGATGTTGCAGGAAACAACTTGAAAGAGTTGCTGGATAAAGCTTTACTAATTAATCCGGAAGAGACGAAAAATCAGGATTTAGATGCAACGACACAACGCCGTTGGCTGAAACTTCGTTCGGGATAAGTCAGATTGCGACAAAGCTATTTATCCTCTTTTTGTCCGCGGCGTAAGAGTCGACCCAAAATAAAACTGGTTCTTGGAAGATAACGATACGGACGACGGGTTTCGCTTTGTGGGCCTGCGGACATTCGGTAAAAGCCAAACACAACCAGAGCGGCGTGCGCGCAGGCGATCATAACGAACAGCATAGCCGGTCCTCCTGTTTGCATCAGGTAAGACGACAGCAACGGGCTTGCAATAGCTCCCACCCCGTATAAGAACAATAGCGATGCACTTAATTCAACAGCTTGCCCCGGTTCCGCAAAGTCATTGGCGTGGGCGGCAGACAGAGAGAAAACCGGAAACGTCACCAGTCCAAATATTAGCGCCGAAAAATAGACAATTGAACGCGAATCATTGTCGTTCAGGACGGTTGCTGCGCACACTACAATTGACAAAGCTGAAACGGCGATCAAGACCCACCGGCGATCGAAACGGTCGGCTAACCACCCGATAGGGACTTGCGCAAGTGCACCGCCGAGAACGAAGGCGGCCAGAAAGTAGGCTATTTCGGTGGCAATCAAACCCACCTGTTGCCCGTACACCGGCCCGACCATACGAAACGATGCTGCGGTGACCCCCGCAACGATGGCGCCTGCTGCACCCAAGGGTGATACACGAAACGTTTTTAACGGGCTAAGGCTCGGCGCTTCGGAAATAGTGGGTGGTTGCACTCGGGTTACGACCAGCGGTAACAGTGATGCACAACAAAGTATGGTCAGCAGATTGTATGCAACGTAGTGAGCAGGCTCGAGTACGCTAAGCATCAACTGCGCTATCAACGACGCTCCCAAGTCAACCGAGCGGTAAACACCCAGTACTGTGCCACGATTGTTGTTCGTAACGCGTGCTTGCAGCCAGGCTTCCACAACCGTGTAGCAACCGGCCACACAGAATCCGGTCAACACTCTTAGTGCGGCCCAGATTACTGGGTCTATAAGAATAGGGTGGCCGGCCGCGCCAATGGCGCCACATGCTGCAAAGGCTGCAAACGTGCGTGAATGGCCGACAATGCCAACGAGCTTTGGAGCAAGCCAACAGCCAAGGAAAAAACCAAGAAAATGGCTGGACCCCAAAAGCCCGACTTCGGTTGTTGTAAAACCACTTTTCAGACCACCCAGCGCATCCAGTGGAGAAATGGCACCACTGCTCAGTTGCAGTAACGCTACAGATAAAAAGAGCGCGGCGAACGAGATCAGGGTGCGCATAGTCGGTTTGGAAGGCTGCTGTTAGCGGTACGTTACACCTTTGCTAATGACATGGTGTGTTAAATATATAATTAAGTCTCGTGTGGATTATCTCACTCAGCAATTAAGCTTAGCCTAAGCTCAGGCTTCGATTACTTTTAGATCTCGAGGTAGCTCAGAGAAAATTTCTGCACCGTCTTTTCTAAGAATAACGATGTCTTCGAGTCTCAGGCCAAATTGTCCGGGTAAGTAGATGCCTGGTTCAATCGAGAACACCATACCTTCATCGAGCACGGTTTGTGACGACGAAGTGATATAAGGTGTTTCATGAATTTCCACCCCCAAGCCATGACCGGTGCGGTGCACGAAATAGTCGCCGTAACCTGCATTGCTTATGACCTGTCGTGCCGCATCATCAACCACGTGAGCTTTTACACCGGGCTTTGCCGCTTGCATAGCAGCCTGGACCGCCGCTTCCACAATGGCGTGTATTTCTGCATAGTTTTCTGGTGGCGCGCCCATGGCAGCCATACGGGTAATGTCGCTGGGGTAGCCATCGATACAACCACCAATATCCATGACCACAACATCGCCTGACTGCAGTGTGGTTTTGCCGGTGTGATGGTGTGGGAAGGCACCATTGGCACCGGTACCCACAATGGTAAACAGCGGCTGCGCCTGCTGTTGTGCAAAGGCGTCTCTGACCACCTGAGCTACGTCCAGTTCACTCATGCCAACCTGCATGCTGGCCCAGGCGGTTTGCATGGCTTTGTCAGCTGAAAGCGCATTACGTTTTAATATGCTGAACTCCGACTCGTCTTTGCGCATCCGTAAAGCGCCGATGGTGCTAGCGGTGAATTGTCTGTCAGAGGCAGGCAGGGCATCTTGAACGAGTGCTGCAAAGTCAGCTCGCATGGTTTCGTCAAGTACTATGCTCTTGGCCTGACTTGCACCCGCAGCTTTAAGGCAATCAGCAAAGGCGGCCTCTGGTCCTTCGTCATCTGCCCAGGTATGGAAAGGCAGATCTGTCTGTTGTTTGGCGCTTTGGGCTTCCAGCGCCGGCATAAGAAAACCAGCGTAGGATTTGGTTATGCAAAACAGTAGTGGGCGTTCGTCGGCATGAGGTCGAACCCCGGTAAGCCAGGCGAGATGAGCGCCAGGTCCGAGTGCAACCAGATCGACACCTTCTTGTTGCATGGTGTTGCGCAATACGTCCAGTCGACTCATGATATTTGCCTCTTGTGTATTAAGAGCGTTAAGCGCCGGACAACTCTTGCTTTAGTTCTTCTTTATTTATCTGATTACGGTCGCTTTGTACCAGTGGTAACGATTTTCGGTAAACAATGCGGCCTGGAATCATATAGGAGGCAAGGTGTTTTTTCAGTTCAAACGTTATTTCCTTTTCGGAAATTTCTCCTGCAGCTGAATACACCATGACTATTTCTTCCTCAATGAGTGGATTGTCCATACCAAACACGGCGCATTGCTGAATCTGTGGAAGATTCTTTTCCACGACCGACTCTATTTCAAACGGTGACACGCGAAATCCGCTGGTTTTAATCATGTCGTCGCGTCGGTCGACAAAGTAGAAGTAGCCTTCTTCATCTTTATATACGTAGTCACCAGAGGCGACGACGATTTCATCAGCTAATTGTCCTTGTAAATCGACCACGTTCTTTAAAATATCCACAGATTTGAAACGCTCTGCGGTGTCCTCTGGCGCATTCCAGAAGCCTCGGTAAATATAACTGCCTCGGTGTATAAGTTCACCAACCTCGCGCGGTGCGCAAGCCTGACCATCTTCGTTGATGACATAGAGCTCGACGTCGGGTATGGCCTTGCCAATGGAATCGGGGCGAATTTTGATTTGAGACGGATCCAGATAGGTAGAACGAAACGCTTCCGTCAGTCCATGCATGGAATAAAAGGACGCATTCCTGAATGTTTTCGCACAGTCATCGATCATTCGCTCTGTTACGTTGCCGCCGGATGATGTGATGATTCGGACCTTGTCAAACAGTTCTGCGCCGGGTTGGGTGTACAGGTCTTCGTCGAACATTTGCGAAATATTCACCGGCATAAGTGGTAACACGGTGACTTGATCATTCACCAAGTGGTTGAAAAAATCTCCCGGTAAGATAAACCCATGCAGTGCCAGCGTTGCCTTGTTCAGCAGTGAACAGAAAATCTGATTCAAACCGTAGTCAAGGTTGAAGATAAGCAACCCGGATATTACATCTTGCTCGTTTAAATTCAGATATTGGGATACCACACGTGCAGAGTCGATCAGATTCCGATGCGAGATAACAATGCCCTTCGGTGTACCGGTAAGACCGAAGGAATAGGTGATAACGGCATTGTCGTGGCCGTTGATATCACATTGGTATGGCTTGTTGTAGTACTTGAATATTTCTTCGAAAGAGGGGATATCTTTCCCTACTGTTTCAATAGAAACTATGTGTCCGTCGAAGTTGACCTCTTCGATACTTTCAAGTTTAAGCTTGTCAGTAATAATACACTGGATTTCGCAATCACCAATGATGTACTGCACTTGTTCAGGCTTGAGCAAGCGAGTCAGCGGCACCAGTATGTAGTCGGTCGATAATATAGCCAGTATTGCAATGACCTGCGAGACATCCTTTTTTGCATACAGGCCAACCCGCGCACCTTTGGGTAAATCAAGTTCCTTTAAATACAGTGCAACTTGATTGACTCTATCGAGTAATTCGGCATAGTTAAGTTTTCGCGCGTCCTGGGTCAGCGCAATTTTATCGGGGTGAGACAGTGCTGCGCTTTCCAGCAGGGTGCGAATACAGTTTATTGACATGTTGCCTGCTCCTTCGCGCCAATGGTCCAGATATCGTACTGTGTATCCAGTACGGTCACAGGCTTATGATCCGAATTCATTATTTTTCGGTAAAAGAACGCCACAACATCTTCGATATCGGCGGTAGTGAGTACTTTCGTTATGCCACCGGTAAACACAATGGAATTCATCGACAGCAGTTTTAACGTGACATAAGCAGGTCGGTAGTGGGACATTTTGCACAGAACCAGAAAGATGGCCAGTTGCATGAGTATCTTGGTTGCCTTTTCACTGTGCTCTTTGTAGATATTTTCTGTCACTTTCAGGTGCATGAGCAGCTCATAGGCATACTCGTTGTTCTCTGCTGTGAATATCAGCGATTGCCGTGATTTGAAAACACCGAGCTTTTTAAACACAATTCTGTCGTGTTCCTGTTCAGTCACAATATTATCGCTGACCAGATCTTTGGAGTAATGTACATCGGTTGTGGCACCGCCAATGTCCAGCAGAATAAACGGGTCGGTAACTGAAAAAGACGCATGAATATGCGGAAGAGATTTATTCACCACAAACGGAGTCGAGTAAATCTGATTGCCGGTAATTTCATACAGGTGTTTGATGTCTTCTTTACCTTCAATATCTTCCTGATACAAGTTGGTTAAATAATCCTTTAGATGCTTCTCAACGATGTGCAGCCGATCATCAATAATATTGGGTAGCACAACGAGCTGGTTAATTGATTTTGAAAGCGTGGCGGCATCCGGGGCGTTGCCAACATAAACCACATTTGAGTAATTCAGTTTTGAAAGGTATGCGTGCAGTCGGTCATCGAACATGCCCCCGTTGGAATCGATTCCACCCACAATAATGACCACATCGATAAGATCGCTGGGAATGGAATATTCCTCAATATCCTGAAACAGTATTGAGTCGATAACATTGATGCCAGAGTTGTAGGCAATATTGGTGGCGTACTTTAAAGAGTAGGAGTGTGTAAGTCCGATAATCAGTGTGCTAAGCCCGCCGTTTGCGGAGGAGCAAATATGTATGTCCTGCGCATCGAAGCGTTGCACGGTATCACCGCACTTGTGCATCAAGTCATCGAGAATACGCTTGTTGAAATCGCGAAAATGTTGCTCGATGGAATGTGCGGTACTGACTTTGAAGTAGGTGCTGCCAATATCAACCAGCAGTTTGCTATTACTGCTTGACTGGTCGGTTGGCTTCTCGCTGGAATGGCCGTTTAACTGGCCAACTCCGTTCAGGACGGAGCCATCTGTTTCATTCTCTGTGCTCACTGCATGATTCCGATGTCGTGAATGATGTCATTCACAATGCTGGTGGTGTCCTTGTTCAGGTCGCAACAGGATTTTTCGTATTCGAAACAACGATCGGGGATGGGAACGTTTCCACGATCGATAATGCGAATGTTCTTCTGCGCATCGCGGATGGTGATCATTTTATTGTGGTTAATAATGTGCGGTGAAAATGGCACATCAATAACCCCGTTCTTGATTGAATTAAATACTTTACGCCACAAAGTGTCGGCCGGGTCGTTAAACACCGCCTCCATAATCGCCTTGACTTCCGCGGTCAGAATCTCCTCTTCCTGTTCATCGACAACGGCTGGCAGACCGCCCAGAATGTTAAGCGTGTATTGTGTGTTGGCAACAGTTTGTGCGTTGGCTTCCTTGGTCGGTATACCGACAGCTTCCTCTCGCGTTTTAGTAATGATTTTGTCTGCACCAACCATGGAGGCAATAACGGTAGACATATTGATCAGCTGATCGGCTGAGTCTCTGTTGGTTGGAAACGCTCCCATCCATTGGTGATAGACAAGGTGGATACTTGCATCTTCACAATCAATTTGTTTTGCATAGTGATCGGCCAGTTTGCGTGTCACCGTGCCAGTAACTATGTCTTGTATCATCGAGCCTTGCTGAGCGAACGAGACCGAGAAAGACTTTACCCCTTCCTCGAGTGAGAGCAACATTTCAAGCAACTGAATAACAATCGTGATCGATGGTGGTACTAGAGTCGCAGTAAGTGGCCCAAACGACTCCCGGTTGATTGGCTTGTTCAGCGTGGAATAGTCAGCACAGACACGTTCAACATATTTCCAGTACAAAAATGCCTTGTCTAGTGGGAAATTCTTTGAGTAGGGGAGCAGATAGGTTATCGGTCCACCCTCTATTTCAAAAATGCCAGAGGCAATGGCAATTTCAATTAATAACCTGGCATCCGGCGTACCGTGCCGAAGGCTTACAGGGTGATTGAAGTGAGTCATCATTTTCCGCGTGGTGCGATAACCATGATTAACCAGCGGGTAACCATTGAGCATATCAATCTCGTTTGCCTCGCTCAATCGCAGCATTTTCTTCGCGGTGGTGTAGTCATTGAGGCGCGTGTTGGAGTCGATGGTCAGTGGCAACACATCGACATTGGCGTCGACAAAAAACTCATACAGCGCAAATTGCTTTTCGTATGTCGGGAAGCCGCCTCTGGGCTGAACCAGCATTTTCTCTGCAGTATCAAAGTGGTGCGAAATAAACAATTGCTCGTCAGCACCTCTGACGAATTCACGAACCTCATCGAAATCAAAGGCATCAACGTTTTCATTGCCCAGAATGATTTCACGTTCTTCTTGTAGCTGGCTCATGCGCCTGTGGTTTCCAATGCTGGCGAGCTTTGTCGCATATGGTCTTCAAGCATATCCAGACCTGTGTTCAGATCGATTTGATGGCAAACCAGATCGAAGCCGTATGATTTGAAACGCTGAACGATATCTTCAGCATTACCGCTACCCACGGTTAAGTTACCACCGATCATCATGACCAGATTATCGAGGTTTTTGTATTTCGCTTTAAGCAACTTGACTTCACGGCCCCAGCCCTCGGCTTCACCATTCAGCGAGGAGATCAGCAGAATGTCGGCACCGGTTTCCACCGCCGCATCGAAGAATTCCTCAAGGTAGGTGTTAACGCCCAGATTAAATACTTCATAGCCTCTCGCATTGAGAGATAAATCCATTAGACGATTGGCAACCACGTGGATATCATTGCCAATGACCCCTGTAACGACTTTCATTGCTCACTTGCTCTTTTTCTGCTGATTTCATTCTACCAAAAGCATCCAGCGCACAGACGCCGGGATGGTGGTATCTTTACGGCGAGGCTTGCGATTAGCAGGTAATACCCCAGCGGAGAAGACTATATGGGCGATTATACCGCCGATTTCTGTGACACCCATCCGGATAAAGTATCGGTCCTTGGACCAGGCTTTTCTAACTACGGTGGCGCCGGTATGTGTCAGGGAGAGATAAGCACTATCTGGCTTGACCAGAACAACAGCGACCTCATCACACTATTACGGGATGAAAAAGGTGATGGCAAAGTCGTTGTGGTTGATGCCGATCAGGCCTATTACGCTATCGTTGGCGAGATGCTCATGAAGTATGCGCACGAAAACGGCTATGCAGGCATCATCGTCAACGGCTATATCAGAGACACTGAGCAGATCAAAGATATCCCTGTGGCCTTGTACGCTCTAGGGACTTGCTCTAGAAAATCCATTCCAGTCACCCAGGGTCGACGCAACATTTCGTTGTCGTTTGGCGGTGTGGAGTTCAAGCCAGGCAGCTATGTGTATGCAGATAACGATGGCATAATTGTTACTGCCGAAAAGCTTCCTTCGGCTTAGAAATAGCCGTCAGCATCGCGTTGAACCGTCGGTCTATTTATCGACGGGCAATCCGCTGGGTACCTGATCAGGAACGCCGAATGCCGTTTGCGTAACATCCGGGCTGCTAAGTGTTTTCAGGAACTCAACAATCGCTTGAACCTGGTCTTTGTCCAGCTCAACCGGTTGAATATCTTGCCTGGCCTGATAGCGCTGCATCTCGCGTTTATCTTGTTGAATCAAAAAGTCTGCTTCGTTAAGCCAAGCAATATCGGGTATAGCGGCGTCGTTGGGTTTCCAGCTATTGCGTGAAGCGGCAGGATTCAAGTGATGTTCCACCATGGCTTTCAGCGAGCGGTAAGCACCGTTATGTCCGTATGGCGCTGTGAACTCCACGTTACGAAGCGAAGGTGTGCGGAAGCGATAAGCGTCTTCTCGTCGGTCACTTTCACCTAAGCGGCCAACATCTCGTGGCATTGGATCATGGCGTCGTGTCCGGCCCGGTCCGAAGGGCGGTAGTCCAAGTGCATAAAATTTCTGATCAGTAAATAATTTGCCTGAATGGCATTCACTGCAATTTGCCTGGCCGTAGAACAAATTCATACCGGTTTTCTCTGACTCAGACAGGGCATCATTTCGGCCGGAAACAAATTGATCAAAGCGTGAGTTGGTCGATTGCCACTCAAGTGTTTCAAACGCTGCAATTGCATTCGCAATATCAACAATGCGAATATCACGTTCTGATTCTATGTGGTCGAATGCGTCGACGAACAAGGCAACATAGTCTGGTATGCCCTTAATGCGCTTAGTGATTATTGGCCATACGTGATCTATACGGTCAAAGGCCGCCCGCGCAACTGAATTCTCTTCCGGGTCACCTGCCATCTCGAATCGCGCTGCCATTGGAAACAAGGCTTGTGCTGCCAGCAGGCCTGATAAGCCTTCTGGCAATCGTTCTTCTGCAGGTGAATTAAACCCGTTGCCGTAGTCATCTGATAATGACAGCCTGCCATCATGAAAAAGTATTTCGATGTCGTTCGCACCAAGGTTCCACAAAGCGGGTGCGTTTCTTGGGATACGTCGTTTTATTCGAGATTCACTGGTACCGGGTAATCTGTCAGGGCCGAGCCCTGAACCGCCCTCACCAATACCAAGCGAAAGCCCGTCAGCGCCACCATGCTTAAGATGGTGACAGGTGCCGCAGGAAATATTTTTGTTTCCAGATAAAATTTTATCGTAGAAAAGTAACTGGCCAAGCTTTGCCTGCTTTTCGTTTTGTACCGGAAAGTCTTCAGCCGTTAATGGCTCTGGTAGACTGCTTGCGTTTGCAGCACCCATTTCAAGAACCAGCAGGGTGGTTACCAATGCAATTTTGTATGTACAGTTTACAAACTTAAGTTTCAGGCATCGAGAAAGGCAATGAGCGTAACTCGCAAATATAGTCTGCACACATTTTTCACCAGAGTTGTTTGCATCGGTACCATTGGCACAAGCATCATTGGTATAAGCGTTCGAGTTGCTGTACTGAGTGTTCCGCTTCTGTTCAGTTCGCATCTTTATGCCGATCTTGAAAAGGCCAGAGATCTGATGGATGCGAATGAGTTCGAACAAGCCATGGAGGAGCTGCTGCCAGCAGCACAATCGGGCAATGCGGAAGCCGAAGAATTGATTGGTGTCATGTATGCCATGGGGCTTGGCGTTGAACGTGATGACATGCGTGCGTTTGAGTGGTACCTGCGTGCCTCTTTGAAAGGCCATCCCGGCGCGCAATCTGGTATTGGCTGGTACTACGAAGTGGGTCGCGGCGTCAGCGCACCGGATTTGGTCAGAGCCTACGCCTGGTATGTCTTGTCGGCGATTGGTGGTGACCCGGATGCGGCTATCAGTCAGGAAGAAGTGATCAAGAAAATGACTCAGGCTGAAATAGAACAAGCGCATAAAATCATCGATGACTATAAAACCTGGATATATCCGTTCGATTAGTCGCAGTGGGTTGCAAGACAAAAGCGGGTTACAAGAGCACTAAAGAAAAACACTGGCACGGTTTTACTACCGTGCCAGTATCAACATAACTAACTAATATTAGTTGATGTCTTTGCTATTGCCGTCAGCAAGTGCCTTCTCAGTTTCAGCAACTGCACCAGTTAAAGCATCAAAAATTTCCGGTCCACCTTCAACGTTTTCTTTGAACCAGTCGTAAACGGGTTCAGCTGCTGTTTTAAACGCCGCTTTTTCATCAGGTGTTGGAACGTAAAGATCGCCGCCACCAGCTTTGAACTCTTCATACGCAGCAATTGACTTGCGCTTTGGTGATGCGAATGTAGCTTGTTGAAGAGCAGAGAAACCATCAACAACCACTTGACGCATATCTTCATCCATGCCCAGGAATTTCTCGTTGTTCATCCACCATAGTGCACCCATGTAGGCGTGGCCATCGAGTGTGACGTACTGCAGACCAGCATCTGGAAATTTCATGCCCATGATATCGGTAATACCGTTCTTGGAACCTTCAACAACACCGGTTTGGAAAGAGGTGAATAGTTCAGGCCAGGGAATCGGAGTCGGTGATGCGCCCAGAGCTTTAACCAACTCTTGTGGCAAGTCAGCAACAACGGTTCGAATCTTCAATCCTTCCATGTCTGCAGGCTTGGCAACACGTCGCTTGGTGTTGGCAAAGTTTCTCCAGCCACCAGTGTTACCAATAGTCATTAATCGGATTTGATCGTTTGAACTTTTCAGCGCCATGGCTCGCATGGTACGAGTGAAGTCGCCAGTGAGCACGCCCTCGGCAACACGGTCGCTCGCCATAAGATACGGCAGGTCGAGTACCTGAACGTATGGGAAGATACCAGCCGCGCCACCTGAAGTTGAAATGTATATATCGATTGAGCCATCGGCAACGCCTTGTAAGCACTCAGCACCTTTTGAACACAGTTGTGTTCCGATGAACAGTTCAACTGCGATCTTGCCGTTGGATGCACTTTCTACATGGTTCTTGAAGACAACAAGACCGTCATAGTCTTCGTCATTTTCGTTTGAGTTTGCTGTAGCACGTATGGTTATATCGGCAGCTGTAGCGGCGAAGGATGAAACTGCCAGTACCGCTGCGGACAGTAGCAGTGATGATTTGATTAACTTCATAATACTCCTCGTGGTGTTAGCTATAAACATAGTTTTTATTGAACAAATCCCGTCAGTCTGGGAATGGTCATGGAAATGGCCGGAAAGTAGGTGATTAAAAATATTACAACGACTTCCACCGCCAAAAAGGGCAAGATGGTTTTTGCGATTGCCTGGACTCTTTCCCCCGACACAGACGATGCCACAAATAGTACCAAGCCCATGGGCGGTGTGGCGAGTCCAACGGTCAGATTAACCGACATAATTATCGCAAAGTGGACGGGGTGCACACCCAGATCAGTGAAAATTGGGCTCAGTATGGGGCCAAGAATGATTATCGCAGGCCCGGCGTCGAGAAACATTCCGACAACAAACAACAACATATTGATCAGAAACAGCAGAATATACGGGTTGTCGCTGAGTCCCAGAATAAACGCTGCAAGGGTCTCGGGTGTGTGGCTCAGGCTAACAACCGTCTTGAATGCCATAGCCGCACCGACCAGCAGCAACACAACGCTTGAGGTTAACGCGGCCTTGGATAGTATGGCTGGCAGCTCTCGCCATTTTAGTGTGCGCAGCACATAAATACCGATGATCAAAGCGTAGAAAACGGCCACGGCTGCTGCTTCTGTCGGAGTGAATACCCCAAGCAGAATGCCACCAAGAATAATCACAGGCGTTAGCAACGGGAAAAAAGCTCTGGAGAATGCTTTGCCTTTTTCAGGCCAGGTGGAGCGTCTTGTTGCCACTGGAAACTGATAGCGGTTGGCCATGACACCGACCATAATCATTAAGCCCACACCAACCATAATACCGGGCACGATGCCCGCCAGAAAAAGTGCTGCGACACTTTCACCCATAACATAGGCGTAGATAATCATGATGCCAGAGGGTGGAATGATTGGTCCGATTACCGAGCTGGCTGCAGTAATAGCGGCTGCAAAACGTCGCGTATACCCCTGCTTTTCCATTGCCGGAATAAGCATGGAACCCAACGCTGATGTATCAGCAACAGCAGACCCAGAAAGACCGGCAAATAACATGGAAGAGAGCACATTTACATGCGCAAGACCACCACGCAAGTGTCCCATCATTGACTGCGCAAACTCAACCAATCGCTCGGTGATACCGCCTTTATTCATAAGCTCGCCAGCAAGCATGAAGAACGGCACAGCCATTAACGGGAAACTGTCCATACCGTTATAGACATTCCGATACAGCAGGGCAAGATCTCGCTCTTGCCCGTTTAACACCAGCATGATGCCGGGTGCTGCAAGCATGCCAAAAAATACCGGCAACCCGATAAAAAGAAAGACAAGAAATAAGGGTAGAAACCAAACCAGCATTAGTCTGCTCCCACCGATACGTTCGTTATGTCTGCCGGTGTATTCTGATCATCGGAATCTTCACCTGAAAACAGCGTGACGATAGATTTAAGAATGAGCTCGATATTGACGCTTGTAAGCAGTATTAGTCCTATCCACAGCGATGAGTACATGTAGACCAGCTTTAATTTAACACTCTGCATACCGATCAGGCTTAGCGGAATTTTTAATGACGACGATGAAAACAACCAGCCGCTGTTCACATGTTTGTAGCCAAGCTTTACTCCCATAACCAACACCAGTAATGACAGCAGCAGCAATAACAAAGACAGGGCAGCCGACAGGCGCTTGCCCATAACTTCCTGCAACATATCAATGGCGACAAAGCCGCCTTCTCTGTATGCAATCGGTGCCATTAAGCCTGTCATCCACAACATGCAGAATCTGGCAAGCTCATCTGGCCAGGGCAGTGCGTTACCAAGCACGTAGCGAAAGAACACCTGAACCAGTATGGCTATAACCATAGCGGCAATACCGGCTATGGCGAACACTCTGCCGATACTCAGGACGAAGGAATTGATTCCGCCAAGCAGCTTGATCAAAGGCACTAGGAAAGCGCTTATCATGAGCGCGCTTCTGTCTCGCACACAGTTACGCTTGCAAAGTTCAGCAGCATGGGATCAGGTCGCGGAGACAAAGCGACCGAATTGACCGCCAACAAACATGAGTGGATCGCCGCCAGTGCTGACGACGCGCGATACTTTCCCAATAACGATGGCATGGTCACCACCATCATGCGAGCAAATGCGTTCACATTCAAATCGAGTCACGGTGTTTTCAATAACGGGAACACCGTTATCGCTCCAGTGCCAGCTGCAATGATCGAAATTGTCTGCCTGTCTTGCAAATAACGAAGCCAGATCGGTTTGTTCCTGATCGAGAACATGAATCGCATAGTGCTCTGTTGATTCGAACAAGTCAAAGCGTTTTGATGCTTTGGCCGGGGACCACAGTACCAACGCAGGATCAAGCGACACTGAGGCAAAGGAATTCACGGTGATGCCGTATGGCACACCATTTTTTGCCGCGGTGACAATAGTTACCCCTGTACCAAATCGACCAAGCGCGTTACGAAGCTCACGTGAATTTCCTGATGATGGTTCAAAATCCATCAAGGACTTGTCGTCATTATCCATTTGCTGGTGAGACTGAGCGGTCATCAGGGCACCTCCTGCCCACAAGCGAGGGTGTAAAGCTCGTACCAGGTTTCGCGATCGAGCTGAACACGCATGGCGTCGGACATTGTTGCAATACGTTCAAGCGAATTGGTACCGAGTACCGGCAAAATGTTAGCCGGATGCAGCAACAACCAGGCTACTGCAACAGCATCGATACCGACGTTCTGTTCTTTTGCAATCTGGTCGAGCCGCTGATGCAGCTTGACCAACAATTCGTTTTTGTCCTTGCTGAATAGTTGTCCACCTGCCAAAGGTGACCAGGCCATCGGTGCAATTTTATGTTGTTGCATATAAGCCAGATCACCGTTGGTAAACGCATCGGTTGCCAGCAGACTTAGTTCAACCTGATTGGTTTGCAACTGTGAATTCATGTTCGATTGCAGCAACTCCCAGTCGAAAGGACGGAAATTGGATACGCCAATGGCGCGCACTTTCCCAGACTTGACCAGCGTGTCAAGTGCTGCACCGGTCTCGGCTGCATCCATTAATGGATCTGGTCTGTGTAATAACAAAAGGTCTATCTGCTCGATGTTCATGTTAGACAAAGAGTTATCGACACTCATGTTTAAGTGAGCTGCAGTGGTATCGTAGAATTTAACGCGTCGGTCGGGGTACTTTTCTGACAACAACATGATGTCGCACTTGGTGATAATTTCCATTTTTTCGCGCAGTGCAGGCGAGGCCTTTATTGCTGTGCCGAGTAATTTTTCAGACTCATAGTCGCCGTAAATGTCTGCCTGATCAAAGCTTGTGATGCCTTGCTCCAGACAGGACTCCACCTTTGCCTGAATATGAGCAACGGATGTGTCCTTGTCATCGCCTAGTCGCCACAATCCATAGATAAGCCGGCTGAGCTCCAGTTCCGGAAGTGAAACTCTTTCCATTACACGCGCTCTCCTGCAGCCAAAGGTACCTTGGGTGGCTCACTCGGTACTCGGCCGTACACCTCGGGTAGTGAGCAGGTATTCAAGTGCGGCAACACCTTCTCACCGAATGATCGGCATTCATCAAGGTGCGGATAGCCTGAAAATATAAACGAGCGAATGCCCATTTTTTTATAAGCCTCGATTTCACTGAGTATTTGATCAGGTGAACCTACCAGTGCAGCTCCACAACCCGACCGGGCCCGACCCACGCCGGTCCACAGGTGTGGTTCAACATAGCCGGATTCATTCGCCTGATCGCGGTTTTTTGCTTGCAAAGACACACCAAGTGACTTTGCATCCTGAGCCCGGTTTCGAATTTCAGAACCAAAATCATCATCCAGTCTGGACACTATTTCTGCAGCGTACTCTCGGGCTTCAGCTTCTGTGTCTCGCACAATCATGTGCACTCTCAAACCGTAGTCCAGTGTGCGATTGTATTTCGCCGCACACTCATTAACGGCTTTCATGCGTTCAGCCAGTTCTTCTTTTTTCTCAGGCCACATTAAGTAAACGTCGCAATGTTCACCGCATAGATCCAGCGCAGGTGGTGAGTAGCCACCAAAATAAAGTAACGGACCACCATTGTTCTGATAGGGTTTTGCCGGCGCTGTGCTTAAGCCTTCGAACTTATAAATTTCGCCGTCTATGTTGATCTCATCCTGAGTCCAGGCTTGTTTGAGAATGTCGACAACTTCGCGCGAACGTTGATAACGGTAAGCACTGTCATCTTTTTCACCAGGAAAGTCGGATGAAATAATGTTGACGGTCAATCGGCCTTTGAGCATGTGATCGAGCGTAGCGATTGTGCGTGCCAGCATGATTGGCTGCATTTCACCGCAGCGCACAGCCGCGAGCATATTGATTTGTTCAGTTAGAGGTGCATTGGCTGCCACAAAGCTCAGCGTGTCCTGACCCACCTGATAAGAGGAAGGGCAAAGAATATTGCGGTAACCAAGTTTGTCTGCTGTTTGCAGTACCTCGGAGGTGTTTTCCCAGCTTGAACGTAAAGCACCATCTGGTACCCCCAAATAGCGGTAGTCATCCGAGCACAGAGGTGCGAACCAGGATATTTCCAGCGCATCGAGCTCGGGGGAGGTAATCGGAACGACAGTGCTCACGGGCAGGCCTTGAATCGAAATGTCCGGAGAATGTATCACTTGTGTATCAATGGGTCAAGCGTGCATCAATTTGATCCGCTTTGAACCTTGAATAGGGTGGATCAGGCTGAATAAATCAATTTTGAATCAATCTGTGGTTAGAATTGCAGGATGAGTATCGAAAAGCGAAAAGCACGGCGCGATAAAGCCAGCGCAGATCCGGGAGCCACGGTTCGCGGTCGTTTGCCGCTGCATCTGGAAATCAGTGAAATGCTTGCTCGTGAGATAAAAGCCGGTGTTCTGCTCGACGGTGAGAAGCTCGAGCCCGAACGAGCCATGGCGGAAAGCCTTGGTATCTCGGTGGGCACACTGAGAAAAGCGCTGGCTGAATTGCACAATCAGGGGTTGCTGGAGCGTGTTCATGGTTCTGGCAACTACGTGCGTAATATCGAAACCACAAATACTATCTACGGTTTTTTTCGTTTGGAGTTGTTATCTGGTGGCGGGCTACCCAGCGCCACAGTAGAGTCCATTAAAAAGATGTCTGGCGATCAGGGTGTTGATTTTGGAGCGCAAGATGAATACTACCGAATACGTCGGCAGCGTTTTTTAAACGAGACTGCCAGTGCGGTGGAAGAAATCTGGCTCGATGCTGCCTATGTGAAGGACAAACTCACCGCTAATGAACTATCAGATTCTCTTTATCAGTATTACAAGGAAAGCCTTGGCTTCTGGATCGCTCGGGTGGAAGACAGTATTGGATTGCAAAAACCACCAGCGTGGATCCCAGAGAATTTCCAGACACTTGCCGAGGCTGATTGTTGTTTCGTTGAGCGAAGAAGCTGGGACCAGCTAAATCGACAGGTGGAGTACTCACGCACTTGGTTCGACCCGTCTACTACGCGTTATGTTGCCCGCTGGAAATAACCGTGATTCAGGTTGCTGCAGGTATCGCTTGAGCTGCCTGTTTGGCTTTGCGTTTCTGCATGCGTTTGTGTTTGCGGATGGTGCGCTTCGCACTGACTTTTGCACCCAGTACCAACAAACATGGCGTTAGAAACAGTGTAAGCAACGTCGTAAACGCCAGTCCACCAGCGATGGCGCTGGCCAGTTGCGTCCACCATTGAGTAGACGGTGCACCAATTGACACCTCGCGCGAGATGAAGTTGATATTCATCGACAACACCATTGGCATTAGTCCAAGTATTGTAGTCAGGGCAGTTAAAAATACCGGCCGTGCGCGCACTGAACCTGTGAGCATGGCAGCATCGAGTGCAGAGGAACCACCGGCGCGAAAACGGTTATAGGTATCTATAAGGACGATGTTGTTGTTCACTACAATACCCGCCAGCGCGATAATGCCAATGCCAACCATAACGATGCCGAAAGTCTGACCGGTAACCAGCAATCCAATCAATACACCCGAGGTTGAAAACAGTATGGCGCTCAGTACCAGCGTTGCCTGGTACAAGCTGTTGAACTGAGTGACAAGGATAATCATCATAAAAAAGATGGCAGAAACAAATGCCGTGATTAAAAAGATCATGGCTTCTTGTTGCTCTTGCGCTTCACCTTTGAATGTGACCGATACATCCGGGTCGACAGGCCCGTCCAGCAGGCGTTGTTCAAGCGCCTTCTTCTGAGTATCAGGCAGAAAACCTTCCGCTACGTCAGACTGGATTGTGATGACCCTGTTGCCATCTACACGATTGATAACACCGGTTTTAGGCGCTGGTTCCAATGACACGAAATTGGAAATCGGCACCATACCCTGACTGGTTAATACGCGAAGGTCGACAATTTGATCAAGATTGCGCTGAGCGACCGGGTAACGCATGCGAATATCAAGTTCATCGGTCGCATCATCGGGTCTGTACCCCGCGACACGAATACCGGACGTAATCAACTGAATGGCATTGCCAATGAGCGCAATACTGGCACCGTACTCTGCGGCTTGCTTGCGATCAACATTCAAGCGCCATTCAATACCCGGTAACGGGCGATTGTCTTCAATGCCGGAGAAGCCTCCGATTGCGTTCATTTGATTGCGGATGTAATCAACCGCCTCGTACAGTTTATCCGTAGTAGTTGCACTGACCTGTATGTTGATGGGTTTACCACCGCCACCAGGGCCACCTTCGTCTTTAAGAAATTCTATTTGCACACCAGCGATATCCGATACCATTTCTTCCATATCTGCAATGAGCTCAACGGCTTTCGGACGTTTGTTCCAGTCCTTGAGTTCAAGGGATATGTTGCCGATGACATCGCCGCCATCCTGTGAGTCTGCACCGGTTCTGGTGTACACCGATTTAAAGGCCTCGTTGCCTAACAGCTTGTTCTCGACCCGGCTAAGAATCTTGTCTTGTTCGTAAATGGATAAATCGCCCCGGGCATGAACTTTAGCGATGAGCGTCTCGGGTTCAATGTCGGGGAAAAATTCCACCCCTTTACCCAGCGCACCGTAAACCATGTAGCTCAGGATGGTAAAAATCAGCACTGCAACCAAAGTGAAAGTTGGAAAACGCAGCAGTTTGTTCAGCACTCGCAGGTATCCCGCACGCGCGCCACTGGATGCTTTGATAATGTCTTCAGCCACAATGCTGCCTGTGTCGCTAGAACCGTCCGGGTTCTTCAACACACGGCGCAGTTGAGCGCGCTCAGGATTAGTTTGGTCTTCTTCGGTGACGACATCTTTTTCGGGTTTTCGTCCGATAATTTTTCCAATGACCGGTATAAACACCAGCGCCATAGCAAGGGAAGCAAGCAAGCACGATATAACGGTGATTGGCATGTAGCGCATAAACTGGCCTATAAGGCCGGGCCAGAAAAGCAAAGGAGCAAATACGGCAAGGGTTGTAAACGTTGACGCGATAATAGGCCACGCCATGCGTTTTGATGCCGAGGAATACGCCTCCGCCTTGTTCATGCCTTGACTCAGGTTGCGATCAGCCAGCTCCGATACAATGATGGCACCATCGACCAACATGCCCACAACGAGTATCAAGCTGAACAGGACGATTACGTTCATGGTAAATCCCATGGCGTTAATGACCATGATACCGGCCAGAAACGAGCCGGGGATAGCAAAGCCGACCAGCAGAGATGAGCGAAAACCCAGGGCTGCCATAATGACGATCATGACAAGTACAACGCCGGAGATAACGTTGTTTTGTAAGTCGCCCAGCATTTCCTTGGTTTGTTTGGATTTGTCCTGATGAAAACCAATTGACAAAGTGTCTGGCAGAAACTCTTTTTTGGCTTCAATGGTTTCGCGCACTGAATCGATGGTTTCAATGATGTTCGCGCCCAGGCGTTTACTTATTTCGAGCACCAGCGTGGGTTGTCCGTTGAGTCTGGCGAAACTTCTCGGGTCTTTGAATGTACGACGTATAGTGGCTACATCTTTTAGTACCACGACAGCATCTTCGGTCACTTTGACCGGCATGTTCATCACATCATTGATATCTTCAATAATGCCGGGGACCTTCAGCACCATTCGACCAGCACCCGTATCAATGGCACCCGCTGCCACTAACAAATTGTTGTTGCTGATCAGATTGAACAGTGAATTAAAATCAACCTGATAGGTTTCCATGATGTTCGGATCAACTTCTATCTCGAGCACTTCTTCACGTTCACCGGCAATATCGGCTTCCAGAACACCGGGCAGGCTTTCCAGTGAGTCTTTAAGATCACGAGCAATTTTTACCAGCGTACGCTCTGGAATCGGACCTGACAGGCTGATGTTCAGTACTGGAAACAGAGATATGTTAATTTCGTTAACGGTGGGTTCGTCTGTGTCGGCTGGCAGTTTTGATTTGGCGGCATCGACTTTTTCACGAACGTCGAGTAAAGCGGTATCACCATCAAAACCAGCATCGAATTCAAGCAGTACTGATGCGTGACCTTCGCTGGCAGTACTGCGCATCTCTTTTATGCCAGTGATGCTTTGCAGTTCCTTTTCCATGGGTCGAACCAGCAATCGCTCGGAGTCTTCGGGAGAGATACCATCGTGGTTCATGGAAACGTACATGATCGGAATCGGCACATCGGGTTCCGATTCTTTGGGGATGTTGTTATAAGCAACGATGCCAGCCGCAATCAGAAATACCAGCAGCATTAAAACCGTGCGGCTTCTATCGAACGCAGCACCGATTAAAGCGTTCATCTAACTGTTCTCTTCCGCAGTTTCTTCTGCAGTTTCTTCTGCAAGCACTGGCTCAACTTTCTGACCGCTTTTAACAAAGCCCTGTCCAAGCGTTATAACGCGACTGTTATCCGGAATACCGGTAACCCAGGCGCCATCGAGAGATGAGCTGACAAGTTCAATTGGAGTGAACACAACTTGTTGGTTTTCATCGATGGTTTTGACACCGAGTTCACCGGTGTCACCCAGTGACAATGCAGAAGGTGAAATGAACACGGCTTCGACTTGCTCAACCGGAACAACCAGTGATGCGCTGACTCCGGCAGAAATTTTTCCACCCACGTTCGCAACTTCTGCTTCTACCGTGAAGCTTCTGCTTGCACTGTTCGCCACCGAGGATATAAACGTTAGCTTGCCCGGCAGCACTTCACCGGTTATTAGTTTGACGTCTATCGTCTTGCCTAACTCCAGTTTAGCAAGCGTTTGTTGGGCGACCTGTGCTGTAACGATGAAGCTACTGTTATCCACCAGCTCGGCAACAACTGCACCGCGATCTATCATTTCCCCAACTTCTACCGGCACATCATTAACAACGCCTGCAAACGGTGCGGTAATTTGCGTGTTCTCTATATCGCGTTGTATCCGTTTAAGCTGCGCGCTGGCAGACGCCAGTTGCGCCTGTGACTGTTCCAGTTGTACCTGTGATTGCAGTCCTTTCTGGCGCAGTGAAGCGGCGGCTTTTTGCTGAGAACGGGCTGTTTGCAATTGGGCGCGCGCTTCCTGCAAATCGCTTTCCCGACCATCGAGTGATAGTGCGACGATGGTGTCACCTTTATTAACAGTTTTGCCTTTATCGGCGTTGATGGTCTCAACGATACTGCTCGTTTCGGCACGGATTTGCAGATGCCGACGCGGCTCAAGTTGTCCTTGTAAGATGATGTCACGTGATTTGGGTGATAGCGTAACGTCGATGTATTCCACCTTCATTGGCGGAGCTTCGTCATTGGCTGCTGTTTGGCTTAATGCGGCGCTGTCGACATTTCCTGCGGCTTCCTCATTACCACTGGAAGGCAGTAGCCCGCTGGCCATCCACAGGCCAAGAGCCAATACCAACACGCCAGCTGCGAGGTAGGATGTTCTCATGACTCAATTTGCTCCAACAAATTGTTCTGAAGCAGGCTGCCATGCAAGTAACCGGACATGCTCCTAAGGCATCGCAGATTTTGGCCTGCAACTTTCCTTACAACTTGGTTTAATGACTCTTTCACTGTTTATGCACCTTGTTGACCGACTCGGATCTGTCCGCGAAATCCAGTATAAAGCCAGCATGGACCCAGTATATAGCCAGCATGGCGCTGTTTTTGTAGGCAATTTAGGTCAAATGCTTCACATGCGTGATGAAATAGATGACGTATAAGAAAATCGGGTGTTTCATCGTACTTTTAATGCTGATCACCGGCTGTACTACGCCCACAGCCCGGCTCCAGAATCTTGCTGAAAGCCATAAATTTGAGCGGTCAATCGTTAATACGAACGGGTTTGACCATCTGGTTTACTCAGCGAATCTGACCAGCACACAAAATTACGCAAAAAGCGTGCTGCATGTGTATCTGGAAGGTGATGGAACGCCATGGAAATATCGAGTCGTCGCCATGCCGGACCCAACGCCACGAGACCCATTGGTGCTACGGTTGATGGCGCAGGATGCTGCACCGTCCGTTTACATCGGCAGACCGTGTTACAACGGTACTTCAAAGGCCGATGGTTGCCATGTAAGCATGTGGACTTCGGGACGTTATTCGAAGCAAGTGGTGCGTGGAATGACCGAGGTTATCGAGGGCATCATGGCTGAGAACAACTTCGATGAAGTCAAACTGATTGGCCACAGTGGAGGTGGTGCACTGGCCATGTTGATCGCTGCAAGATTACATGCGGTCAGTCATGTGGTGACTATTGCCGGTAATCTGGATACGCTGGCCTGGACGACCCATCATGGTTATTCAAGGCTGTATACGTCGTTGAATCCCGCGGAACAACCTGACTTGCCTGAGCATATTATTCAGTGGCATCTGGTCGGCGGCCGCGATAATGTGGTGCCACCGTCAATCGTAAAAGGGTTCATTCGTAATCAGAAGAATGCGTTGGGAACTCAGGTACAAAACTTTTCACACGGTTGTTGCTGGGAATCGATTTGGCGAAATATAACAAAAGGTATTGCGTCTTCATCATCCGGTTTTCTGCCAGGCACACGCTTCAAATTACCTGAACATGCAAACTGATTAGCGGGAACCGCTTCGCGCTATCAGCAACGACAATCGCTTTGTAAAACTAGCTCAAGCTATCCAGCAATTCACCGGGGTAGTCGCTGAACACGCCATGAGCACCCATCTCAAGAAGCTTTGCTGCTGTATCGGAATCGTTGACAGTAAAGCAATACAAACCCAGGCCGCCATCAATGATGTCCTTAGCCCTCTGTGCATCGAGTAGTGGTGCGGCCATATGTAAATTTCGACACTGCAGCAGCTGCGTCTGGTGTTGCCAGTCATCGGGAACTGCACAAACAATTAATGCTCTTGCAGCACCAGGCAGGGTATCTCGGGCAACAGCGAGAGCTTCCCGGCTGAAACTGGATAACACCAGCGGTAAATCAATGGGCCAACTGTCGCGAATAACGTCGCACACTGCCAGCGCGGTTGGCTCTTCTAATCCAGGTGTTGGTTTAATTTCCAGGTTCAAGCCCATTTGCAGACTGCTAAGAAGTGCAACTGCTTGGCTTAATCTTGGCAGGGGTTCGCTATCGAATCCGGCTTTGTTTGAAGATGCAGTTAAAGCGTCAAGTTCCTTGGCGGTATGGGCGCAGAGATAACCGCGTCCGTTAGTACAGCGTTCTAGTGTGTCGTCGTGATGAACAAATGGAATGTTGTCGCTGCTGATGGATGCGTCCAGTTCTACGCACGTTGCACCGACTTCGGCGGCAAGCGATATTGCTGCCAGTGTGTTTTCAGGTGCTGAACCGGATGCACCTCTGTGCGCTATGACCTTTGCAAGTAAAGCTGGCTCTGTCATTGATAATAATCCGAGTCATCCAGTTTGAAGCTGGTTCTAGTCAGTGTATAGCGCTGCTCTGGCTCTTTGGTGTCGTGCAGGTATTGTTGGCGCATACGTTCGTACTGATCGTACTCATTGGAGAAACCGCGTTCGCAAAAGGCGTTGGGTTCATTGATGCGGCAATCATGTTGTCGAAGTGCCTTGTAGGTTATTCTTTTGACATCGACCTGTGCCACATCGACCTGAGCGCAACTTTGCAATGAAGATGCAATCAGTAAGGCCATAAATACAAAAAATAGCTTTAAAAGCATGTCTATCCAGGGCTCGTTGTTAAGTTGTTCAAGACGAAAAAACCGCCGTCGGGCCGAAAAGTATAGGGGGCATTTTTAGCTTTGCAGAACCGATTTGGAGCTTATTTTAGGGTGCTCGAGTCTGAGCTCGTTTATCGCGCAATGTCGGTATTTTGCTTGGCGCTGTTGTCGCATAATGGGCGTCATGGAAATGAAATGATGTCAAGCTATTGTCCAATAACGTGTGCTTGGTACACTGCGCCTTCGCCATTCGTTTTTTGACACACTATGTTACTGCCGAAATTTCCCCGAATCGAAATCGACCCCGCGACAGTGGAGCGGCTGATGTCTGTGGCCCATAAAGCCGCAGATGCCGCATCGGTGCCATCCATGGCAAATTTTCGACAGGTGCTTGATGTACACAACAAAGAACAACCCGGTCGATTCGATCCGGTCACCATCGCTGATCGGGAAGCGGAGCAGGCCATAAGACAAGTGGTACTGGATGCTTTCCCTGAGCACGGTTTTTTCGGAGAAGAAAGCGAGAGGCGCATCAAAACCGATCAGCCAATGTGGATTGTTGATCCTATTGACGGCACACGTGCTTATATAACCGGTTCACCACTGTGGGGAACTCTTATTGCTCTATACGATGGGAGCGATGCAGTGCTTGGCATACTCGAGCAGCCGGTATTGCAAGAGCGATATGTAGGCCAGTCATTTTCCAATGTGTCCAGCTGTGATCTGATCAAACCGTCTGGCAGCAAACGGCTGCATACTCGACAAGGCGTTTCATGTTCGAATGCGATCATGCAGACCACGGCACCGGAATTCTTTGAAGAACGCTCGGCAGCTCAGGTTTTTGAACGAGTCAAATCATCGGTAGAAATGGTTCGTTTTGGCGGCGATTGCTACTGCTATGCCTTATTGGCGATGGGGTTTGTTGATGTCGTTATCGAAGCAACCCTGCAGCCCTATGACATAGCTGCTCTGATACCTATCATAAAAGGTGCGGGCGGAGTGATCACGCAATGGGATGGAAGTTCTGCAGTTAATGGCGGTTCGGTCATTGCCTGCGGCAGTCAGCAATTGCATGAAGAGGTGTTAACACTGATACAGTCATCTGGCTAAGCACACGGCACGAATACAAACATGGCAAGGGCCGGCGTATGGCCGCTTTCCCCGTATAAAGTTGATAAGCTTGCAAGCCCACAAATCTCGAGCAGTTAAAACTGCCCCAGAATGCTGGGGACAGACTTTTCTGATACTGTTTAGTTTCCCAGACAATTAAGGAGGTTCGCATGGACGCGACCACCCAATGCCCGAGCTGCGCGGCAAGCCGACAATCCATTGTGCGTGACGGACACTTTTTTCGCGCCGATGATGCCAAAGCG
>CALJNA010000150.1 GCA_937981955.1 uncultured Granulosicoccaceae bacterium
GATCAAACACTACTTTCCGCAGGCGGAGCATCAGGTTTTTCAAAGTGAACGCGGAGCCATCGTGGGCCAGGGAGAATTAAAGAAGACCACCTTTGACAACCTGTTCTCGGTCAATCACACGTTCGCCACCATTAGAGCCAAAGTCAATCGGTTGAACCGAAGAACCTGGTGCACAACGAAAAAGCCCGAACGTCTGGCTGATCACATGGATATTTTCATCGATGTGTTTTGTGATCGATTGAAACTATTAAATCTTGCTCCCAGGACTTTACAACAGCGTGCTGCTCGGCACACTGCCCAGTGCGGATAGCCCGATAACCAGCCCCACTCATCTGGAGCAGTTTTTAACAACACTGGCTATGATTTGTTTTCAAGCTCTTCAATAGTTTGCGGCCAATCAGATTTTAGTAATCTGGACAACGCCCGATCGGCAAGCAGTTTGCCACCGGTCTGGCACCGCGGACAATAGTTGGTCTCTCTACCGATATAGCGTATGCGTTGAACCTGAGTATCACACACAGGACATGGCTTCTGATATTTTCCGTGTACGGCCATTTCATCGCGAAATGCTGTGACTTTTTCCGGAAAACGCGTACCTGTTTTCTCCCGAAGCCTGATCGTCCATTCTTTTAATACACGTTGACAGCAGGTAAACAATTTATCTATTTCAGCTGGTTCAAGTTTTTGTGTCATGGCAATTGGAGAGAGTTGTGCTGCATGCAGTATTTCGTCTGAATACGCGTTCCCAATACCGCTAAAGATACTCGGACTGGTTAAGGCGCGTTTAAGCGTATGGTTTGTTCTAGTGAGTCGCTCAGCAAAGGATTCCAGCGTTATATCGAGTACTTCGAGCCCGGCCGGATTTAAGGCGTCCAATGCCGGCTGACCTTCAATGAAATGCACTGATGCCCTTTTCTTATTGCCCGCTTCGGTCAATGTTAGCGTGCCAGCGCTGGTATGGAGTTGAAGAAGTGCAGACTTGGCCGGTACCGTTGCTGCAGGTTTATACCAATGCAAACGACCTGCAATCATTAGATGTATTACAAACCATCTATTATCAGGAAATTCGAGTACCACACGTTTGCCAAGCCGTTGAATACTGATTATCGGTTGACCAACGACCTCTTGCACATCCGGTATTGCAGTGCGGAGTAAAAAAGGGCTGGAAACGATCAGTTTCTTGACCTCTTGATTCAGCAACCGAGTTTCAAGCGCTTCGATATAAACTGTGATATCAGGTAATTCAGGCATGAGTTCATACTAGAATAGATAAAACCGTTTTAGCAACAAACTTACCCGTTGACCTACAGGCGCTGACACAATGGCAGAGACACACGACAAATCCATGATGGAAAACCTTTACTGGTGGGGAGTACCGACATTTTTCCGCTGCCCGCATGAGTCTGTAGATAACCATGACATAGCCATCATTGGCGTACCGCATTCAACCGGTAATGGCACTACTGAACGTGATCAGCATCTGGGCCCGCGGGCGGTTCGAAACGTTTCTGCGGTGCTCAGGCGAATGCACAGCGACTTCAAGATTGATCCCTGGACAAGCTGCCGCATTGTTGATGCTGGCGATGTGCCCTTTCCCAGAGCAAACGACAACGAGCACTGTATTCAACAAATCACCGACTTCTTCAAAGACATCGATGCCAGTGGTGCACGCCCAGTCTCAATTGGTGGAGATCACTCCATCACTGGTGGCGTTGTTCAGGCAATAGGCAAAGGAAAAATAACCAACGGAGAACCAGTATGCTTTCTTCATTTAGACGCTCACACTGATGTGTTCACCAAAGTAGATCATTTTCTTGGTGCTAAAAAGTCAGCAGCGCACTGGGGTGCTTATCTGGCCGACGGCGGGTTCGTTGACCCGAAAAATTCCATGCAAATCGGACTACGAGGACACGCACGCACGCTGGACTGGTTAGAGCCGTCTTACGATTACGGGTATAACGTGGTCACCATGAAAGAGTACCGGAAGCAAGGTGCATCCAGTGTTGTCAATCAGATCAAAGAAGTATTGAGCGGTAAACCTGTGTACATCACGTTTGATTTGGACTGTCTAGATCCAACCATAGCCCCTGCCGTTGCCAACATCGAACCCGGTGCCAAAGGTTTCGATATTGATGAAGCTGTGGAGTTATTGCATGCTGTTCGGGGTATGAATATTGTTGGTGCCGATGTCGTGTGCATGATGCCAACAAAAGACAGTCCAAACAACATTACCGCTCTGACTGCATCAGCAATTTTGTTTGAGATAATCAGTATGATGGCAGAAAACGTAGTCACTTCAAACAATTAATAGAAGGTGAACTAGCACGTAATAGAAGTTGAACTAGCACGCGCAAACCCGGTAATTAGACAAACAATTGTTCTCAATAACTTAACGCTACACAGCTAAAAATAAAGAAAGATGACAACCCGAAAAACAATTCAGACCATCTTTATCGTCATCGGCTTCACTGTTGTAACGGCCGCATCAGCAGTTGCGGAAAATACAGAAACCCTGGACAAGCATGAGGTGCATAGCGGTGAAACTACGCATTCCACAAATAATTCAGGAGCTATGAAACACGGCGAAATGAGCCGCGACAAAAACCCGAATGTCGAGCACAATCATCCGCCCGTCGATGCAAGCGGTTGGCCTGCCGCACCAGCGATAACAATGACTGCTTTTAAAGATCTTGAATCTGGATGGAACTTACACATCATGCCGTCTAACTTCACATTTGCACCCACTCGCGTCAATATGGCATCGGCTGCAGGGGAAGGACACGCTCACCTGTACATTAACGGTGAAAAGGTTACCCGTTTGTATTCCGAGTGGTACTACATAGACCAATTGCCGCCTGGCATGCACACTGTTACTGTTACCTTGAATGCAAACGATCATGGACCACTCACGCTAAACGGAGAGCCCGTGACAGCGAGCCTGGAGATCGTGCAGGAATAATGATGTTGGTGTGTGACCAGACATATTCACCGACAGCATAAATACTCGGAACCAAACATCATGAATAGACGGAAATTTCTACACTGGACTGCGGCAAGTGCGTTATCAGGTACGCTTGGGCCAGTAAACGCCAATGCAGTAGAAAATCAGGCCATTGAGCTGACAGCCATATCAGGTAAAACAAAGATTGTGGGGCCGGATTTCCCCGCGACTGAAGTGTGGGGATTCGATGGGACCGTACCGGGTACGGCTATTCGAATTCAACACGGTAAGTCCGTTGAAGCACTCGTGAAGAACTCGCTTGCTGTGCCCACCGCCGTGCACTGGCATGGTATCAGGCTACCAAATGCCATGGATGGTGTTGCGGGCCTGACGCAAGCGCCAATATTGCCGGGTGAATCCTTTAAATACCAATTCACGCCGCCCGATGCTGGCACTTACTGGTATCACTCCCATGTCAACGCGTATGAGCAAGTCGGCCGCGGTTTATACGGCCCACTGATTATCGAGGAGTTAAACCCACCCGTGGTTGATCGGGATCTGGTTTGGATGATCGATGATTGGCGATTGCTGGATGATGCTTCCATTCGTGATGACTTTGGTGCCGGCCATGACCGATCGCATGCTGGCCGCATCGGCAACGTGCCAACCGTCAATGCTCGTTTTCGCGATATCTTGAAAGTTCGAACCGGCGAACGTATTCGCTTACGTTTGATTAATGCCTCTAACGCTCGAAACTTCGCACTCTCCTTTGGCGATTTGACACCAAGTGTCATCGCGATAGACGGGCAACCCATTAAAGCACAGAAAA
>CALJNA010000151.1 GCA_937981955.1 uncultured Granulosicoccaceae bacterium
TAACAATGGATACAGACAGCATACGACTATTCGTACTAGCTGCAGATATGCTCAATATCAGTGCCGCTGGCAGGCAGCTTGGTTTGGCGCCTGCTGTTGCCAGTGCCTGGCTTTCAAAATTAGAAAAACAAGTTGGAGCAGATTTACTACATCGTTCTACCCGTAAAGTTTCCTTGTCAATTGAAGGTGCAGAATTTCTTCCGTATGCCAAAGAGATTCTGGCGCAGGAAGATGCTGCCAGGGCGGCGTTAGGGCACAGCAGTGCTGAGGTCACCGGCACTTTGCGTTTCGCCGCATCGAGTACATTTGCCCAAATGTATGTTGTACCAATCCTTCCTGAGTTTCTGGAAAAATATCCGGGTGTAAATCTTGAATTGAAGTTATCAGATACGAAAATGAATCTGATCGAAGGCGCATTCGATCTGGCTTTACGTAACTATTCAATAGGGGATAGTGGTCTTAGGGCACGAAAGCTGGCAGATGATCAACGCATTTTATGTGCATCTCCAGAGTATCTGAGTCGACACGGCTCGCCAAACCGTGCTGATGAACTATGCGGCCATCAAATTCTCACCTTTCTGGATGGTCCCGCTAGAAAGCTAACGGCATCTAATGGCGAACGGGCATGCACGTTTCCTCCACCTGGCGCTAATAATCGCGTGGTTTGCGATGACGGTGCGAGTATGAAGATAGCGACAATATCGGGTGTTGGTATTTCGATGAATTCCTGTTGGAGTGTCAATGGGGAAATTAAGAATGGGTCACTTGTACGTGTACTGCCAGACTACCAGGTAGATGATGATTCTGCCATTTGGTTGGTCTACCCGAAGTCCAATGTGCTCACCGCGAAAGTACGTGTATTTATAGACTTCCTTATCGAGAAAATTGGTGAACCGCCCATTTGGGAAAGATAGTTGAGCTATTCCGGTTTTAAACTGGTTGATAATTGATGTCACGTTACAGAATTAGGCGGCTTTCAAGTTCCCAAGTTCCCAAGTTCCCAAGTTCCCAAGTTCCCAAGTTCCTTAGTTGTCTAGGTGCTTCAGGTGCTGGAATGTTTAAACTCTTTATGCTTTCGCCATAATCGGATTGCGTTAAGGGTTGTGAATGCGAACCCGATAACTAAAACGCTTTGAGTCACTAAGGCCAGAAGTATAACGACAATGGCAAGTAGCAATAGCTCATAGCGTTCAACTCCGATTTTTTTCAATACAAAATCATGGCACAGCCAAACAGACGCCAGATAAAAAGCCAACGCGATTGCCAGCGCCAATACCGCGTTATCAACAGATATTTGACCGTGATGTGTAACTGCATCTACGCATACGCTGATAAGTGCACCCACCGCTGCAGCCGCTGCAAATAGGAAATAGTGACCGTATGCCCAGATAAAGCAGGTTGTTTCATCATGGAGCTCTTCTTCTACCTTGTCATCGAAATAAAGCCACCACATAGAAAATAAAATCAACAAGGCACCTGAAACAGTCATACCTAATTCCGGTGTGTAGTGTTTAGTCACACTTTCGAAAGCGTGTGCCGAAGCCAGAATAGATTCACCAAGCACAATTATAGTTAGGAGCCCCATACGTTCTTCTATATGCTCTACATGATATTTGGTGTTTTCCCCTTTTTTAATCGACCTTTCGGCAAACCATGGCACAAGCAATTCACAGAAAAGCAACAAAATCCAAACAGTCCAACTTTGGTAGAACAACACTGTAAGAGTCCATCCGCATTGTACCGCTAGAACACCGAAGACATATCTCAACGCGACGGGGCGAGAAGCCTTGTCGTCGAATGCAACCTTAATCCACATAGCGATATAGGGGACTCGCATAACAACATAGCCAAGCATTATGTAAAGGAAGTTTTCTTCGTGGAACGCCGGTTTGATACCAATTGCAACGATGATGACACCAACCATTTGAACAAAAGATGCCAGCCTGAATTGGGCATCATCGGTATCGTATCCTGATGCAAACCACGTGTAAGTATTCCACGGCCACCATATGCACCAAAATATCCAGAAATACATCAGGATAGAATGCTGAACATGATGTAGTTCAGTCACCGCGTGATGCAATTCACCGGCTAAAAACGCGATCGCAACGACGTAAACCAAATCATAAAAAAGTTCCAGAGGAGTCGCTGAGCGGTGTGGCTCATGTTTGCTTCGCGCTACTATCGGGTTAAAAAGCATTGAACGTGTCTGATTTGTGTTCGACATAGGAATGGCTACTTAAACAAATGTGTAAACTTGATAGATATGTACGGCGCTGTTTATTTGGACAACACCCATCCAGACACTGCGTGCCTGTCCATGGATGTTGATTCCAAATTCAATCCGGTTACTTTTTAAAAAGGCGCAAATTCGTCTTTTTCAGCCGTTAACAAAGTCCATCGCTCCTGCGCACTCAATGGCTTTGTTTGTGATGGATTATCGTTCGGTATTTGCATGTGATTCCCGTACAACCACAACACAAAATTTGTACGCTTACCGCTTGTTATCGGCTGCGCAGCGTGTGCAACTGCTCCGCGATGTAACATCGCCATGCCAGGTGAGAACGACAATCGATTTATATCGCCATTGTTTGGGTCGTAAAAATCGACTTCGGAGCCGGTAAAAGTTTCGTCAGGTAAGTTCAGGTTAACGTTAAGGGTGGCTGCGGATGCGTCAGAATGCAGCTGCAAAGACGTATCGATTCCTGGCTGGTATTGAATTGAGAATCCAAACGTTTGCGCGTCGTAACCAATTATTTCTGGAAACAATAGTCTTGCAACAGGCCGCATATACTTATCCAGTAGTTGGTTGTACAAGTATTGGAAGTCTGGTGCGGCAAGGAATCCCTCTGAACGCTTATCCAGCATTGCCCCAAAACGATTCAGCGCAATCCCGTAAGGAGGGCGTAATGGGATCTTTGCTTCCTGCACAGCGTTAAGATAGTCACGCAAATCAACCAGACGATCTGGATCAAAAAACTGACATTGATAAACGCCCGGCGACACCTCTTGCCACAGGTCTTCAACTGCACTCTCTTTGGTCGGGTCTTGCCACGCGGATTCAACGGCGTTTTTAAGTTTTGTATCGAGCAGTGAATCATCCAGCTTTACCAGATTGCCTTGTTCGGTTTCTTCCCATTCCCGCCAGGCATCGGTTAGCAATTCTCTATTTTGAGACCAAAACCGTGATACCGAAGGATGTCGATGCAACATGGCCTCCCGTGAAGGCAACGCTAAAGCTCTTGCCGTTGTCAAATTGCTAGTGCCTGGTTGATTTTCTGTGGTGGTGCTGGCCATTTCAATGTCTCCTGAAATACTCGCTGTTTTGATAAGAAAGCAACAGCGGCTCAATGTATTGCATCGGATATTGAAGATAAAGCCTATTTAAGAAGATACAGAATCACGAAAATGAATATAATTAAGGGATGTTGGTAACGGACCAATATGAGGTGTTTATGGCCAGTCATCGTGCGCCGTCTTTCACTGCTTCTGCAATTGTACTGAACGTAAATGATCGAACACCGCAATATAAGAGTTGTGTGATCTCTTTGTAGCGCTCGAAAACTAGCAGTCAAAAAAAAGGCCACCCAGTAATAGGGCGGCCTTCTTCATTCATACTTCGGGTTTATGTTTCCAGTTTATGTTTCCAGTTTATGTTTCAGCCAATTTGTCGAATTGCCGGTTAAGGAAACGTGGTTAGCCT
>CALJNA010000152.1 GCA_937981955.1 uncultured Granulosicoccaceae bacterium
ATGCTGGCAACGAGCTGGGGTGTTAATAGCATGGTTCTTATAGTGATGGTGATGATGGTGATAGTGCTGGTGTTCAATCTCACCTGATCTGCCGACTTGAGTGTTCAAGCAATTTTTCAGGCATGGTCAAAAGTTCCTAAACATAAACAAAAGTTCAAAGGATATGAACTCCAGCTGCTCCCGCTGCGGAGCTTGATGCTCCAAGAAGTACGTTCGTTGTCACCGCGATAACCACGCGCAACCCACGCAATGTCACTGCTGTTCTGCCAGCGATTAACACTATGCTGGTGTGATACACACTAACCGATCGGTTAAGTCTACGTAAAAATGCGTAGTGGCGCTGTGCAATCTAATACCAAGATTACCTACTACTCCGAATTGAGCCAGACTTAAAAATACAGTGCAATAGCCTTGGTCATCATCAGATGATATTCAATAAGCTTAGTCACTGGAGAATCTGGTTTGAAATTGATAAATACAATGTTGCTTGCTGCAACGATTATGGTGTGCGGTGTACTCCCGTTATCGGCTGCGGAGATCACCTTGAAGCTAGCCCATTCATGGCCTAAGGGCTTTCCGATTTTCGCAACCTCGGTCGATGAGTACGCTGAGCTTGTGAGTGAGATGTCTGATGGGCGTATAGAAATTAAAGTTGATTCGCGCAATAAACACAAATCGGCATTTGGCATTTTCGATTTTGTTAAGTCTGGCCAGTATGACATTGGACAATCTGCATCCTACTACTACGGCGGGAAAGATCCAGACACCCTGTTTTTTACCACTATGCCGTTTGGTATGACGGCTCTGGAGCAATACGCTTGGTTTCATGAAGGTGGTGGGCTTGAGTTGGCAAATCAGGTTTACGATAAGCACGGTATTGAAGTTATGACTGGCGGGAATACAACCATGCAAATGGGTGGTTGGTTCAATAAGGAGATCAATAGCGTTGATGATTTGAAAGGTTTGAAAATGCGTATTCCAGGGTTTGGCGGCAAGGTAATGGCCGGAGTCGGCGCGGTCCCTACAAACATTCCGGCGGGTGAGCTTTATCAGGCGCTGGAGCGCGGTACTATTGACGCCCTTGAATGGGTTGGTCCTTCGCTCGACCTACGAATGGGTTTTCATAAAATCGCATCTTACTACTATACCGGATGGCATGAGCCCGGCACTGAGTTGATGTATTTCTTTAATAAAGAAACCATGCAAGAGCTTCCCGAATGGGCACGTTCAGTCTTGCTTAATGCTGCAAAACTGACCAGTTTTAACATGACCGTGCAATCACAGCATGAGAGTGCCGTGAATTGGGAAAGCATGTTAACTGAGTTCCCGAATATCGAAGTTCGAGATTTTCCAGAAGAAGTTATTGAAGCACTGCGTCAATCTAACCGTGCGTTGTTGGCACAAGAGGCGAGCAGGAGTGAGCTATCAAAGAAGATTATTCAGTCTCAGTCAAGCTATCTGACGCTAGTGCGTGGTTGGACGAATATCGGCGATAGGGCGTATCTAAACAATATTGCTGGTCAGTAGATAACTCTAGTAGAGGCCTTTACGAGAATCGTCAAATGTTAGCGAGAGTAGAAACAGCAATTAATCGATTTCTGGATATTATCGGGGGATTAGCATGCTGCCTGCTTATATTGCTCGTTGGTGTTATTGGCTATAACGTTATTGGTCGTTATGTTTTTGACCGCTCCTCCATAGCGCTGGAGGAGCTTGCATGGCATCTATATGCCAGTGTTTTTCTACTGGGGATTTCCTACGCGGTCCGCACCGGTTCACATGTTCGCGTTGATCTTGTATTTGATGCGCGATCAAAAAAAACAAAGGCGGTAATCGATATAATCGGAACGATCGTGTTGTTAATTCCGTTTTCCGTAATTGTGGTGTATCACGGGACAGATTTTGCCTATCAGTCTTATAGCTTTGGTTCACATGCCGAAAGTGCTACAGGACTTTTAAAACAGCTTGTCACCGATGGCATAGGCGAAAAAAGCCAGGACCCAGGTGGGCTGAACAACCGTTTTATCATAAAGAGCGTTATTCCTTTCGCATTTCTTAGTGTCTTGCTAAGCGCTATCTCAGTAATAATCAATCGAGCAAATATCCTGATCGACACTTCGGGCGAAGTGTCTAAGTAATTAGAGAAAATATTAATGATTGGTGTAAGTATATTTCTAATAGCACTTTTGCTATTGCTTGTTGGTTATCCTGTCGCTTTTACGTTTGCAGGTGTTGGAATATTGTTTGTTGTGCTGTTTTCCGACCCGGCTCAACTAGCACAGATTCCCTATCGTTTCTACTCGAATATGGGAGACAATGGTGATGGTATTGTTCTAATGGCAATACCCTTGTTTATCTTTATGGGGCTTATCCTACAACGTACCGGATTAGCCGAACAACTATTGGTGTCGATGGCGCGCTTGTTTGGTGCTGTGCGTGGTGGGTTAGCTGTTTCGACTGTTTTGGTTGGGGCACTTCTGGCAGCATCCACGGGTGTTGTTGGAGCCAGTGTTGTTGCGATGGGGCTGATCTCGCTGCCAGTTATGCTAAATCATGGCTATAGCCCTAAATTGGCAGCTGGTACAATTTGCGCGTCCGGTACGTTGGGGCAGTTGATTCCGCCTTCCATTGTTTTAATTGTGTTAAGCGACGTGCTTAACATTCCGGTTGGTGATTTGTTCGCCGCTGCTTTGAAACCAGGCTTGTTTCTGGTTCTTTGCTATATCGTCTATGTCATAATTTTCGCCTGGTTCCGTGGCGATGCGGCTCCAGCTGTCCCTCAGGAAACAAGTGGAATATCAAAATTCAGACTGATTCTTAGTGCGCTTTCGGCAATTTTGCCACCGATCATATTAGTATTGGTTGTATTGGGATCCATCTTTACTGGAGTGGCAACACCGACAGAGTCATCAGCTTTGGGTTGTATTGGTGCCGTGGTTCTGGCAGCAGTCTATGGAAAGTTGTCGTTTAGAATGATCTGGAGCAGTGCTGAAGAGACTGTGAAGATTACTGCCATGGTTTTCACCGTCCTTCTGGGTGCTTCTGTATTCTCCATGGGTTTTTCGTATACCGGTGGAGAGGAAGAGATTGAACACTTGTTATTATCTATTCCGGGTGAGACGTGGGGATTCCTCATATTTACGATGGTGTTAATTATGATTTTGGGATTCTTTCTGGATTACATTGAAATCTCATATATCGTTTTACCACTGGTATATACCGTAATTGATCAGTTAGAAATTAATCTGATTTGGTTCGCGATACTCGTGGCTATGAATCTTCAAACTTCATTTTTAACGCCGCCGTTTGGCTTCGCTTTGTTTTACTTGAAAGGAGTAGCACCGGCCAATTTCAGCACACTTAATATATATAAAGGTGTTTTACCGTTTATTCTAATTCAAATAGCAGTGCTATCGATATTGCTGCTTTATCCTGCGTTTTTTGGATTAAGCCGTCAGGCGGTCAGCCTTTGGTAGTGGTAGAAAAGTATTTGCGTTGTCGGATTTGTTAATTTGCCTATGAGTCTTCGCCAAAAAATTGTGTTGTTAACCACTGTGCCAATGTTGCTTGGCATGCTGGCGGTTGGCTTATTTGTAAATGCTCAGACACAGCAGCTGTCGAATCATCAATCTTCCGTATTTCACAGCTCACTAATGGATGTTTATCAAACAGAGCTCATTAAAGTTACGCAAATGGCTCGATCTGCACTGACACCAATATTGCAAAACCCAGACTTGAGCGAAATTGAAAAGCAACATAGAGCCAAACATTTACTCACGAATCTTTCTTATGCCGATGATGGATATTTCTTTGTCTATAACACTGTCGGCGATAATCTGGTTCATCCCAAGCAGCCGTATCGTATAGGGGAGAATTGGTGGAATTTGGCCGATAGTGAAGGGAAGCTCATCATACAAGATCTGATACGGCAAGCCGAAACAGGCGGTGGTTTTACGGAATATCTATGGGAGCAGCCGTCTGCTGGGGAAATAACCAAAAAACTTGGATATGCCGAGAAAATAAAGGAATGGGATTGGGTTATTGGGACCGGTGTTTATATTGATGATATTGATCGGCAATTGGAAGCGATCGATCAAAGTTTCGATGCTCAGATAAAATCAACATCAATGGTAGTTATGGGTAGTGCGGCCGCCGTGTTCATTGCCGTGTTGGTGTGCGGACTTGCTTTACAGATTAATGAACTTAAACATGCGGATAAAAAACTATTGCAGCTTACAAAGCGAGTTATGGATACGCAGGATGAAGAGCGCCGTCGAGTATCCAGAGAGTTGCACGACGGGATAAACCAACGGCTTGTTGCGATTAAATTCTCTCTAGAGGAGGCGCGATCTGCCAACTCTCAAGAAATTGGCAAAAGTCAGCAGTTAATTCGTGCAAGCGAACAACACATAGATGAAACTATTGTAGAAGTGAAAAGAATGTCCAGAGATCTACATCCCAGTATTCTGGATGACCTTGGATTAATGGTTGCGGTAGATTCTTTAGTAGAACAATTTACAAGAAGAACCGGAATAGAAGTCGAATTGACAAGAGTTCCGTTTCGAAATCTTTTGGAAACGCCTGCTAAGACTGCTTTGTATCGCGTCACTCAGGAAGCATTGTCAAACGTAGAACGCCACTCAAATGCGGTAAAGGTATTCATTAAATTTGAGATTCAACGAGATTGGTTTCAGCTCACGATAAAAGATAACGGCTCAGGGTTTGATAAAGCGACAGATCTCAAAACTGATTCAGCGAAAACAGGTCTTGGATTACGAAATATGGCAGAGCGCATGAGCTATTTTAAAGGTGTGTTTAACATTACAACCAATGCTTCAGGTACTACTATTCATGCCGCCATACCGCGTGCGTCGCTGAGTTTAAGTCCTGGTGCGAAGCTGGCACTGGAATGAGCGCGATAAAAACACTCATCGTTGACGATCATCCTCTGGTACGAGATGGTTTACGTGCAAGACTTAATCGCTCCGAATCTGTAGAAGTCATTGGAGAGGCATGCGATGGTCAGCAAGCTCTTGATATGGTGGTCAGTCTTCGTCCGGATGTTGTTTTACTTGATATAAACATGCCGGTAATGAATGGAATAAAGGCTGCAGAAGAAATTATGGATGCAGCACCCGAGACACTGATACTGGTGTTGAGTATGCACGATGACCGGCACTACGTAACGCAACTAATAGATCTTGGTGCACGTGGGTATGTGTTAAAAAGCGCATCTGCAGAAGAGATGTTGAACGCTATTAAGGCGGTCCATTCTGGAGGAATCTACTACAGTTCAACCGTCGCCAATGCGATTCTGAAGAAGCCCGAGTCACCGACCGATGCTCTAACTGACCGTGAGCAAATCATTCTTGGCATGCTTGCGCAAGGATTAAGTAGCAAAGCAAGTGCGGCGGAACTGGGTATTAGCCCCAGAACGGTTGAAACGCACCGCAGAAACATTAAGAAAAAACTCGGGCTCAGGTCCATGTCAGCGCTCATACGTTGCGCAATCGACTCTGGACTTGATAAATAGAATACGCTCCCTCCCGGGATTCGATTAACTCCCCACGATTTGAGATCCAGATAACGTTTTTTCTTAGAATCGTGTTTTAGTTGACACCCGATATTGGCCGCTAATTCGGTGTTAGCGGAGGATCGATGTCAAATCAAAATACCCATAGTCGACCGGGTGGCACATTGGAATGGATGTTCCTTTGTAGTGTGTTGCTGAGTGCTTGTGGCGGTGGTGGCCCGTCTTCCACCGCTCCTGATAATCAAGGTCTTGGTCAAGGAGCCCTTCAACTGTCGGGAACGATCGTCGTAGAGGAGCGAAACGGTAAAACCGTTTTTGATGGCTGGTTCGTCCAGGGCACAGCGAGTGACTACCCGCCATTACTTGGCGCTGGTATCGATGCTGATGATGCTTGTGCATTTGATTCGGTCAATATGGAGAGTGTGTTAGCCGGAGCTGGTTCAGACTCGTCTGGCACCTGGGGCGGTTTACAAAGTATAAACGGTCATGCTGCTATCGAATCACGGACTGGGGAGTTTGAATCGCTCGTTAAACAGCAGATTGGCGACACTGCAGTTTATGCGCCCATCGAGAGATGGAAAAGTGAAGCCTTACCAGAGGATGCCATGTTGTCGATTGAATCGGAATCGTCGCTGGCGCAGATAGGGGGCGTGGCAGTGCCGCCTCTATTGCCGCTGGTCTGGCTGGCTCCGGAAACCGGAGTTATGTCAAGCGCTGCAGCCGAGTTGCGTTGGGAAGCTTCGCAGAATGATGAGGTTCGTATAAAACTAAAACTCAGCGCCATAGATTTTCGGGATTCTGACAACCCTGTTGTTACAAGTGTTGACTGCAATCTAATTGACGACGGACAGTTTACGCTGCCCGTTAATTTACAACAGCTGTTGCCGGATGATGATATGGGCATTGTTGTATATGCCGTTCGTGAGCGTGTACAACAGATTCAAAATGATGATGCCTCACTGACCATTGTTCAGTTAAGCTATCCAGCGCCGGTTAAATAAGGATTCAGATGCCGTTTAGGCTGTTCGTATATTTAAGCTCAGGCGTATAGTTTTACGCTATGCGTGTATTCTGACTATTCGTATCAACATCTTACTTTGATTACGGTGCTGCGTAATCCACGAATGCCTTACTTGAAAGTGACGCTTCCCAGAATACCCGTGTAACGCATATACGCATTAGAGCCTGAAATAAGGTCGCTGGCATCTCCACCCACTTGCTTGTGGAATACAGAAAGGCGAAGCTTATTGGTTAGTACCATGCCGGCAGCAATCTTGTATCCAATTCCCGATGATGATGCACCAAATCTGTCATCGTAATCGGTGAGGCAAATAAAAGAACAGCTTTCCCTGACAGCGGTCGGATCGCCCGTGTTGCCAATATCAAGTTTAGAGTGTCCCAGAATAACCGATACAAATGGGGCGTTGTGCCGATTTATATAGCCAATGGTCGCGCCGGCACCAATAAAAACAGAATCTGACTCTGCGGCTTTTACATTCGATGCAACAATTCTGGAAGCGCTTTCCAGCTCTGCGGTTACTTGAACATGTATTAGATCGGTGACTCTCTTCTCAACAAATAACCCGATTTGGTTGGAGAACTGGTTTGAACCAGTGAATGGCCCTGGTTGCTGACTTGAGATACTTGGCCGTCCATCTGCAAAACCCAGGTTGAAACCGAGATACAGTGTTCGCAGCTCTCGTTTTTCGTTTGCGAAACTGTGCGAGCAATATAACGTTGGCGCAGACAATAGCAAAACGGTTAGTACTCGAAACAGGTGGGTCATAGCCGGTCTCTGTGGTTCCGTATTAGAGAATGATTCGCTAGTGGTAAGCGTAGAACATTAACAGCAGAACATTGTCAGGTAATGTTTTGCATTTGCTTAAATCCGTGTGAGCTTAGGCGATCTGCGTAATCGCGCCCTTTGCGCTTAAATGGGATAGGTCTACGGCTTGTAAATCACGTTGTCGTTAATATTGCGTAGTCTTGGTGGTCGTGCTGAAGTAACGTTGTTGTTTTCAACCACCAATCCGTTTAATACCTCGCTTTTACTGTCGCCAAAACCACCAGTTGATATTTCCAGTGGCACACAATGATCTTTCGCCACAATGGTGTTGTTGCGAACTGAATTCGGACCATCCATTAAAACCAGCCCGGTTCCTTCGTTGCAGTGGATGGTGTTATCTTCAACAACATTATTAATGGATGTGTCTGAGAATTTTCCCGGCAGGCCGTTTAAGGATGCACACCAACCCAATGCGTGGTTCCGACCTTGTCTTGATGCTATTTGCACTCCGGTTACACCGTTATTGATGAATACGTTGTTAGTAATCCGGTTGCCGTTAGGTGGGGTGGGGCGCACGACCGGACAAACACTGCCTTTAAGTTCACCACAATTTTGATACACATTGATACCACCTTCGCGATTGTTCAGAAATCGTGTATTGCTTATTTCACTGTTGTAAGTTGAGTCAATGGCCACCGCTTCGCGAGTTTTATTGTTGCTGATGGTTGAATTGGTTATTCTGACTTTGTGGCTGCCGGCTTCGGAGTAAATGGCAATGCGTCTGGTACCGTCAATGTGAACCCGGTTAATCGTAATATCTTCACTGAAGTTCCCAAGATAAAATCCCACCTCTGTGCCTTCCATTTTAATATCTTCAAACACAATATTTTTATGTCCGACAGGCAGAGCTTCATCAGCATCGAGTTCGCCATTACCGCCCAGTTGTCCGCCGAAGAAGCGTGTCATTTGAATACCCGCATGGAATGTTCCACGCATGGTGCAATTGCGCACTGATATATCTGATAACGATCGGTCATCGTAGAAACGTACAAACGGCATTTGTCGACTTCGCAAGGTCGGGGTTATTGCATTTGAAGAGTTCGGACTCCAGCCGTGATCAATACTGCCACCTTTGCAGTTGAGCGATTTATTCGATGAGTCGAATATCGCAGAGATGTTTATATGCTGATTAGCATCGCAGTATTCCAGGTCGCTATCCATAACAACACAAGTGTGTTCACTGACGTCACTGGCACTGATACAGCTGCCGAACTCGCTGGCGCGCTTGATAATGGTGCATTCGTTGATTCGCGTATCGGTATGTGGCAGGGCACAATTAATCGGCTGTTGCGCGGCGTAGAGTACCTGGTTAAGCGAGCAGGCGCTAAGCAGACAGGTGCCCAGAATGGTCAGGGTTCGAGATAACATGAACTTTGGCAGCAAAAACAGCGCCAGCCCTGAAACGCACTGTACCGCGCGCGAGCTTGCGGCTGATTCTGCCGGTTTTGCAGCCTTGCGGCTTGTTCAAAGTATGGGCTACGAGGCTTTCAGCGCAAGACTGGCTTTGGCCAGCTCGGTGATCTCGTCCCATTTTCCTGCCTTGACAGCGCTGGCTGGAGCAACCCATGAACCACCAACACACAAGACGTTGTTCAGTGCCAGATAGTCAGGTGCTGATGCGGCGTTGATACCGCCGGTGGGGCAGAACACCACATCGACAAACGGCCCGCCCAGAGCTTTGAGCATGGCCGGACCCCCAGCCTGACTGGCTGGAAAGAATTTCAATTCGCTCAGCCCGCTATCGAGGGCGCGCATGATGTCAGCTGAATTAGCAACGCCTGGCAGCAGAGGCAGTGCAAGGTCTTCAGCTGCCTTACCCAGCTCTGGCGTGAAGCCGGGACTCACCGCAAACTGCGCCCCGTGATCTTTTGCGCGTTTCAAGTCATCGGCATTCAGTGCGGTACCGACCCCGATTATGGCGCCTTCAACCGAACTCATCGCCTGCATTGCGTCTAATGCAGCCGGTGTGCGAAGCGTCACTTCCAATACTCGCAGTCCACCGTTTACCAATGCTTGTGCTAACGGAACGGCCTGTTCTACGTGATCAATAACAAGCACAGGTATAACTGGCGCTAGCTCCATCAACTCTCGAATTTTCATGTTGTTCACTCTTTAAGATGGACTTAAAAGGATTGATCGACAATAGTCAATGTTAAACGCTGAATGCACTAATGGCACCGGTTTCAGCGGTGCTGACATGCGCTCTAAAGCCACTGAATAACAAACGACCGGTATCTTCATTTGCTGACAGGTCAGGTTGTTCGACTTTACGCGCGTTCCATTCATCTGTATCGACCAGCGCGTTGAGTTCACCGGTGTAGGTATTAAATTCAATCATGTCACCTTTTCGTACTTTGGCAAGTGGTCCGTCGAGCAAACACTCTGGTGATACATGAATAGCCGCGGGCACTTTGCCTGATGCTCCTGACATGCGACCGTCGGTCACCAAAGCGACTTTGTGTCCGCGATCGAGTAGCACTCCCAGTATGGGTGTGAGTTGGTGCAGCTCAGGCATGCCATTAGCACGCGGACCTTGATAGGCAATGACAGCGACAAAGTCATGATTGAGTTCATCACGTTCAAATGCCTGCTTAAGAGCAGCCTGAGAGTGAAAAATTTCTGCTGGTGCTTTAACTACGCGATGCTGTTCCCTTATGGCCGAAGTTTTAACAACGGCACGGCCAAGATTGCCTTGCATGAGCCGCAGTCCGCCATCAGCCATAAACGGTTCATCCACCGTTGCAATTATGCTGTCGTCCAATGCTTTATCCGGACCTTCTCGCCATGCCAGAGTGCCATCGTCAAGCCAGGGCTCCTGCGTGTAACGTCTGAGCCCGCCATCTCCTGCGACGGTTTTAACATCATCATGCAATAAACCGGCATCGAGCAATTCACGAATGACCAGAGCGATACCACCGGCTGCGTGAAACTGATTGACGTCTGCCTGACCACTCGGATACACATGGGTTAGTGATGGAATAACATGGCTAAGCTCGTCAAAATCATTCCAGTCGATAATGATGCCGGCAGCGCGCGCAATGGCAACCAGATGCAGCGTGTGGTTGGTTGAGCCGCCGGTTGCCAGTAAACCAATGATCGCATTGACGATCGCTTTCTCGTCAACAACATGTGCAACTGGTGTGTATTCGTTGCCGCGTGATGTTAGTTGCAAGGCACGCGTTGCCGCAGCTGCGGTTAAGGATTCTCGCAAAGGTGTGCCGGGATTAATAAATGCAGCGCCGGGTAAGTGCAAACCCATAATCTCCATCAGCATCTGGTTGCTGTTGGCGGTGCCGTAAAATGTACAGGTGCCTGGACCGTGGTACGACTTGCTTTCTGACTCCAGCAACTCCTGCCGGGTTGCTTTTCCTTCGGCAAATTTTTGTCGGGTGCGTGCTTTTTCTTTGTTGGATAAGCCCGTTGTCATTGGTCCGGCCGGGACAAATACCGCGGGCAGGTGCCCAAAGCTTAATGCGCCAATGAGCAGACCGGGCACGATCTTGTCGCAAACACCCAGATACACGCCAGCATCAAACATGTTGTGTGACAGTGCGATCGCTGTTGACATGGCTATGATATCGCGGCTGAACAGGGATAATTCCATACCGGGTTGCCCTTGCGTTACACCATCGCACATTGCGGGTGTGCCGCCAGCGAACTGAGCCGTGGCGCCAGCCTGGCGAGCCGCCGCTTTAATCACGTCGGGGTAACTTACAAAAGGCTGGTGAGCCGAGAGCATTTCGTTATACGAACTGACAATGGCGAGGTTCGGCTGGTGCTCGGCATGCAGAATGAGCTTGTCGTTGGCCGGTGCAGTAGCCACCGCGTGAGCAATGTTGGTGCAAGATAACCCACCGCGCTGTGCGCTTTTTGAGCTCGACTGCTCAACGCCTTGCAGGTAATGCTGGCGAGGTTTTCGACTGCGTTCCACGATGCGTTTCGTGACGCTGGATACGGTGTTGTTCAGGCTAGTCATCAAGTCTTTAAGTCTGAGGATTCTTAGGTTCTAGTAAGATTGCTACGTAAATTATCGCACATTAAGCTTAGTTGATTGGCCACAGAACGATGTGATTTTGGAAAAATACTCATTATGCATGTAATAATATTACACAAACGATACAGCGCCGATTAAACTTATACTAGTACAGCCGCTGATCGCGGCAGAACCGATTCGCCATATCTAACTCGACTATGAAGAACCCACACTCAGCTGACACCACCAACCCGTTCGATTTTGTGCTGTTCGGTGGTACCGGTGATTTGTCACTACGCAAACTGCTGCCGGCGCTTTACTTTCGGCACTGTGAAAATCAGCTCGCCGATGACGGCCGGATTATCTGCGTTGCCAGAAAAGATCTTGATACCGATGCGTTCAGAAGCCTTATCAGTTCAGAAGTTAAACAGCACATACCCGAAGAGCAGTTCATGCAAAACGTTTGGGATGAGTTTGTACAGCGTGTTTTCTATCTTCAAATTGATCTAACCACCATTGAAGGCTACAGCGATTTGGGTAACATGCTCGCTGGGCGCGAAGACCATGCCCGGGTGTTTTATCTGTCAGTGGCGCCGAGTTTGTTTGCCACCATATGCAACAAGGTCAAAGAAGCCGGACTCATTTCAGCTAAGAGCAGGGTGGCTCTGGAGAAACCGTTAGGGCGTGACCAGGAAACGGCAAACGAAATTAACGACCAGCTGGCCGAAGCATTTGAAGAGTCTCAAATTTTTCGAATCGATCACTACCTTGGTAAGGAAACCGTGCAAAATCTAATGGCACTGCGTTTCGGAAATTCGTTGTTTGAACCGCTGTGGCGACGGGAACGTATAAGCGATGTGCAAATCACCATTGCGGAAAGTCTTGGTGTTGGAACACGTGGCGGTTTTTATGATCAAACCGGCGCACTTCGAGATATGGTGCAGAATCACTTGTTGCAACTTCTGGTCATTATCGCAATGGAGCCGCCAGTTAGCGTAGATTCAGACGCTGTTCGCGACGAGAAAATAAAAGTGTTGCGCGCGTTAAAGCCTTTGGTTGGACAGCACGCGGTTGAAAGTACGGTTCGAGGACAATACAAAGCAGGTGCTTATGCTGATGGTGCTGTGCCGGGCTATCTTGATAATGAAACCGTTTCTGATGACAGTACTACCGAAACATTTGTCGCGATCAGAGCTGAAATACAGTCCTGGCGATGGGCCGGAGTACCGTTCTATCTTCGAACCGGTAAACACATGGAAAGCAAGCTGACGGAAATCATTATTAATTTCAGAAAAGTGCCGCACTCCATTTACGAGACAGCTGACGGGTTTACAGCACCGAACCAATTAATCATTCGACTACAGCCCGAAGAAAGCATTCGCATGCGCATCTATGTAAAAGCCTGGGGAGATGATATGGAACTGCAGCCGGTTCATCTTAATCTGGATTTCAATGACATATTTAAAAAACGCCAAATGATTGCATACGAAAGGCTTTGCATTGACATCATTAACGGCAATCAAACCCTGTTCATGCGTCGGGATGAAGTTGACGCTGCCTGGGCCTGGATCGATCCCATTCGTGAAGCATGGGAGAAACACAAGGTGGTGCCTAAAAGTTATACCGCGGGCACCATGGGGCCGGCTGCATCGAATGCGCTAATCAGTAAAGAGGGGCTGAAATGGTACGAGGATTGAACGCGGCTCAGTGGACCGAAGCAAGTGACCCTGACACGCTGGCTAAACAATTAAGTGCCGCCGTTTGTGCAAACCTTGCGCAAACCATCGAGCACCATGGCAGGGCCAGTCTGGTGGTATCCGGTGGCAGCACGCCATTGCCGTTCTTCAAGCATTTGTCCAAGGCTGATTTGAACTGGTCGGTCATTGACGTAACGCTTGCTGATGAACGATGGGTGCCTGAAGGCCATGAAGACAGCAATGCCAGTTTCGTTAAAACGCATTTTCTTGTGGGTGCGGCGTCTTCAGCAACCTTCCATAGCCTTTATCGCGACATGGAAGCGGTTGACGCCATCGATGACATTGAACGCTCTCTTGCCACGATGATTCAACCTTTTAGTGTTGTGGTATTGGGCATGGGCGGGGATGGCCATACGGCGTCGCTGTTTCCCGACACTGAAGGACTGGACGATGCGCTCAATATCGATAGCCCGGCAATGCTCGCCGTGCTTCAACCCAAAACTGTGCCGCAGCAGCGTATCACCCTGACCAGAGCGGCGCTGCTGCGTTCGCGATACCGCTACCTGCACATCACCGGCGAACAAAAAAGAGAGGTTCTCGAAGCGGCTTTGAATCCAGGTGACGCAAACCCGTTGCCTATCGGGTCTTTTTTCGAAAAACATCTGCCGCCCATATCGGTATACTGGTCTCCTTAAACGGCTTAGTTGCAGTAGGTATGCTGGCGAAAATAAAATCGGCACGAGACGGTCTAAGAAAATCCGAACAGAAAGTGGCCGACGTTATTCTGGCAGATCCGGATAACAGTGTTCAGTCTTCTATTCAGGCTATCGCGACAAAGGCATCCGTTAGCGAACCTACCGTGATTCGATTTTGCCGTGCACTCGATTGTGTTGGTTTTCAACAGTTCAAATTGCGCTTGGCGCAAGACCTTGCCAGCAGAGGTACTTTTTTCTACCGTGATGTGACGCCCGAAGACTCTAGTAAAGAGCTCAGCGGTAAGCTGATTGATGGTGCTATTGCTTCGTTAGTGCATGTTCGGAACCAGCTGAACTACGATGCACTTGATCAGGCTATTGAATACTATTTGCAATGCAACCGTATTGAGTTATACGGATCAGGTGGTTCGGCTATCGTTGCTGAAGATGCTCAGCTAAAACTGTTTCGCCTTGGAAAACCGGCGATTGCGTATTCCGATCCGCATATACAACATTCTGCCGCAGCGCTGCTTGATGACAAGGCACTGGTCGTTGCCATATCCCATTCCGGCCGAAATCAGGACCTACTCACGACGGCTCAAATTGCCAAAGATGCACGCGCCAAGGTGGTTAGTGTGACGGCAACAAAATCCCCGTTAGCCGAACTCTCAGATGTGAACCTGAGCGTTGATGTAGCTGAAGACAGCGATATTTTTGCACCGGTAAAATCTCGTCTGGCGCAAATGGTGGTGTTGGATATTCTGGCAGTTGGGGTAGCTGTGAAAGGTGGTGACGCCATGTTGCAACAGCTCGCGAAGGCGCGACGCGCAATTGACTTCAAGTTCGTTTGAAAAAACGCCTGTTTATACGGCCTTATCTTATATACCCGTATTTACGCACTGGTATTTATACACCTGCATCCTATCTAGCTGTGCAACAAAAAACCAGGCATTCAGCCTGGCTTTTATGTGTAGGAATCAATGCAGCACGCTGCTTGTGTTATCGACATGCAGCTAAAACGCTAATTCGATTCACTGACTCCACCGAACGCTGACACTGTGGCCGGGTCCAGTAATACTCGGGCTCTGGCGAAGATTTTGTCACTTTCCAATCTGAAGATCGCGCTGCCGGTGTTTGCAACATCGACACTGAGCGGGTCACTGAAGTCGGGTGTGCGTGAAATTTGTACTTCGTAGCCGGGAGATGATTCCGGCGGGTCGATAACCTGAACCAGGAATTCGTTACCCAGTCTGGAAATAGTGGTGTCGACCGGTTCAACGGTTTCATCAATGGCTGCCACGACAATCTTGGTTGGTGCTTTAAAGCCCTTAATGCCGTTGGAGTCAATGCCGCGAACGTTCATGAAGTACTCGCCAGAAGCCAGTTCATCGATTGACAGAATGCCTTCCGATTCGTTGAATTTTGCAATGACATCCATGCCGTCTTCGTCGGCTGACAGGTCGATCAGGTATTGCTCGACATCGGATAGTGCCCACCATGAGATAGCATCACCTTTTGCCGCTCTAGTCGGAATGTAACGGTATACGGGTGCCGGCAAAAGCGCGATTGGATCCAGTGGTGGAGCGTTCGCTGCTGCGACCGAGCCGAAGCCCTCGTCCAGTCCGACACTGCTATCTGAAGCGCCTGCCAAAAGCACTTCGCCCTCGGTAACACCTACAACAATTTTTGAAGACAGTGCGTTCATCTCAAACATCGTGCCGCGAACCGCAGCAGATGCGTAAGGTGTATTAATCGTAAACTCAGTTGGTTGACCATCGCGACGTTTGACATCGGAGGACACTTCACCTTGCGCGGAGTCGAGCACGATCAGACAGCTTGCATCGCTATCGAGGCAATTCAGCTTTTCAAGTTTGGCGTGCGTTTGAGGTTGCAGATTAACAACCGAACCAGAGGCGAATTCGAGACTGGCAAACCCGTCCTCTCCGGTAATGAGTAACTCATGCAAATAAATTTTATCGTCCCGCTTTATCTGCACATCATTTTTTGTCACCACGCCTTTAGCGAAGATAACCGTTGCGTATTGTCTGTCAACTGGCGTGAACAAAGGAATGCGGATAACCTGCCCGGCAATAAGTGGCTCTGATTCCTGCATGCCGTTGAAGTTTGCCAGCATGGCAGACAAACCCGATTTTCCAAATTCACGACGCGCGATCGAGCGCAGCGTATCACCAGGTTCGGCGATAACATTACGCGTTATGATCGAATCTGTTTTCGACTGTGCAAAAGCTGCGTTTATTGGTGTCAGCACCATTAGCGCGAAGACAACGACCAAAACGCTGCGCGCCAGGCCTATTGGCAGCTTGATCGGCAAACTGTCAGGCAAATATGCCGCGACGCCAGATCGTTGTCGTAACGATTTGAATGAGTAAGATTTCTTCATATGTGAACCATACCGTGACAGAGCGCGAGTTACCACACGCATCCTCGTGTACTAGTCGCTCAGGCGCAGTAAGTGGTGTAAATGATTGTAAACTGGCCTTCCTAGAGCTCTTTCAGACGTGTCAGTCTTAGCATGTTAGTTGTACCAGTTCTGCCGAAAGGCATTCCGGCAGTGATAGCGATTATTTCACCTAGCTCGCCAAATCCTTCCTGCAAAGTGATGTTGATCGCGTTTTCAACCATCTCGTCCACGGAGGACATCTCGGCTGATAGCACGGCGTGAACACCCCATACCAGTGCCAGCTTTCTGGCCGTTTTCTGATAGGGCGTGCATCCAATGACTGGTGCCTCGGGCCGCTCTCGCGCCGCGCGAAAACTACTGAATCCTGATTCGGTATAAGTGAATGTGGCAGCTAGCGGCAGCACGTTTGAAATGTGATGCAACGAGGAGCTGATCGCATCGGCAACTGTATCCCCGGGGGCCGGTAAGCTTGCATCGATTGACTTGCGATAGTATACGTCGCGTTCAACTTCGATGATTATCCGGTTCATGGCTGTGGCTGCCTCAATGGGATGCAAACCGGCAGCCGTTTCCGCCGATAGCATAACTGCATCTGAGCCATCATAAATTGCGGTAGCCACGTCGGAAGATTCCGCCCGGGTGGGCACCGGAGAAGCGATCATTGATTCGAGCATTTGTGTTGCGATAACTACCGGCTTGCCTTCACGCCTTGCGGCTCGAACAATTTGCCTTTGTATCACAGGCACTTTCTCTTGCGGCATTTCTACACCCAGATCACCACGTGCCACCATAACGCTATCGGATAGTTGAACGATATCGTTCAGGTGTTTGATCGCGGTTGGTTTTTCAAGCTTTGCCATAATTGCAGCTCGTTGTCCAACCAGCTCGCGCATTTCTGTAATGTCTTCAGCGCGTTGAACAAACGACATGGCTACCCAGTCAACTTCCAAAGACAATGCAAATTCAAGATCGATTCGGTCTTTTTCAGTCAGCGGTGAAATCGGTAACACGACATCGGGAACGTTAACGCCTTTGTTATTGCTGATGGTGCCACCCACCATCACTTCGGTTTTTGCATGCTCTTTATCAAACTCCAGCACGCGTAATCGGATTTTTCCATCGTTAACCAACAATTGGGATCCGACTTCAAGGGCGGCAAAAATTTCGGGATGGGGCAGACAAACACGAGTGTTGTCGCCCGGTATGTCATTCATGTCGAGTGTGAAGTGCTGGCTGGTTTCCAGCTCTTCGCTTTTGTTTTTGAATTGACCAACGCGTAACTTGGGGCCTTGCAGGTCAGCAAGAATGCCAATGGGGCGTTTGCGTTCCTGTTCCACTTGCCGGATGAAACCGTGAGTTCGGGCATGATCTTCATGCGAGCCATGGCTGAAGTTAAGCCGGAATACATCAATTCCGGCATCGAACAGTTCGCCTATTTTTTCCAGTGAATTGCTCGAAGGGCCTAATGTTGCGATAATTTTTGCGTCTCTACGCCGTCTCATAAGGTTTGACTTGTTCTCATTGGTCGAAAGTGGGTTTTGGTAACTCGACTACAAAACTGGTCGATTGTGGCTTTACCCGACTTGGAGTGTGGTTTAGCAACATTTTAGCGTACTTTCGTCGTGAACCGTCGGTGTTTCGCGCTGATGAAACTGCTTGTTGTTATTACAGCTCGTTGCGCTAAAACAGTACAATAGATGAAGTCGGTAGGAATCCTACCTGTCCGCATATGCGGTAGTCTGATCGCCAGTCAGGAGTAATTGAGTTAAATGTCTTCTCAAGCAGCAGAAACCAGTCAGCTAACCGCCACCGATATAGCGTCGCGAAGGCAGCGCTTTGCACAAGCATTAACTGCATTTCTGCCAGCATCCTGCATTTTAAGCACAACTGAAGAGCTTAAACCCTACGAATCCGATGGCCTGACGGTGTTCAAGAAGACGCCGCTACTCGTGCTATTGCCAGAGACCATCGAGCAGGTGCAGGCCGTTTTACGCTGGGCTAGTGAGACGAAGGTGCCCGTTGTTGCCCGCGGTGCTGGCACCGGTCTTTCCGGGGGGGCTTTGCCGCATGAAGAGGGTATTTTGCTGGGTCTGGCCAAGTTCAATCAGATTCTGGAGCTTAACACCGAGCTTGGGTTCGCCAGGGTCCAGCCGGGGGTGCGCAATTTGGCGATTTCTGACGCTGCACGACCACATGGCTTGTATTATGCGCCCGATCCGTCCTCGCAGATTGCGTGCACTATTGGTGGGAATGTCGCCGAAAACTCAGGTGGTGTGCATTGCCTCAAATACGGATTGACCATACACAACGTGCTTGCAGTTACGGTTGTGACCATCGATGGTGATTTGTTGGAAATTGGCTCAAGCGCCATGGATAGCGCAGGATACGATCTACTGTCGATAATGAACGGGTCAGAAGGCATGCTGGCGGTGGTAGTGGAAGTGCGCGTCAAACTCCTGCCAACTCCACCAAGCGCAAAATTGATCATGGCCGCATTTAATAGTGTTGAAGATGCGGGTAGTGCGGTCGGTAAAGTCATCGCTGAGGGAATTATTCCAGCCGGGCTTGAGCTCATGGACAAGCCTGCGATGGTAGCGGCGGAGGCGTTCGCGAATTGCGGATACCCGACCGATTCGGCGGCACTATTGCTTTGCGAACTGGATGGTCTTGAAGAGGAAGTCACGGCACAGATTAAGAAGGTCTCATCGGTATTTAAAGCTTGTAACGTTTCAGAGCTGCGAGTGGCTGAATCTGAAGAGGAACGGCTTTTGTTATGGAAAGGGCGCAAGTCAGCCTTTCCTGCAGTGGGGCGTCTGGCGCCTGACTACTATTGTATTGATGGCACCATTCCAAGAGGTCAGCTGCCTTACGTTTTACGACGAATGGAACAGTTGTCGGCCGAATACGAATTGCCGATAGCTAATGTGTTCCACGCAGGCGATGGCAACTTGCATCCACTGATCCTCTTCGATGCCAACATACCCGGTGAAACTAAACGAACCGAAGAGTTGGGCAGCCGCATTTTACTGCTGTGCGTAGAAGTTGGCGGAACCGTTACCGGTGAACACGGTGTTGGTGTTGAGAAGATCAATGAAATGTGTGTGCAGTTTGATGAAGACTCACTGGTACAGTTTCATGCGATAAAAGCGGCGTTTGATCCTGACGGTTTATTGAACCCGGGTAAAGCGGTTCCCACCCTGCAACGTTGTGCAGAGTTCGGTGCAATGCACGTGCACCACGGAAACATTCCATTCCCGAATCTAGAAAGGTTTTAAAAGAGTCCGATAAACCGGATCTGGAAAAGTTTTAAGAGAGTCCGATAAACCAAAATTTGAAATATTTTAATTGTGTCTGACACCGATAACCCCGCACCAGCAGAGAACAGACCGACCTCCAGTCAGAACTGGCCTGGTCAGGACAGGACCGATCAATTAGTTGAACGCGTGCAGCAAGCAATCACAGACAATGCACCGCTAAACATTGTTGGTGGAAAAAGCAAATCGTTTCTGGGTCGGTCACAAACAGCGCCGAGCCTGTCAACGTTGGAACATACCGGTGTTGTGAGTTATGAACCGACCGAACTGGTTGTGACGGTCAGAGCCGGCACAACTATGCTTGAGCTAACTCAGTTACTGGCCCAGCATGGGCAGATGTTGCCGTTTGAACCCCCCGTCCTTAACGGCGGCACTATTGGTGGCGTACTTGCGTGTGGGTTGTCCGGTCCAGCTCGACCGTTTGCAGGGTCGGCCCGGGATTTTGTTTTGGGCATGCGTGTGATAAACGGGCAGGGGAAGGCATTGCGTTTTGGCGGTGAAGTCATGAAAAACGTTGCCGGTTACGATGCTGCCCGATTGCAGGTTGGTGCGTTCGGCACATTAGGCGTGTTGCTGGAAACTTCAATGAAAGTACTGCCCTTGCCGGAAGCGCAGTTGACTTTGCAGCATGAATTGCAAAGTGCAAATACAACCGATGGCATCGTTAAACTGATGCGACAACCGTTACCTATCAGTGCAGCTGCGGTCATAGGCACTTCCCAGTTTATCCGCCTCAGTGGCAGTGCTTCGGCAGTCAGCGCTGCTGCCCGAACTTGCGGTGGAGAGGAAGTTGAAAACGCAGATGCCTTCTGGCAAAGCATCCGGGAATACGAACACCCGTTTTTCAGCAGTGAAAAAGCCTTGTGGCGGATTAGTGTGGCTGAATATGTCGCTCCAATAGAGCTCGATGGCGACTGGTTAATTGACTGGGCTGGTGGTCAACGGTTTATTAAAACCGATCTGGAAGCAGAAACCATATACGCTGCCGCAGCTGCAGTAAAAGGTCATGCGAGTTGTTATTCGGCATTACAAATGGCAGACAGTGTTGCATTATTTCAACCCATGGATGGTGTCATGCGATCACTGCAAAAACGGGTACGAGACAGTTTTGATCCTCAGCGCTTGTTTAATCCTGGTCGATTTCACCCTGAATTAGATGCTTAAGTTTAAGCCCACTTCAATCATGACACCCACACGGAACTGAACGCATGCAAACTTCTATTGCCCCTGAACTGGCCAATGATGCACGCGTTATAGAAGCCGAGAAAACCCTGCGTAAATGTGTGCATTGCGGTTTTTGTCTGGCAACCTGCCCAACCTATAACTTGCTTGGCGATGAACTCGATAGTCCTCGCGGAAGAATTTATTTAATCAAGCAAGTTGTGGAAGGCAGCACGCCAACTGAGCAGACGCTAACTCATCTTGATCGGTGCCTGACTTGCCGGAATTGTGAAACCACTTGCCCTTCGGGTGTTGAATATGGTCACTTGCTCGACCACGGTCGCTCCTTGGTGGAGGAGCGTGTTGAGAGACCGCTTGGCAATCGTCTAATGCGACAGGCTGTGCTCGCCGTATTGCCGTACCCGAAACGGGTGGCACCGCTAGTTAAGCTCGGGCAGCTTTTCGCACGTGTGTTGCCAAAGTCTTTACGTGCCAGTGTGCCAATGAAGCAGGCTGCCGGAGAGTGGCCGCAGCCTTCTCAGAGTAGAAGCATGCTGGTGCTCGACGGGTGTGTTCAACCGTCAATGACACCAGCTACCAATGCAGCGACTGCAAGAATTCTGCAATCGCTGGGTATTGATTTGATCAACGTTGAGAAATCCGGGTGTTGTGGCGCGGTGCATTTTCACTTAAACAAGCAAGCTGATGCCAAAACATTCATGCGTCAGAATATAGATGCCTGGTGGCCTTACATTGAAAATGGTGCCGAAGCGCTTATCACTACCGCCAGTGGCTGTGGCGTGATGGTAAAAGACTATGGTCATGTCCTCGCCGAGGATCCGCAATACAAAGAAAAAGCGGCCAAAGTCAGCTCACTTTGTAAAGACATAGTGGAAGTATTGCAGACCGAAGACTTGAGTCGTTTTCAGGCTGCAGCAAAACAAGTTGGTCCAGTTGCTTTTCATCCTCCGTGTACTTTGCAGCACGGCCAGAAGCTTCCCATGGCAACAGAGACCTTACTGACTCAGCTTGGATTTGAATTAACACCCGTTGCCGATGCGCATACGTGCTGTGGATCAGCTGGCACTTATTCCATCTTCCAGCCTGAACTCAGTCGCCAATTACGCGATAAAAAAGTGGCCTCGTTAACCGCACACACTCCACAAGTTATTGCCACGGCCAACATAGGTTGCCAGCTGCACTTGCAGGCGGGTTCTGGTCAACGGGTTGTTCACTGGGTCGAGCTGCTGGATAAATTGCTCGACTAGTCATGTTGAAATACAGAATAATGGTGTGACCCAGTTCGCTTTGTAGCGGATTTTTCGGCTTTTATTGCACATCTGTTTGAATAACTCATCGCTGCGCGCCTGTTGCGCTGTTTAGGCTCTGGCGAGCGCGCCGACAACTGCTGAGGACCCAATACAACAGGTGGACTCACAGTGACCTTTCCGATGATTTCAACTACCCGCAAAACAATGACCTCATGCATTGTTCGTGCAACGCTTGGCTTAAGTACAGTGGCCATGCTTAGCGCGTGTGGTGGTGGTTCAGGAGGGGATGAAGCAGCACCAGTGTCACTCGGAGCTGCATTGCCCGATGAAGGCGATTTTATTGCTATCGTAGAAAAATCAGTTAGCTTGTCTGAAGCATCGCGTCACGGGACAATTCAGGTCACGCGGCTTGGATCGGCTCAAGGTGAAACCAGTGTGAGCTATTCCTTTATAGCTGGCAGCGCGCAGCCCTCAGATGATTTTCGCGGGGTCGATGGCATTTTAAGTTGGGATGCAGGAGAAAGCGGTACTAAAACAGTGTCGTTTATAGTTGAGTCTGATCTGGATGCTGAACCGGCTGAAAATTTTCATGTTGAATTGAGTAACGTCACAGGTTCCGAGTCGTTAGGTATTAACGATCGTATCAGCGTGACAATAGAAGACGCAACATGCAATGTCAGCTTCCCTTTATCCATAGGGTCGAACACGCAGTTAAATGGTTCGTGTTATCACTTGCAGGGCGATGCGGTTGTGGCATCGTCTGCCCAGCTAAATATTCCGGCAGGTACGACCGTCATTGCCGATGCGGGTACGTCCATCCTGTTTGACGGCCAATCGTCATTAAATATGGAAGGTACACCTGCTAATCCTGTGGTTGTCAAAAGTGCTGTTAATCACCCGGGAAGTTGGAACGGGTTTAAATTGCAAAGCAGCAGTGCTCTGCATCGTGTTGCACACAGTGAAGTCAGTGGTGCCACCAACGCCTTCGAACTGAGCGCAGGTGGCTTCGCCCTGTTTAATAACAACGTGCTCAAAAATCACACTGCTGCCGGCGTGAAATTACCACTGGAACAAGTTGGCACGGTGGGAGGTAACAATGAGTTTCTGGCGACGGTTCGTGGCATTGAGCTAACCGGCAGCTCAATAGACGCTGGACAGACGCTGCGACTGCCTGCGCAATCGACGCACTACGTGCTTGCCGACGGTCTGGTCAGTGAGGGTACGCTGGAACTCGGACCTGGAACCGATTTACGTATGGCTGCAAACGTTCAGCTGCTGGTGCTGCCTACCGGTGCTATCAAAGCGCTGGGTACCGTTGATGAACCGATCACTATTCGTGGTTTGTCACCGAATCCGGGATTCTGGAATGGAATTCAGTACGTGTCGAGCACCAGTGACCAGAATCAGTTCCAGCATGTTCAAATTGCCCATGGTGGCGGCGATCCAGCGAGACCCGGGAATATCATTGTCGATGGCCTGAATACCCGAATAACAATGCAAAGCTGTGAGATAACACACAGCGCGGGATATGGTCTGGTGTACGATTCGAACGCGTTTCAGGTCGATTTGACGGACGTCACTTTCGATCAGAACGAGCTGGGTGACCAGAGTCTGTGATCCAATTCCGGGCAGAGCGAGCTATGCTCGAAAAAACAGGCATAGTGTTAGAGCCTGCGAATACCTACTCTGCAACTATGAGAACCAGGTTACTATATCGCACCTGAGTGCGTGATACTTTTCGCTCCGACGTTACCGGAATTGGCCGGTGAATATAACTTTATTATGTCTGGAGCTGTCGCTATGAAGCGCACCTTTGATTTTATTGGTTTGAACTCGGTTATTTCAGAGTCTTTCAAACCGCTGCACCACGTTACACCTTCCTCAGCCCGAAAAGCGGGCATGGACGCAGGAATAAAGGGCACCACACCGGCGAACTGCCATCATTCTTATTTCGCGACGAAAGAGCTGGAAAAAGAGTGGTATCGCGGTTATCGCATGGGCAAGCAAAACCAGGAATAGCGGTTGATGTCGATTGGGATCGCCCAATAGACATCACAAATCTACTCAATCGCGGCTTGCGCATGTAAAATCAGCGCATGAGCTGCCTAGAACTAGATGATACCGATATCTTGAAAGTGGCCAACCCGATGATGGATGACATCATCCGGGGCTTGGCGCGTCGAGATTACGCCCTGCATACCTGCCACTTCTCGGTTAATCTGAAAAGTCTCGGCGGGCCTGAAGACTTCCTGGAAACTTGCGACAAGTTTGAATCTGACTGGGGTTCACCTGGCCAGCGTGAACTTGTGGCCATTTTTCGTAAACAGAAAAGCTTCACGCTTGTCTGGGATCAACAATTTTCCCACCTGGAAGGTCAGGTTATGGCCGCAATGACTGTCGCCCTGAAAGGCGGACGCTATTTTGTGGACCATCTGATACTTCACTGATTTCCCGTGTTGCAGATACACTATCCAGGTTGTCCGTTTAGAGCCTGTTTAAATCGAACGTGTTCACACCGAGCAGGTTCCTATTGATGGTGACCAAACCGATGAACCGGCGAACCTGCCTGAAAACCGGACTTGCACTTGCTGGCGGTGTTGCTTTGCCTGCTGGTGTGCTTGGGTTGCTTGGCCGCAGTGGACTTCGTGAAGCCGGTGAGCTAACGGGTTTTGATGGCAAAATCATGGGAACCGGGTATAGCGTTCGCATCGCTCATGGTACAGAGCACAATGCCGAATCAAGCAAGCTTGCCGCTCTAAAGCATGCCGTGCACTCTGTATTGCAACGAGTGGATACGCACATGTCTACCTGGCGTGCGGCATCCGAACTGTCCTCTTTTAACCAGTCGACTAATGTGCACTGGCAAAAGCTGACACCACAGACCGTTGCGGTGATTGAATTCGCACAGCAGATTAGTGAGCTTACCTCTGGTGCCTTTGATATAACAATAGGTCCGATGGTCGATCTGTGGGGCTTTGGCGCAGGTGCCAGACTCTCAGGTGGACAGCCATTAAACTCAAAACCCAAAGCAATAGACATTGATCTGTTGCGAGAACATGTCGGCTTTACTTTAATAGAACTGGACAAACGTGCGAATGCGGTTCGTAAGCATAAACCGCAAGTGCAAATGGACTTGTCAGGCATTGCCAAGGGCTATGCCGTTGACCAGGTCGCCAAGGTGCTCGACGAGCACGGGATACAAAGTTATCTGGTTGAGGTGGGAGGGGAGCTCAGATCGCGCGGTGAAAAACCGAATGGTGAATTGTGGAAGGTCGCGATTGAACACCCGGGCAATTTACAGCCCGGTGTTTTCCGTGTGTTGAACCTGAACAATCAATCTGTGGCGACCTCGGGTAACTATCGCAATTATTTTATCAGCGATGAACAGCGTTACTCACACTCTATCGACCCTCGTACCGGTCAGTCTGTACAAAATAAACTGGCATCAGTCAGCGTGATCGCCGAGTCCACCATGCAAGCAGACGCACTGTCGACCGCCATGATGATTATGGGACCGGACAAGTCGCTTGAATTCGCCATGCAACATGATGTAGCTGCTCATATGATATTGAATTCGGGTGATTCCTTTCGAGAGGTGGTCAGCCCGGCTTGTTTGCCAATGCTAGTTTGAAGGCATCGGTACAACGGTTACATATTTAGGTATCGATAGCCTTTTTGAGTCTCAATATTTTCTAACTCGTTCATTCCCTTGCGGCCGCTTGGTGTTGACCACGTATAAAGATCAACCATGCGAGTCATATCCTTCACGCTAAAATTCCGAAATACCGCTGCTATCTGTACTTGTCCAACTTCAACATGTTCTGTTAAAAATTGAATGCCTGTTCGTTAATTAACTTAACGAGAAGATTAGAACTGACTCAAAAAAAAGAAATCAATCAGTAATACATGGTTGACTTACTGTGAGTGGTCCGTATAATCGCGCTCCTTATGAAAATATATGCACAACACGCCGTGAGCGTTGCCAACAAACTATCAGGAAAATCAAAAGCGTGGTTTTCTATTGGTGATTTGGATTGCCAACGTTCAAAGAGCAATAAAACATACCAGTACTTGGAATTGACGCGTATTCCAATGTTGTTGTGTGCGCTCCGCGGTCACACCCAGAACGATAATAACGTGCACTAAGCCTAAGCTGATCATATAGCGAAAGGCTTATTTAACGAGTCTTTCAGCAAAGCTTACAAAAAGCCCTGGTTGACTCGATCAACCAGGGCTTTTTTGGTTTATGGATATACAGATTGTAAGTAAAAGAACATTTTCGAATCGAAAGTCGATTTGAAATAAAAGTCATTTGGAGTTTGATCTGCTCAGCGGTCGGGGTTCTGTTGCCCCGCTGGCACACCAACGCTAACCATCGCACCGTGTGTACCGAGTATGTTCAAGGCCAAGTGAAGAATGATTAGCTCATTGGGTAGAGCATCAGATTGTTAATCTGGAGGTAGCTGGTTCGAGTCCAGCATCATTACTGACCCTTTGACGGTCATCATGGTAAGGCTTCGGCCCGAGGTTCGAATCCTCTCTATTTGGATGAGAAATCATCCGCAACGGCGACCGTTGCCGGTGCGTGTTTGGAGTTGCTTATAAAGAATTTTAAACAGGCACAGCAATATTATTGTCGGTTGTTGTGATATTGGCTGGTTTTGATGTTTTGCTGACTTTTTGCCTGGCGGCTTATACCTGGGTGTATTTCCAAGTATGAAATGCCCGGTAAACGGTTCGCTTTGCATTCAGGCCAGGCATGCCAGCAATCCACGAGAATGTTGTGGCAACGGTGCCAACTTAATCCCGCCAAGGCGGATAAAATTTATAACGTAATAGGAGAACGCAAATGTTGTATCGAAAGTTTATCGTGCGAAAGTTTGAACGTGCTCTCCTGTACAAGGACGGAGACTTTTACGCTTTCCTTGCACCGGGGACTTATAGTTACCTGACACTGAATACCAGTTACGATATCGAGGTTTACGATATTACCAAGCCGGAGTTTACGCACCGTCTGGCTGACTTTCTGGTTGAATCGGAAGCTGATCGTGTGCATCAGATGTTTGATGTTATTGAAACTGGTGCTGACGAAGTGGCGATTGTCTACATCAACGATCAGATTAGTGCAGTTATCAGACCTGCGGAGCGTAAAATGTACTTCAAAGGTTTTGTTAAGCTGCATGTCGAACGTTACGATCTGTCTGCGGGTCTTGCTTTAGACAAGCGTGTGGCGCGTCAGTTGGTTTCGAGCGTCAATGGCGCGGTTAAGCCAGTAGCCCGGCATGCAGTTGCAGGACGGCTGGTGCCTGAAGGTCATGTTGGACTGTTGTACGTCGATGGTGAAATCGCTGCAAGCCTGAACACCGGATTGCACGCGTTTTTCAACGTTGATCGTACCGTGAGCATTGATCTGATGGATATGCGCATTAAAACGCTGGAAGTGCAGGGACAGGAAATTCTAACGCGTGACAAAGTTGCGCTTAGAATTAACATGAGTGCAACCTATCAGTATGAAGATGCAACGCTTGCGCTTCGCAAACTGAAAGACCCTATGGATCACCTTTATAAGGAAATTCAGTTCGGATTGCGTGCAGCTGTGGGAACTAAAACCCTGGATGCATTGCTGGAAGATAAAACTGCCATTGACGAGCAGGTTGCCAAGTCTCTGGGCTCACGTTTTAGTGATGTGGGTATCAGTGTAAAAAGTGTCGGTGTAAAAGACATCATCTTGCCTGGCGACATGAAAGAGTTGCTGGCGAAAGTTGTTGAAGCGGATAAGGTTGCGCAAGCTAACGTTATCCGTCGCCGAGAAGAAACCAATGCTACGCGCTCTTTGCTGAACACCGCAAAGGTTATGGAAAACAACAGCGTTGCTTTGCGTTTGAAGGAATTGGAAGCTCTGGAAAGAGTGACCGAAAAAGTGGGTAGTCTGTCTGTTTACGGTGGGTTGGATTCCGTAATGGACGGTCTGGTTCGCTTGAAGCAGTAAATACGGGAGAGCATGACGCTCTCCCGATTTTTTAGTTTGTAGAGAAAATGAATGGCTACGCTGAAGTTAGCGCCATATCGAGTACTTCCACCACATGCAAGGCTGACCGATCAGTACCCAGAGCGATTTGATGTCGACATGATGTGCCGTCGGCGACCACCAGCGTATCGTTATC
>CALJNA010000153.1 GCA_937981955.1 uncultured Granulosicoccaceae bacterium
CATCATCCGTGCACAAGCACCTCTGGTTGACATTCGCGCAGTGTCAGATTCCGGTGGACACACCGAAAATCGATTTGTTATCAGTTCGCGCATCGTTCTTGGAGACTTAGACAAGGAAATCGATATTACGTTAACCGAACGAAAAAGCATGCTGTTCAGAATGTTGATTGGTCGCACGGCGCTGGCTGATGAGGTACTGGTTGACCCAGCCGCATCATACTTATGCGGTAGAAAATCAACACGCTTGTTGTATTCCTCACATATCGAGGCACAATCATGAAAATAGCGGTTCTTTCCCGTAATCGAAGACTCTACTCAACCAGACGCATCATTGAAGCTGCGGAATCACGCGGACATGAAGTCGAAGTGATTGATGTGCTGCGTTGTTATATGAATATCGTTTCACGTAAACCCAGCGTGCATCTTGAAGGCCGCGAGTTACAGGGTTTCGATGCGGTTATTCCTCGTATTGGTGCCTCGGTTACCTCGTACGGCACGGCTGTTATTCGACAATTTGAAGTGATGGGTGTTTACACCCTAATTGAATCGGTTGCACTGGCCAGATCGCGTGACAAGTTGCGTTCCTTGCAGTTGTTGTCCAGAAAAGGCATCGGACTGCCGGTCACCGGTTTTGCGAACAAGCCGGGTGATACCAAAGATTTGGTCAAGATGGTAGGTGGTGCGCCTCTGGTTATAAAGTTGCTGGAGGGTACGCAAGGTATTGGCGTTGTTCTGGCAGAAACATCCAAGGCGGCGGAAAGTGTTATCGAAGCGTTCATGAGTTTGAAAGCCAACATACTGGTTCAGGAATTTATTAAAGAGGCGGGCGGTTCGGATATTCGATGCCTGGTGGTTGGCGGCAAAGTGGTTGCATCAATGCGGCGCCAGGCACCCGAAGGTGAGTTTCGCTCTAATCTGCATCGAGGAGGATCAGCAAGCCTTGTGAAGATCTCACCCGAAGAACGGCAAACTGCAGTCAGTGCGGCTAAAATTTTGGGTTTATCCGTTGCCGGTGTGGATCTTTTGCGCTCAGACCGTGGGCCACTGGTGATGGAAGTGAATTCATCGCCGGGGTTGGAAGGTATTGAAGCCGCCAGCGGAAAAGATGTCGCTGGCATAATCATCGAGCACCTGGAAAAGAACGCCCGTCCGGGCAATACCAAAACTCGCGGGAAGGGATAGTTGGCTGATAAAACTGAAAAGAACAGCGCCATAGATATTGGTGGTGTGACGGTAGAGCCGGGTCGTCGACTGTACATTGATTTGTCGTTACCACCTTTGTATACCCATACATCGGTAGCCATGCCAGTCCATGTGATAAACGGGCGCAATGCCGGCCCGGTCTTGTTTGTATCTGCCGCAATTCATGGCGATGAAATAAATGGCATAGAGATTATTCGGCGACTTCTAAAAATCAAGTCACTGAATCGAATTAATGGAACACTGGTGGCTGTACCGGTGGTTAACGTGTACGGCTTCGTCTCGCAATCGCGTTACTTGCCTGACAGGCGAGATCTTAATCGCTCTTTTCCGGGATCAGATCGCGGCACCATGGCATCGCGACTGGCCGATACTTTTATGAGCGAGATAGCCGACAAGTGTACGCATGGAATAGACTTCCACACAGCGGCTGCCGGTCGTGACAACCTGCCGCAAATCAGAGCTGATCTTGATGCCACAAAAGCGCTGTTACCGATGGCGATGGCATTCTCACCGCCAGTCATACTCGATTCAGCAACACGCGCAGGTACTTTGCGTGCAGCCGTTGGCGACAAACCGGTATTGCTATACGAAGCAGGTGAAGCCTTGCGCTTTGATGAGTTAGCGATTCGTGCAGGCGTTCAAGGTACTTTGCGGGTGATGCGTTATTTAAACATGCTGCCGCCGAATAAGAAGAGTGAGCGCAATTACGAGCCGACTATTGCAAACGACAGTGTCTGGATGCGCGCGCCGCAAAGTGGCATTATGCGTTCCAAATTGCGGCTTGGTGCCATTGTTAATCGCGGCGATACCCTGGGCATTGTTGCGGACCCGTTTGGTGAAGCCGAAGAGGCTGTGATTAGTCAGGTATCTGGCGTATTGGTCGGTCAGACTAATATGCCGCTGGTTCATGAAGGTGAGGCGTTGTTCCATGTTGCGTGCTTGTCATCGACAAAGTCTGCGGCGCGTGTTGTGGATGAGTTTCATCAGGAATACGAGCATCGGCTGTAGTCAATGATGTTCAATTTTCCTGGCGTTGTTCCAATAGACAGCGATGACCCATGAGTAGTTTTGTTGCGTGGCAACTGAAAACACTAAGTTAGTGAGTAGCAGCTTATGGTCCCGAAGCCGGAAAAACATACTGGGTCTTGTCACTGCGGGTCTGTTCAGTTCAAGGTTCAGTTGACTGACGAGTTCAATACCATCCGACGTTGTTCATGCTCGTATTGTTCCATGCGTGGTGCAGTTGCTGCTTCGGCTCAGCTGGATGGAATTGAATTCACCACAGGTGAGGAAAACCTGACTCTTTACCAATTCAATACTAATACGGCAAAACATTATTTTTGTTGTATTTGTGGAATCTACACACACCATCAGCGACGATCGAATCCTACCCAGTTCGGTATCAATGTGGCTTGCCTGGAAGGTATCAGCCCGTTTGATTTTCCAGAAGTGATCGTGAATGATGGAATCAACCACCCAAAGGATTCAACATCCGGGCCTCTGATTGCTGGTGTTCTTCGCTATTTTAAACGTTAGCCAGCCTAAAATTTGACGAAGGAACTCAAATGAAAGAACACGAAAAGATATTAACGTCACTAAAAGAGCAGTTTGAAAATCATAATGTATTGATTAGCGAATATGAGAAAGAAATTCTTCCACAAATAGAATCCTATAAGTGGGCGACTCAACCGCAGATGCATCTGGCATTATTGAATAATGAATTGTCAAGATTGCCAAAAGGAAGAGTCTATGAAACAGAACGAGAAAGTGCTTGGGTAGAGTTGGGCTATGACGACCAAAGTAGAATAATTTATGAGTCAGGAGACGGGCTTAAAAAATATGTCTTGCACAAAGAAGACTCTATCTGGATGTATACATTTAAATACCCCTATACCAATAATGAAATAAATAGAATTGAGTATCTACTAATAGAGCGGGGCTATCCGACAATATTCGCATCATATGCAAATTGGGTCGTTAACCGCGTTTGTATGTACAAATTCAGGGATGAAAGGCTAGTCGAGATAGATTCATACCATCTATATGATCGGCCGAGGCAAGAACCGCAAACGCCGAACTACTTTATAACCTATAACGAACTAGGAGACGTTTCAGAAATAAGGAGAAAAGACGAGCCATCTGTTACTTTTCCTGATGGTCAAGATGTATCGGTCTATAAAAAGCATGACTACTCAATAAAAGAACTAACAGACATATTAGTATCACAGATGAAAAGTGCGATAATGCATGAATTGCAAGATCATGAGTTTGATGGTCGAACTTTGTTGTTAATTTTTATTTCAAACTCCTTCGCATCTGATAATTGGTTTCCGCCTCGATTTTCGATTGTTAAGACAACTGAAAACATGGTACTTGACGGTACGTTTTATGAACTTGTCAAAATAGACTCTGTGGTTGCCGAGAAACCAGACAATGAAAGGATTAACGAAGCATCCCGTCTTCTTGAGCAGGAATTAGTATTGCAAGAAAAGCATGAATTGCCACTAAAAATACTTGTGCGGATTGCAAAGGAAATTAAATCGTGGATGTTGGAATGTACCAATGCTGAAAACAATGAACTAATAATTTTCCCTTTGAGCTTCTCTGAAGACGGCTATGAGAAAGTGTCGACTATACTGAAAAGAGTTTACTCTGCGAAAGACATTAAAAAGATGCAAAAAATATTTTTAGACAGAAGTTAGAGGTAGATTTCCAGGTAAATAAGTATGCGAATGAAGCTTGCGATCCATTTAGACATCCAACAGTTGTATTAATAATAAACTGTCAGGCTATGTCTCGAGTTTCATATACAAGGCTCTTCCAGAAGCCTATTTTGATCAGCTATGTAAACTCCCCGAAAAAACTGAATATTCCTGCAATTCTACGTCAGAAATAACTATAAACCCACGCTCGATAAAACTACCTGCGGCAAACTTAAAGAAAAAATATGAATTACAAGAACTTATTCTGTAGTTTCTCCTCCGCCCACAGTCGCAATTGCAAAGTAGCGTGCAGCCTCTCGTACTTCACTGGCCAATGAAGCATCTTCCACCGTGCGTGACAACACCATTCCACCAACGCTGAGTGCCGACAAAATGCAAGCGGTAGTTCGTTTATCATCCGTATCTTCTGAAGGTTGTGTT
>CALJNA010000154.1 GCA_937981955.1 uncultured Granulosicoccaceae bacterium
AAACAACCTATTACCATTTTTGGTCCGGATTTCCCTTTCGCCTACGACAGTTGGTTGAATCACCACAGTGGAATCGGTTCGGTTCCGTCATCGCAATATGGCAAACAAGTTGCGGTTATTGGGGCCGGCGTTTCCGGGCTGGTGGCCGCACTCGAACTTATGCGCATGGGGTTAAAACCGGTTATCTATGAGTCGGGTCGTATCGGCGGACGTTTGCGTTCCGAACCCTTCCCCAACGCGCCGAACATTGTTGCCGAACTAGGCGGAATGCGATTTCCAGAGTCTGCGACAACGTTCTCCCATTACGCAAAATTACTTGGATTGCAAACCAGGCCGTTTCCAAACCCATTAACAGAAGCAGCCAGTAGCACTGTCATTGACCTAGCCGGTGAGCAGGTTTATGCCAGAACAACCGACGACTTGCCACCGCTATACAAAGACGTAGCCGACGCCTGGGAATCTGCGCTTAACGGTGAAGTACATTTCAGAGAACTCCAAAAAGCCATTGCTGATCGAGACGCACTGGCTATCAAGGCATTATGGGATCCGTTGGTATCGGAATGGGACGATCGCACATTCTACGATTTCATCGCAAACGCCCCCTCGTTTAAAAAACTCAGTTTTCGACATAAAGAAGTTTTTGGACAAGTCGGATTCGGAACCGGTGGCTGGGACTCCGACTTTCGTAACAGCATGCTCGAGATACTGCGCGTTGTTTTAACCGATTGCGATACTAATCAGCATTTAATTGTCGGCGGCGCTGAACAATTGCCACGTGGCCTGTGGCAAACATCACCTGAGAACATGCAGCATTGGCCAGCTGGAACCAGTCTGGCATCAATGCATGCCGGCGCAACGCGTCCAGGTGTGCGCAAAATCCAACGTGATGGCAACAGACAATTTGTTGTCGAAGATGAATACCAAAACCGGCAAACATTTGAAGCTGTTCTGGTGACCTGTCAAAGCTGGTTGCTAACAACAAGTATTGACACCGATGAATCCTTGTTCTCACATGAGAACTGGATGGCGCTTGATCGCACGAGCTACATGCAATCGTCCAAAACATTTGTCATGGTAGATCGCCCTTTCTGGAAAGACATCGACCCGGCCACCGGCAGAGAGTGCATGAGTATGACCTTAACCGACCGTATCACTCGCGGCACTTACCTGTTCGATAACGGAAAAGATCAACCCGGTGTTATTTGTCTCACCTATTCGTGGATGGCGGACGCATTAAAGATGTTGCCATTACCGGTGGAAAAGCGGGTTGAGCTGTGTTTGGATGCATTGGAAAAAATATATCCCGATGTTGATATACGTTCACACATCATTGGACGCCCCCAAACCATTTCCTGGGAAGCCGACCCGAATTTTCTCGGTGCATTCAAAGGAGCGCTGCCCGGACACTACCGCTACAACCGGCGAATGTACACACAGTTCATGCAGCACAACATGCCTGAAGATCAGAAAGGTATTTTTATAGCAGGAGACGATGTCTCATGGACACCTGGCTGGGCCGAAGGAGCTGTACAAACCGCGCTAAACGCCGTTTGGGGCATCATGAACCATCTTGGTGGCGCATGCGAGCCTGATAATCCGGGACCAGGTGATTGTTTTGATAGCTTACAACCGATTGATCTTGATGCAGACTCGACACAATCCAGCTAGTACGCATTGCGCGCTTTAGTTTTACCTGGCATTGACTTGCACACAACGATAAGTCGAGTACCATAGACATATCGAATTCAAACCAGAGACGTTCAGACATGGGCAACTCGTTGCAAGACCAGCTTTTCAAAGCCGGGCTGGCCTCAAAAAAACAAGCCGTTCGAGCAAAAAAAGCCAAGAACACAAAAGAAAAACAGCAACGCAAAGGCGTTGACGTTATCGATGAAGCCGCAGAACTGGTTAGCAAATCAGAAGCTGAAAAACGTGCCAAAGACCAGCAACTGAACAAGAAGATCAACGAGCAAGCGCAAGCCAAAGCCATCAAGGCTCAAATAGTTGAACTGGTCTCTCTGAATCGCGTAGCCGAGCGAGGTGAAACTGAATTTCGCTACACCGACAACGGCACCATAAAAACACTGATGCTGCAAAACGATACAAGAGAACTTATTATCAAAGGCGTGCTAAATATTGTCAGCGTCAATGAGCAACACGACATCGTGCCAAGAGCGGTTGCATCGAAAATTGCAGAACGTGATGCAGACGCCGTCATTGTTGCCAACAGCGCTGATGATGGTATTGATGAAGATGATGAATACGCAGACTTTAAAGTGCCTGACGATTTAATGTGGTAGTTACTGCAGGCTCTGAGCATCCCCAATTGGTGCCGCCATACCATCACTGATTAGGGCCGTAACAGAATCACCCGTTAGTGTTCGCATAAAGGCAACCAACGCGCTCTTCTCGTTATCGTTTAGTGACAATGGTTGCATCAATGCGGACAATTCCGGGTTCTCAACGCCGCCCTCCACGTAGAAATCAACAATAGCTTCCAAAGTTGCAATCGATCCGTTGTGCATATACGGCGCTGTTATGGCAACGTTACGTAACGACGGCGTTTTAAATTTCCAGCGATCAGCAGGCTTCAAGGTGACTTCATATAAACCCAGATCGTTCGGTGGTTTCTCGCTGGCGGCAGCATAGCTTTCAGGGTCAATCGTAACGACAACACCTGGGGCAAGTGTGACCTCATGTGCAACCGGCTTACTCATTGAGTGCGCATATCCAAGGCCGGTATTGTGCATTCCAAAGTCACTGAACAATGCAGATCGCTCATCAATCGTGTGGCATGCAACACACCCGGCCTTACCGGTAAACAATTCAAAGCCGAATTTGGCTTCTTCACTTATCGCGTCGCTCTGTTGATCAAAATACCAGCGATCGAAAGGCGAGTTTCCGGTAACCAGTGAGAGTTGATACGCTGCCAGTGCGTCTCCAAGGTTCTGCATATCGACCGACGATCCATAGATATCCTCGAATTGTTCAGCGTAGCCAGGCAGCATCGAAATTTTATCCAGCACATAACCAATCGATGGATTAGCCATTTCGTTATGTGCCAGTAATGGAGCCCAAACCTGATGGTCGAGTCTGTTTTCGCGCCCATCATGAAACAACCGTTTGGCATAACCCACATTTAAAATTGTTGGTGCGTTGCGCTTTACTGTTCGACCTTCTACACCAACAGACGTAGTGAGCTCGTTTGACGTAAACGCCTGCTGCGGAATATGACACATGGCACACGAGAAAGTATCGTTTATTGACAAGCGACGTTCATAGAACAGTTGCCTGCCGAGTGCGATTTTTTTGCTGGTCAAACGCGAGAGTTCCGGCAGTTCAGGTAATCCAAGCGAATTTGCCTTTGCCAGTGCAAGCAAATCAGCAGAGCGCGCTTGCTGGGTAATCGAAATTGACGCACTGGCATAGCTTCCGTCCGAATAGCCGGTTCTTGCATCAATACTGAAGCCGTCACTTATATCATTCAATGAGGCACTAGCTAATTGATTATTGTTGGTGTTGTTCCGCTCGAGATCCAAAGTGAGTACATCGTGAAAGAGCGTTTCCGCATGCAAAAGGCTTGCACTGTAAACATTGCGGATGGTTCCGTTGGCATCGATCAGGAACACCCTGAGTATATGATTAATAGACACAGCTTCGTTTTCCAACGCTGTACGGCTTATGGGTTGATCATAGGCTTCAAGAACGGGTTCAAGCGCATTAAAGGACGGTGCTGTCACAAACCGCCAGTCAATTTCGCTGTCGGGAAACGATTTTTTATACGCCTCCATTGCATCAGCAGTGTCGTTAACCGGGTCGAAACTCATCGACACCAGTCGCACTCGATCGGCTAAATCGCCATGCTCTTCCATTTGACTGCGGGCCTGGTGCATGACGTAGGTTGCCAAAGGACAGCCATTGACGTCATCGCATGAGCGATAGATAAAACTGAGCACGGTTATTCTGCCGGCCAGTAAATCACCCAGCTGCATCTGCTTACCAGAGCTGTCAATAATCTCGCCACTGGCGGCCTGCCCTATCTCCGCGAGCGTATAGGTCCCAACAACAGGTGCTGGGAATGCAAGCGTCTCATACCCTGGTGCCAGAACAGGCGGTTCAACAGCTTCGACGCCGGGTTCTGCACCGTGTTGTTCAGTGCCGTGAGCAAACGCATGCGGGCATTGTAAAAAAACAGATAAAAGCACAAAGGCGGCAACCGCCGCCTTTGTGTGCATGAACATTGTCATGTATGGATTACTGATAAAGCGCATGTGCACCAAAACGCATTTGATGCGGGAAGCCAATATTCTCAGCAAGGAAGTCAATTGCAAATTGTTCCTGCAGCTCTCCGTCTACCCAATCGTAAGCTTTGAAATATTGCAGATCTTCACCATCGGCCGCTGTCTTTTTATCCCAGTTAGCCAACAGCGAAGACGTGTAGTAAATGCGCTTGCCATCCCAGCTCTGAGAGAGCATATTCACTTGCTCGCCAATGCGTTTGTTATAAGTCTCTACAGGGGCAAAAGGGTCGCTCAAATCAAACGCTCGAGTTGACCCATCGTTCCATGTATTCACCCACAAAAGTGAATCGTCAGCGGCAATGGATATATCAACTGGCAGCGGAATCTTGCTCGCATCGCCGATTTTGGCAACCGACTTGGCCTGCCATTCTTCATTATCATCTTCATAAATGATCCAGATTTCGGACGTTAGCGCAGTGGTGGTGTAGCAGAAGTTGTTCTCCTCTTTCCAGGCACATCGAATTTCCAGTGGTGCACCCGGCACATCCAGAATTTTCTTTGGTTGCCTGGTATGCAAATCCCATATTACGACCGTATTACCGAACCGCTTCATGGCCTCACCGTCACCCATCAGCTTGCCCAAGTCCATCATGTAGTTGTTCCAGCCAGTGAACGATGAAGTGACCAGTACATTGCGACGCGCCAACGCACGCACATCATATCCATAACCATCGGCATATTTCCCCGACTTCTCCGCACCCTGCAGATTGTCATCGGTAGGCATCCAGGTGGTTTTTAAAAATTTGCCTGAATTGGTGTATTCCACCATGGCGGTGCGACCACCGTGGTCTTTGTTGTTTGACAAACCGGTCACCAGCATACGACCTGGCAATGCATAGGTTGTATGCGGACCCACAACTCCACCACTGGCGGAAACAAAATCTTTAATAGTATTACTTAGTGTCGGCTTGGCAGGGTCTGTGTGGACATCAAAGATAAAAATCTTGTTACTGTCCAGTCCGGCTGCCCATAGGTATTTTCGATCATCGGTAAACCCGCTGTGATGCGCTTCGTTGCGACCACCGACAGACAAGGAATTGATAATCGTTCCGTAGTTTTCTGACTTGGGATTAACATCAATGGTGACAAGTTTATCCTGTTCATCACCCACTCCCTCAACACCCAGTGTCCAAACATAGACGTAGTCTTCCTGCCCCACAATTTTCGACATATAAGGCGACATACAAGTTTCGTCAGCTTGTGCAATTCCAAATACACCAATAAATACCGTTGTACAAATACTGATCATTGTTACTTTGACCAGATCAGTTCCAAACTTGAATCTTTTGAGCATGGTGTGTCCCTCTCTAAGGTTTTGTATAGGTTTTGGAATAGTTATGTGCTGTTTTTATGTCTGTGTTGAACCTGACTTTGAATATTGGTTGGTCTGTACAATCTAATTTACGCTGGCGAACAAATTACTGTCAACGGGAAGCTAACGGTACGATGTAATTAGTACAAGCTTTATTGAACCTGAAATTTATGCTGGCTGATATATTCATTAAGAGATAGATCGCTTGGAATCAATTCGGAACAGGAACACCCTGACGCGCTAGCTCAGAGCATGCGCCCTTGTACGGCTGCGCACCATACCCATGCTGGCGTGGCTAAAGACACGCATAAATGGGGCTGTGCTGCAGTTTTAGCCAGCAGTTTGTAATGACCGAGAACGCTGACGAGCTTGCAACAGTAACACTGGAAAAATTAGCACAGCACCGAGCAGCATGGTTTTAAATCCGGGTGCAATGAACAACAAAGATACCAGACCCATCCACCATCGTTGCCATTGCGGCATTGGTGCGCACAGAAAACCGGCGAACGCGCAACCAATCATACTGATACCGGCCATGGCCCCAACAAGCGTTATGGTGAAAGCACCCCAGGTGAAACCGTCGGTTACCAGAAGTAAGGCGGGAGAATAAACGAACACGAATGGCACAAGCGCTTTTGCAATACCCAGCCTAAACGCCGTGTTACCGGTTTTAAACGGATTTGACCCGGCAATTCCGGCGGCCGCATAGGCAGCAAGTGCTACCGGCGGTGTGATGTCAGCAAGCACTCCGTAATAGAACACGAAAAAGTGTGCAACCAACGGTTCAACTTGCAACACTGCCAATGCCGGTGCTGCTACCGACACCAGAATAATGTACGTTGCTGTTGTCGGAATACCGGCCCCCATAATGATGCAGGCAATCGCTATCAGCACCAATGAAAAAAACAACGCCCAGTCTGATACTTCAAAAATGGACAGCGGCCATATGGCACCTACAGCTGTTCCAAGATCGTTTGCTGTTTGAACCACAACGTAGCCTAAACGAAAACCAACGCCTGTTAATGTAACGACACCCACCACTACTCCAACAGTGGCAGCCGCGGCCCCGACCGCAAGTGTGTTTTTGGAGCCACTGACCAAGGCATTCCATAAATCTTTGAATGTAAGCCGGTTCACCGGATTCAACACACCAACAACAACGCACGCAACGATGCCGTAAACAGCGGCGTAGTCTGGTGTTTTACCACTCAATATGAGATACACAAGAATGATAAGCGGAATAATAGATAGCCAATGCTGTTTCAGTACTAACGCAGCCTTTGGCATCTCATCGGCGTTCAGTCCGCGCAAGCCAAGCTTTTTGGCTTCAAGATGCACCATGATGAAAATACCGAAGTAATGCAACAGTGCAGGAAACAAAGCCGCAGCCAACACATCACGTAGTGGTATTTCCAGATATTCAACCATGATGAACGCAGCCGCACCCAGAATGGGTGGTGTGATCTGCCCACCGGTTGATGATGTGGCTTCCACTGCACCGGAAAAATGCGCTGGATAACCCACGCGCTTCATTGCAGGAATGGTCAGCGCACCTGTGGTCACGGTGTTTGCGATGGATGACCCCGAAATTGTTCCCATAAACGCCGAAGAGAAGATGGCGACCTTTGCCGGCCCGCCAGCATAGCGACCGGCTATAACCATCGCCATATCGATAAACAATTGCCCAAGACCAATACGGGTTGCGAGCACACCAAACAAGATAAACAGAAAAACATATTGCGCCATGACCCCGATGGCAATGCCATAAATACCCTGATTGGTCATATAGAGATGATTGATGATACCCAGCCAGCTGGAACCACCATGCTTTAAGGCGCCAGGAGCATAGGGACCAAAAAAAGCAAACAAAATAAAGATAAGTGCGATGATTGGCAACGTGGGTCCAACGGCACGACGTGCTGTTTCAAGTGTCAGTAACAACAGCGCAGTACCCATGAATACTTCAAACTGACCCGGGTTACCCACGCGTTCCGCAACCAGCTCCGATGGCAATAATGGCAAGTACATTGATGCGATTACGGCCAGCACAGCCAGTAATACATCGATGATCGGAACGCCACCTATCGTGTATTTTTCATATGCCTCAAAAACCAACTCTCGGGAAAAATGCCAAACCAGTGCAATTGCGATTGCAGCAAGTACAGGCCAAATGCCGATAACCCACGCCAGCGCCAGACACAACACACCCCAAACGATATATCGCACCTGAATGCCAAATAACTTCGCACGAGCATCTGGATTAACGGCATAGTCTGCCGGGCTTTTTCTTTGTACTGAAAACAACAGGAAGACGAGCGAAAGAACAAACGACAGATGAATACCGCGGTGCAAAAGTTCGCGCACAGTACCAAAACCGGATGCCCACCAATGGTAGATTGCCATTGCCACAAGAGCCGCCGATATAAACAGTGCAACTTTTCCAACTACCGGCCGAAACGCCGTTTCAGGATCAAATTTACGCTCTATCTCAGCCAGTTCGGCATCACTGAGACGATCATTTTCGGATGATTGTGAGGCGCTTTGATCGGATGTCATAGTGATTTAGTTATGAGTTACGCTTCGGACGCAAAAAAACCTGAAAGGCTACAGCCCTCCAGGTTTTCATTACTACTACCAGTTAAACGCTATAACGAATATCGCTGCGCAGTAGTCCTGTTGAACTATTTTAGCAAGCCTGCTTCTTTATAGAATTTTTCAGCACCAGGATGCAAGGGCACACCGATACCGGCCAATGCAGTAGCAGGCGTGATGGTCTTGCCTTTTGCATGACCCACATCAAGTAGCTTGCGAGACTCATCGTTCCATAGAGCTTTAGTGATGTTATAGATAAGCTCTTCACTTTCTTTTTCAGAGGTATACCACTGAGCACCAACAGCTACCGTTGCCGTTTCTGCCACACCCTCGTAAGTGTCTGCCGGGATGGAGCTCAAAGAAAAGAAACCATGTTCAGCAGCCAGCGCTTCTGCGCCCGCGCCGTCAATAGGGACAAGCTTGATTGATGCTGCCGAGGCCAACTCGACTAACGACCCTGTCGGGTAGCCAGCAACAACAAAGTAGGCATCGATTTTTCCATTTCGCAAAGCTTCTGAAGCTGCGTTACCTTTGAGTGCTTCTGCTTCTACATCGTCACCGCTCAGGCCGTTTGCAGCAAGAATAAGGTTTGCGTCAACGTAAGTACCAGAGCCTGGCTC
>CALJNA010000155.1 GCA_937981955.1 uncultured Granulosicoccaceae bacterium
AGTTCCAATGCACCAAGATCGTTACCCAGTTGAGTAAAACCGGATACGCCGTCCGGGTTTTCCAGTACTCGATAAAATTGCGCCTGTGGGCTGGCTGACCACGTTAACCGAAACGTTTTATCTGGTATCAACTCCAGAGCAGGCTGAACCTGTGCAGGCACATCATCACCTTGCGGGTTAGTACCGGCAATGGATTCAGCCAGATTGCTCACTCCGTCCTGATCGGTATCCCAACTGTTCGAATCGAACTGATCTGCAGTAACAACATAAGTCTGTGACGCAACAGAGTCAGGTTTAAATTCGGCAGTGTATGTGGCTAAGGTGATTGCACCGTTGTTGTCGTTAAAACTGATTGTCAGTGGGTGTTGAGCCTGTGTTGAAAAATCATCTGTTATTGACCATGATTCATCCATTACCCAACTGGTATTAAGATTTTTGTCGCCCCAGGCAAGTCGAACCTGCAGGGCGTTTGATGCATATACCGGTACGGTAATATCGAATGTGACCCGCGACGTAGTAGTGTCTGTTGTGTTGTTAGCATTGTCTGTTGCATTACCTTCACTCGTTACTAAACCAGTGTCAGTTTCACCTTGCGAAAGTGCATCTTCCAATACAGTATTGTTATCTGTTTCGGCCGCAGCAGACTGTGATGCCACCGTATCAGATTGAGATGAGCTACCACTTGATCCCGAACAACCTGCGATAACAACAGACACTAAAAAAAGTGCAACCAAGCGTTGTGTCGCAATGACGAATTCAACGGGCGTATGTATAAAACGATACACAGTGAACATGAAGAAGACGTTTCCTTTGAACGAACACGGAGGGTGAAACAAAGATAAGTACAGGAGCATTGAAGCTCTTGAGTGCACACACATTATCAAACATGCACGTTTGGCATGCCTGCTAACTGGATAACAATTGTTTCGGTAGTTTTACCGGCGCAGCTCTAAAAAGCCAAATTTGTGACGGCATTGTCGCGACTTTCAGACGCACTGTTACCAGTGAAGGGAGATTGCTTTACTAACCAGTCGGATGACGATCAATTTCCAGCGGTGCACCAGGCCTGCTGTAAATATCAGCGTAGTGCACTTCGCGAATGCGATCCTGTTTGCGCTCGAAATAGCGGGTTAAGGTTTCGGTAACGACCGGGAACGCCAAATCATCCCATGGAATTTCGTTCTGCCTGAACAGACCTACTTCAAGCGATTCCTCGCCGACGTCGGCATAACCATCTTTTAGCCGCCCGAAAAACATCATGTACACCTGCGAGATGCGCGGCAGGTTGTACACCGCAAACAGCCGCAAGTTTTCACATTCGGCACACGCCTCTTCCTTTGCCTCTCTTGCTGCACCTTCGAGCGTGGTTTCCTTGTTCTCCATAAAACCTGCCGGCAAAGTCCAGAAACCATGCCGCGGCTCTATGGCTCGTTTGCACAACAACACTTTGCCCTGCCATTCGAGCAGACAGCCGACCACGTTTTTAGGGTTTTCGTAATGAATATGCTCGCAGGACTCGCAAACCGCGCGGGGCCGGTTGTCGCCTGCAGGCACAAGCTGCTTGACCGGACTACCGCAACGTTGGCAATACAACAATTCAATCATGATAGAGCCTTAGCTTTGTTGCGATTCGAGCAACTGTGTAATAACACCCGGCAAGGGCCTCGATTTCATTTCGCGGTTGTTAACCCAGACAATTTTAGCGCTACCGCGAGTCGTTAATTTATCCCCGACAGTAATAGTGTAGGTGCTAATAAAAGAACTTCTGCCCGGAGAGTGCCCGCCCATACGGACCAGCAAGTTTGCCGGATACACAACCGGTTGAATATATTCGGCATGATTGTCAACGATAACCAGCCCTTCGTCACCTTCACCCAGCGGTGCATAGCCGAGTTTCTCGTACCATTCGAGCCGCACGGTTTCGAAAAAACGAAAGTACATGATGTTGTTCACATGCCCCAGCGCATCCATATCACCCCAGCGCACAGGAATGTTCATTTCGTAAAGCTGCGCGCCTTCAGGAAGGGTTTTCTGTGGGTTAGACATGAAGCTGCATACCGGCCGACGGGTTAGATGGCCTCAAGCATAGCGTAAAGATCAGCTCTATCGCCGCTCACCACGCAGATTTTCCACGGCGCTTTGTAAACCTTCAAGACTGACTTCTGCGGCTGGAATCGGCTCACCGACGACCAGGCCAATCCTTGCGAACAGGCGTCGCGGCATTTTCAATAGCGCACGCCCGCCTTTGCGGCTGAAAAGGCTGCCCCACAGACCTTGCAATCCAACCGGAATAACCGGAGCCGGGGTTTTTTCTATCAGCTGCATGATGCCGGGGCGAAAATCATTCATCTCACCGTCATGGGTAATCTGACCTTCCGGGAATATGCACAGCAGCTCTTCGTTTCGGATGGCTTCGTGCATTTGTTCAAACGCCCGGTTATACATGGCTTCGTCTTCTTTTCGCCCGGCAATAGGAATGGCCCTGGCGGTTTTGAAGATGAAATGCATTATCGGCAGTTTATAAATCTTGTGGTACATAACAAAACGTATCGGTCTTCTGCTACTGCCGCCAACCAGCATCGCATCGACAAAACTGACATGGTTAGGTGCAAGAATAGCCGCGCCTTTTTCCGGTATGTTTTCCAGACCTTTATTGCGCACACGATACAGTGAGTGCATTAACATCCAGATGAGAAATCGCATGAGGAATTCTGGAACCAGCTTGAAGATATAGGCCGCTACCAGTGCATTCATTATGGCAACGCCTAGAAACATCGCCTTGATCGATAAACCAAGATTCAGCAAAACACCCACGACGATCGCAGACACCACCATAAACAGCGCATTCATTACGTTGTTGCAGGAGATGGCCCGTGATAGCCGATCGGGTGCGCTGCTTTTTTGTATTAGCGCATATAAAGGCACAATATAGAAGCCACCAAACAAACCAATGAGCACGACATCCAGCACGATTCGCCATGCTGCGGCGTTAGAAAGAAACTCAGTGATACCCAGTGCTGTACCAAATGCGGCATCGGGCGTGGCGAAGTACAAATCCAGACCGAACAATGTGATGCCCAGTGCGCCCAGGGGCACCAGACCAATTTCTACTTTACCGCCAGACAGGCGTTCGCATAATACCGATCCAGTGCCTATTCCAACGGAAAACGCAGCCAGCAAAATGGTGTACACATCCCCGTTTCCACCAAGTACATCGCGAGCATAAATGGGAAACTGTGCAAGATAAGTCGCGCCCATAAACCAAAACCACGAGATGCCGATAATGCACTGGAAAATCACCCGGTGCTTCTTGGTGTAAGTCACCAGTTTCCAGGTTTCAACCACGGGATTGAAGCGCACCTTCAGCGTTGGATCTACTGCAGGTGCACTGGGAATACGACGACTTGAAAGGTATCCGGCAACGGCAACCACGACAATGAATACGCAAGCCAACACAACCGAACCATCCGGCGCCTTGGTTATTATTTGTGTTCCGATTATGGTGCCAAGCAGTATCGCCAGAAACGTACCTAACTCAACGACACCGTTTCCACCGATTAATTCAGACTCATGTAAATGTTGCGGAAGAATGCCGTATTTAATCGGTCCGAAAAACGCTGATTGCACGCCCATTAAAAACAGAATGCCCATGAGCATGGGCACACTACCCAACATGAACGCAATTGCGCCCAGACACATGATGCCGATCTCTGCCATTTTTATTCGGCGAATCAGCATCGATTTTTCGTACTTGTCGGCTATTTGACCACTGAAGGCCGAGAACAGAAAAAACGGCAGTATGAATAGTCCTGCTGCCATTGCGATTAACGAGCCCGCATTTTCGGCACTTAGCTGCAGGGCACCAAAGCTTAGTAAGGCAACCAGAGCGTTTTTGAACAAGTTATCGTTAAACGCACCCAGTAGTTGGGTAGAGAAAAACGGCGCGAAGCGACGTTCTTTAAGTAGTGCAAACTGGCTTGTCTGACTCATGATCAGACCCGCACTTGCGAAACGCGCAAGAGTGCGTCGTTACTCGCCAGGATACCAATACCCTGGCTTCGTGTTTCTTTGTGGTGACAGCGAAAGGCTATAAAATTAAGCTGCTGAAACCTCTGAAGCTTGCCAGCCCTTATCGCCTCGAGTGGCAACGAATTCGACTTTTTGTCCTTCGGACAGTGATCGATAACCGTCTCCAACGATCGCGCGATAGTGCACAAATACATCTTCACCTTCAGGGCTGATAATGAAACCATAGCCCTTGGCATTGTCGAACCACTTAACGGTTCCGTTCTTACGTTCTTCTGACATAACCTGACATCCTCGAAATCACACTGCATTATCTCTGCGTCGGTGCAGAGTAATCTGTTGCGAAGTGAAACTAGCATGTCATGTGCAAGCATGTAGATCCGTCCAATAGCTTTTCATAGTTGTTCACAATGTGCTCTTGTTTTGACGACCAATACCTGCGTACCAAACCAAATGTCACACACTGTTAAACCCTAAATAACACTGTTTTCGTTATCAAATCGTAAGGTTAGAAAGCGTCTCCAACCCCTTTTGAAACGATTAATACGGAACTGTTATCAATCAAGATAGCAGTCAATGTGAAGCCTTTATGCCTCCAGTCCCCGGTTCACGATTTCGAAAACATCCGGTGACAAACCCTCAATCGTTGCGATCGTTTCAAGCGCACTGCGCATGAGATTTTTCTGCGGCTCTATAAACTGACGCCATTGCAGAAAGTGAGAAACGAGCGTGGCAGCAACTTGAGGGTTCGTACGATCTAGAGCAATAATATTTTCTGTAACCAATCGATACCCCTCCCCACTCCTGTCGTGAAAGTAAACCGGGTTACTCGATGCGAACGCGCCAATCAGCGAGCGAAAGCGGTTCGGGTTAGCAGAATCAAAAGCCTCATGGCTGCTAAGACTTATAACGTCAGCGATGACGCCTTCATGTTGCGCCGTTGCCTGCAATGAGAACCACTTATCAACAACGAGCTTGTGATCGGACCAGCGGGCGTAGAAATCTGCAATACAGCGCCGGCTAAGCTCGCCGGGCTCATTACTCAGCAACCCCAGAGCAGCAACCCTGTCGGTCATGTTTTTACAGTTCTCGTATTGCGACACGGCTAAAGGCATCCAATGCTCCGCTGGCAGATAAGACAGTAAAGCCAGTCCGGTATTGGCCAATGAGCGCTCACCGATATTCGGCTGACGATCAGACTCAACACTTGATGTTACCCACGCAGAGAATGTTGACTGATAGCGTGTCGCCAGTGCCATTTTTATTTTATGCAACGCCCTGTCGATGGCATGAATATCAATAGTCAATGCGCTATTGGCTATTGTTTTTATACCCGGCATAGTCAGTACGACAGATTTAAATCCCGGGTCTATATTGTTGTCGACTAATATGGACTCAAAAGCATCAACAAAGTCATTCGGTACAACAAAGGCATCATCTGACATGCACTGATCGATAACACGATTGGCTAAGCGTTGACCTGCATCCCAACGATTAAAGCTGTCGGCATCATTTCGCAACAATAATTCCAGCGACTGATCATCGTAGTCGTATTCAAGTACTACCGGAGCAGAAAAACCACGTAACAAAGAAGGCACCGGTTTTGATTGAATATTGTCGAAAACGAATGTCTGTTCTGGCTCGATGACATCCAGCACACTACTTCCATCGGAGGCTACACGCCCCTGTCTTACTGGCAATTGCTGGCCATCAGTATCTAATAACCCTATGCGTAACGGTATATGCAGCGGAGATCGCTTCTCCCCTGACCTTTGTGTATTGCTTTGCTGAACTTTTAACGTGTATTGATTCTTCGATGCATCATAGCTATCGGACACCTTGACAGTCGGTGTTCCCGACTGTGAATACCATTGCCGGAACTGTTCAAGATTGATTCCACTGGCATCCTGCATTGCTTGTACAAAGTCATCGCAAGTGACTGCCGACCCATCGTGACGTTTAAAGTAGAGATCGATACCGGCATAGTATTTTTCAGCACCGAGCAGCGTGTGAATCATACGTATAACTTCGGCACCTTTTTCATACACGGTTAAAGTATAAAAATTGTTTATCTCGATGTATTCATCAGGCCTTATCGGATGCGACATGGGGCTGGCATCTTCGGCAAACTGTTGCGCGCGTAACATGCGAACATCTTCAATACGCTTCACATCACGCGATTGCATATCGGAACTGAATTCCTGATCTCGAAATACCGTCAGACCTTCCTTTAAACTCAGTTGAAACCAGTCCCTGCAGGTAACGCGGTTACCTGTCCAGTTATGAAAATACTCATGGGCAATAACGGCCTCTACACCGAGAAAATCACTGTCGGTGGCAAGATTTTTATCTGCCAGCACATATTTAGAGTTGAAAATATTAAGACCTTTGTTTTCCATTGCACCGGCATTGAAATCGTCAACGGCAACAATCATAAAAAGGTCTAAGTCATACTCAAGCCCATAAACCTGTTCGTCCCAAAGCATGGAACGTTTCAACGCATCCATGGCAAACTGGCATTGATTCAGATTGTGCTCTTCAACGTATATGTGCAGTAAAACCTGCCGACCGGTTTTCGTTGTAAAGCGATCTTCCACACGCGCAAGATTGCCAGCCACCAGAGCAAACAAGTAACACGGCTTTGGAAACGGATCGTGCCAGTCCACCTGATGGCGTCCATCGGCAAGTTCTGTTGTTGATTCAAGATTGCCGTTCGACAGCAGCACAGGATAAGCATGTTTGTCGGCAATTATCCTGACATGAAAAGTGGACAACACATCGGGCCGATCCAGATAATACGTGATACGACGAAACCCTTCGGCTTCACACTGCGTGCAGAAATTACCGCTGCTGCAATACAACCCTTCCAGCGCTGTATTGCCTATCGGATTAATACAAGTGACGATAGCCAATTCGCAATTGTCTGGCAGTTCATCGATTTGCAGCTGATGCTCACTAACGGTATAGGCATGTTCAGGAAGCTGCTTTCCATTAACACTGACAGATTGCAACTGCAGCTCATCACCATCAAGCACCAACGGTCCTGGTGATAACTGCCGTAACATAAGCGAACTGCTTACAACTGTGTTATCCGGTAAGAGTTCGAAAATCAGATTCGTCTGATCTATCGTCCAGTTCGGTGGCTGGTAATCTTTGCGCGCAATAGTGACGGGTTTGGACACGTCCATTCAGACAGGTTCTCGATTTTCTTGTTATGGCATATTCATAGCAGATTAAGACAAACAAAACGATTGCTCAATTCGACTATTAAACAGTGCCTCTAAACAGTGCCTCAATTTGATCCCTCGGACAAAACCTCAGCCGTTGCGTGCCACGTTATGAACATCCGTCCCACACCGTGCAAATAACCGGGTACAAACCGCCTGTACCTATCGCACCAGCTGTCTGATCAATCGATGCCAACCCACAATCATTTGTGGCGCTTTTGTGTGTGTATTGGCAAGGTTTTCCTGCCGACTTCTCAGACCAGGCCAGAATCGGAGCGTCGCCTCAAGACGACCCTTACCGCCACCGACACTCGCTGCAGAGCCACAACTTTTGCACGGCCATGCGATTACCAAAATTTGCCTCCATACGCGTCACCGTGTTGCTGTGTGCACTGCTGTGTTTGGGGTTTGTCAGCCTGACGCAACTTATCTATACGCGGAACTGGAACCAGACCTTGCAAGTCACTGTTTTTCCGATCAATGCGGATGGGCATCTATCGACTGCGGACTACATCAATTCACTCAGTGATGACACATTCTCGATCATTGATCGATGGGCGGAACGCGAAGCTCGACGATATGACCTGGACCTGCAGCAACCATTCGAAGTCAGCCTGGGTGAGCAAATTCATGATCATCCACCACCGTGGCCCGAGAACGCTAATGAGATAGCAGTTTTGTTCTGGGGTTTACGATTTCGATGGTGGGCCTATCGAAATACGCCCGATGATGGGGGCGGTTTGACCCGCATTCGTATGTTTGTCATGTATCACTCTGGTGAAGGCGATAAGCCGTTGCAGCATTCGCTTGGTTTGCAAAAAGGTCTTCTGGGGTTGGTCCATGCGTACTCGCTGCATGGCCAGACTGACCAAAATAATGTAGTGATTGCGCACGAGATGCTGCACACGGTCGGGGCTATCGATAAGTACAGTGAATACGGCAGTCCTTTGTACCCTGCCGGATTCGTCAACCCGCAACGCGAGCCACTGTTTCCTCAACGCTACGCTGAAATTATGGCAGGTCGGATACCGACGTCTTACGGTTCGTCATACATGGCGGAAAGCTTACGCAGCACACAGGTAAATCAATACACCGCTAACGAGATCAACTGGCTAGAATAAGCATTTAAGCGCACAATAGCGTTATGCTCGATGCACTGACAACCTGGCTCACGCAATATTCGGAAGTAGTGGTTGCGATCGTCATTTTTTCAATATTGATCACGGTTGCCTCTTTACTAGCCACACCATGGTATCTGGCGAAGCTACCTCGTGATTATTTTTCAATCGAGCCATCGAGCAAACCTCGCTCGTTAGCCAGCGTAACCATTTCGATATTGCGAACGCTCAGCGGCATTGCGATTATTCTGCTCGGCCTGCTCATGATGCTAACGCCGGGTCCTGGCCTTATATTGCTCGTGCTGGGACTGGCCATCTGCGATTTTCCCGGCAAGCATCAGCTGGTAATCAAGCTGATTAGCCAACCCCCGGTATTCTCAGCGCTGAACTGGATGCGCTCCAAATCGGACAAGCCGCCATTTATTTCCCCATCAGCGAGTCGGGTTCACCAATAGGGTTTCAGACAGCTACACTCACCTCTATGCTTTCGCGTCTTCCACCGACTTTCTCACCCGTTACCACAGCCCTGGCACTGGTGCTTTGTTTTTCAACCACTGTGCTGTTGGCATCGACTGCAAATGCAGAACAAACTATTGAAGGCGTTGAACAGGATATCCAGTCAACCGAACAACGGTTGAAAAAACTGGATGAGGAAATCAAAGCCAGCCGGGCCCTGAAGCAGAAGTTGGCACAGGCGCTTAAAGATACCGAAATGAAAGTTGGAGAACGCCAATCACGTATCAAAGGTTTGAATCAGGACATTGAGCGCTACAACGCACAACTGAATAAGCTTGATGAGCAAATTCAAAGCGAGCAAAGTCAGGTTGAGTTAAGAAAACAGGTACTGGCAGAATCTATCCGCCGGGCACAGCGCCTGGGAGCAAGCACCGGCCTGAAGGTGGCATTGCAAAACGACAACCCGGCAGAAGCAGATCGCATTGGCGTATACACCGCCTACTTCATGCGGGCACAGCAAAACGCCATTGCGCGACAACAGGAAAACTTAAGCCAGATTTCAGCGGCACATGCCGAGGCCCTGAAGAATCGAAACTGGCTCAATCATATAAAAAAGAAAGCTGCAAACCAGTTCAATACGTATAAAGACGAAAGCACGAATCAGAAAAAGACGATTGCGAAAGTGCAATCGAAAATTACCAGCAAAACGCAGACAGTGGCTGAGCTGAAGCTTGATCAGGAGCGACTGCAAGTCTTAATGGAAGAATTGCGGGCTGCACAGGTTGCGAAATCAGGCTATTTCCTTTCCGGTCAGGGCAACTACCCATTACCGGTGAAAGGCACCATTCAGGCACGATTCGGCGACGTAAAATCCGTCGGGAAATTACGCTGGAATGGCTATTTCATCACCGCACCTGCGGGAACTGCCGTACGTAGTATTGCTGATGGCTCGGTGGTTTACAGCGATTGGTTGCAAGGATTTGGTATGTTGGTCATTGTTGACCACGGTGACAACTATATGACGCTGTACGGAGGCAATCGTAACGTAGCGGTGCGCAAGGAAGACTGGGTTGAATCAGGTGCAACAATTGCAACTGTTGGAGACTCTGGCGGTCAGAAAAGCAGTGGCGTTTATTTCGAAATCCGCCATAACGCGAAGCCGATCGACCCAAAAGAGTGGGTCAGCGCCAGAAATGGTGTCAAGAGTGCCAAGAAGTAACAGAATCGGGCCGAAAAACCGGTAGACTGCCAATAAAATCACAGATCTACCACACCTGCCGTGTCGATTGCCGGACTCTACCGACAACACCTCACGCAAAGGTAATGAACAGGCAACACCTTTGGGCAGAGCCTGCAACACCGTTGGTATTTGGAGCAAACAAACAATGACTGTGAAATCAAGACCTCTCACAATGGTGCTACTGGGCACACTGCTTGGTGCATCGCTCACGCTGGGTCAAGGCGTCTGGGCCACTCGCAGTAGCGGCGATAATGCGCTGCCACTCGAGCAGATGCGAACATTCACAGATGTATTTTCACGCATCAAAAACGATTACGTCGAAGAAGTCTCCGATGAAGAGTTGCTGGAATACGCCATTCGGGGCATGTTGAACGGACTCGATCCTCACTCGGCATACTTGAACCCTGAAGAATTTAACGAACTGCGCATTGGCACCACTGGCGAATTCGGCGGTCTTGGTATTGAAGTGGGTATGGAAGACGGCTTTGTAAAAGTGGTGTCCCCGATCGATGACACGCCAGCCCAACGCGCGGGCATGCAATCCGGCGATTTGATTATTCGACTCGACGATACCCCGGTAAAAGGTCTGTCATTGAACGATGCGGTAAAGCTCATGCGCGGCAAGCCCGGCAGCATCATCCGTCTAACCGTCATTCGTGAAGGTGAAGACAAGCCGCTGAACATCGATATTAAGCGCGACATTATTAAAGTCACCAGCGTCAGAAACCGCATGCTCGATGATAATTATGGCTATGTGCGAATTTCAAACTTTCAAACCAAAACCACTGCCGACATGCTCAAAGCCATTCGCAGCATGAAAAAAGAATCTGACGGCAAACTGGCTGGTCTTGTGCTTGATTTGCGCAACAACCCCGGCGGTGTTTTGTCTGGAGCGGTTGGTGTGTCAGATGCATTTTTAAACGACGGCATGATCGTCTACACTGACGGCCGCGAAGAAGATAACAAACTGCGCTATGACGCGACACAGGGCGACATCCTCGATGGCAGCCCACTTGTTGTTTTGGTTAATGGCGGTTCGGCATCTGCTTCAGAAATTGTTGCTGGTGCCATGCAAGATCACAAGCGTGCCATCATCATGGGCACGAAAACTTTCGGTAAAGGGTCGGTGCAAACCATTCAAGACCTGCAAACCGGTGGCGCTGTGAAACTCACCACCTCACGTTACTTCACTCCGGAAGGCCGGTCTATTCAAGCTCTGGGCATTGAGCCAGACATCATTAACAAGCCGGGAACATGGAAAAAACCAGAAGAAGAATCTGACTACAAACCATTAACTGAATCCAGCCTTTCAGGCCATTTAACAGGTGCCGATGAGCAAACTGCGGAAGAGAAAACCGCGGAAGAGGAAGCACAGAATGCTGACAATCTTGTGTTTGACGACTTCCAGCTATACGAAGCGCTGAACTTGTTGAAAGGCCTGGCAATACTGGACAAAAAAGAAAGCTGACGCATTATCGCTGTCTGTTCAGCTGCTGCTTGCTGATCGCAACGGCGTGCAAATCAAAGCGACGCACCATGGTTGTGCGTCGCTTTTTTTTTGCCCATGCCAGGGGTTAATAACCCTTACATAGTCTAAATATCTGTTTCCCACCTACTTTCCGCATGCGGACGCTAATTCAGCATATAACCTGCAAAATTGACCACAAATTCACACTAACAGCTGATTTGTCGCCTTTTCCCGGCATGCAGAAACATTAAATACCCACCTGGCACACCAATTCCGGCTAATTACTTAAAAACCACTGCATTAAGGGCAGTTTCAGCCGCTAAAACCCATTGCTACAGCTGTATTCCACCCGTGCTGCCCGCGGTTTTTAACGCACCCTGTCCGATATTTTTTGTCGCTAAAAAACGGATGAGCACTGGTTGAATTTCAGCTTGTCGAGCTAAGAGAAGTAAAAACCAGATGGTAGTCGCAAGGGTGCATAATTAAATGTCAGCTCAAAAACGCATATCCAACAAGTCTGTTGAAACCGGCGTCATGCATCGCGGACTTATTCAGCTGCATTTAGCTTTCGCTGCGCTTATGTTTGCCGTACCTGCCTTCGCTGCACCCATTGCTGTTGATGATGAAGTTGCCGTGCCATCAAACACCACCGTGTTTGCAAACGATTTGTCTGCAAACGATACCAGCGTGGCAACCGATACGTATTCGATAACTGTTGCCCCGGCCAATGGCACCGCCACACTAACCGCAGACGGGCTGCTGGACTACACACCGAATATCGGTTTTGCCAGTCTGGATAGCCTGACCTACTCCATTGATGATGGTGCGGGCGGCATTGACACAGCAACGGTCACACTCAACGTTGTTCTGACCAGTGATTTTTTAACACCGGCGAATGATTTTATTATTGGTCAGGAGGATGTTCCTACTCCACTTAATCTGTCTGTTGACCCCAGCTTGAACTTTGGCGGTACTCTGCAAGATTTAATTGGCGTGGACGCGTTGTACAGAGACGAGACCGGTGCCGGAACACCAGTGGCTTCAACGATACCGACGGGTACGACCGGTATTAATATTATTGGCTATGCGACGCGCAATGTTGACACTAGCGTGGCCGATGATCAAAACGACGACTACACATTGTTCACAGTCAATGTGGATCTTCGTGAAGGAACCTATAGTGGTCGACTCACCTATAGTGTCAACCCCAACCAGGGTAACAACACGATAGATCAGTACACCTGGATAAACGTACCATTAGGACAATCCGTACTGTCGGACACCAGTTACGTTTCAGGTTACTGGACCGGCGATGCTGACGCGCTTGTCGAAATAGTTTCAGGCGAAATTCGTATAACAGAAACAATACCGTTGCAAATTGCCTATCATGTTGAATACATGACCGCCGATGGTGACAGCACAGATTTCATCAGCGCATCCGGCGATGTGCAGCCACCCAACGATTCCCAATCCACTTTTTCGATACCGGCAGACCTTGAACCTGCCGATGGATCAAAGCACGGGTATCTGGTACTCACCGGCAATAGCGCCGCTAACGGAAGTAATTTCGCACACGAACATAAAGGCTTTAGCCGGCTGGTTGTCGATTTAGAATCGAATACCGTATCCGGTGTCGTTGCCTCTGAACGGGGTGAACTGGATACGCTGGTAACCACGTGGGCTTTTGTTGACTACCCATTGATTGACTTGCGCGATACACCTGCTGCAACGCCTGTTGCGATAACAGCCAGCACGGCAACCATTGTTGGTGATACTACAGCCACAGTGGGAGTAGGTGTTGAAGATGATCCAACCGTTTACATAGATGCCAGCGGCGACCTGATTGTTGATCGCGATGCAGATCACGCTGCTGCGTTTACAACCATGTTCACCAATGAGTATTACAAACGCACCGGTCTTAGCTCGATTGCCAGTTTTGTCGGAGTTGAAAGTGATACGACGCTGTTCGATTCCAACCCGATTGATGGTGTTGACCCTGATGGAAAAGCAGTAAACCTGCAAACATTCGACATCCCCGCGAGTTCATCAATCGGGATAATTCAAATGTCGTGGCAAACCATTGGAGGAAGTTCGCATAATGAAAATGTCGGCTATGGCTTCGCTGTTATCGATCTGAACACCGAAACAAGCTCTGGTTCAATAACCTTTTCCAGAACAACAACCCCCGATCTGGTGGCCTGGCAGGATGTTCCCATCAATACGACCATGTTCGGCGCGACTGCTGGTGGTGTGGACCTTTATCAAAGTAATAAGACGAGCGGGACATTTACAGATGGTTACCCCGAAACAGCACGATTTACTCTGGTTGACAATGGCGATGGAACTCGAACACTGGAGTTCAGTGCTACCTCTACTGCTGGTGGAAACAACGCCTACGCAGACTATCTCGGTACAGCTCAGGTATCGTGGTTAGGCAGCGAACCGTTCCGAGTCGAAGGTGTACCGATCGAAGGAATCTTGTCACATGGCTCTCCAGTTGGCGGCGGCGGATGGGAAGTCGACTTCGAGGACATTCCTTTACTGACTATTTCGACTGATGAGCATGGTACCGGTGAACTCCGTTTAGATCTTGTTTTATCATCAACCGGGGAACTTGACACAGTCATAGTCCATGTCGAACCCGTTGTTGATCCACCGGTATTAACCGTGCCAGATGTTGTTGGCTACGTTAACAACCCCGTCACTCTGGGAATAAGTGTCGGCGACTCTCTCGACATTGATGGCTCGGAAACACAGCTGCAAACCTTAAGCCTTTCAGGTGTTCCCAGCACGGTCACTTTGTCTGCCAGCGCTGGCACAGTCACTAATTTTGGTGGTGGCAACTGGGAAGTTGATACTGCCGCGCTTGCAAGCCTTCAAGCCAGTGGTACCAACAACGTAACAGCAACAGTGACAGTCAGTGGTACCAACATAGATACAGATGATCTTGACGGAGACGGCGTTATCGAAGATAGCAATAATGGTGCGGGTGTAGACGAACTCGATATCGTTACCTATCAGGACACATTCGAACTTGTTCTTCACGACATACCCACAGTCACTTCACAAGTGACGAACACCGGTACACCGATTATCAGTGGTACCGCCAATGTGGGCACTGGAGAAACCTTATCCGTATTGGTCAATGGAATTACCTACACAGCTGGAGACGGGAACCTGACAGACAATGGTGATGGCACCTGGGACCTGGCTATTCCAGGTAGCGACACAATTGCAGACGGAACTTACGCCATAACCGCGAACCTTTCGCACGTTAATGGCGGCAGTGGTGACGACATTACGCTCGACGAACTGATCATCGATACATCAGCACCGGTTGCTCCTACCGTTACGTCTCAAACCACAAGTGATGCAACCCCGGCTATAACCGGTACAGCGACTGTTGGCATTGGAGAAACACTCACCGTTACAGTGGACGGCGTAACGTACACTGCAGGTGATGGAAACCTGACTGACAATGCTGATGGCACCTGGACACTGGCTATAACCACACCGTTAGCAGAAGGCACTTATGACGTCACTGCGGCCGTAACCGATACAGCGGGTAACACGACAGTCGATGCCAGTGCATCTGAACTCATCGTACAGGCAACACCGCTTTCAACTCCAACCGTTGTCGCTCTGACCACAACCGATACCACGCCAAGCCTGACCGGAAACGCGGTTGTTGGCACGGGTGATACGTTGACTGTGCTTGTCGATGGAGTGACCTATACCGCTGGAGATGGAAACCTGACCTATAACAGCGACGGTTCATGGGTACTCGACATTCCAGCCATAATGGTTGACGGGACATATGAAGTCGTTGCCACTGTCACCGATGTTTTCGGCAATGCTTATCCTGATACCAGCAGCGATGAACTGGTTATAGACACTACAGCACCCACCATTCCAACCGTTACGTCGCAAACAACTAACAACACCACGCCAATTATTTCAGGCACAGCAACCGTTGGTTTAGGAGAAACACTTAGCGTAACAGTTGACGGCGTAACTTACACAGCAGGCGACGGTAATTTGATTGATAACGGTGATGGTACGTGGGATTTAACCGTACCAACTCCACTAACAGAGGCGACTTATAGTGTCACCGCCACCGTTACAGATGCAGCCGGTAACTTAGCCATCGACACCACGGCTAGTGAACTTATCATTGATACTACGGTACCCGCTATTCCCACGGTCGTATCGCAAACAACCAGCAACACAACACCAACAATTTCTGGTACCGCGGTAGTTGGTTCAGATGAGGCGCTTAGCGTTAGTGTTGCCGGCAGTACTTACACGGCAGGCGATGGCAATCTGGTTCTAAACGGTGACGGTACCTGGGATTTATTTATCCCCGCGCCACTTGCTGATGGTAACTACAGTGTCACTGCAACCGTATCCGACGCTGCGGGCAATACCTCTGACGACGCTACAGCGCTTGAGTTAACAATAGATACCATTGCACCGGTTACACCGACTGTTGCATCGCTAAGCACCAACGCTACCAGCCCGGTTATCACCGGTACGGCAACGGTTAGCGCTGGCGATACCTTATCTGTTTCGGTCAATGGAACGACTTATACAGCAGGCGATGGATATCTGGTAGACAACGGTGATGGCACATGGGCGTTGTCCATTCCTGTTACGCTTGACGAAGGTACGTATGATGTCACCACCACAGTGACAGATGCTGCTGGTAACGCAACTGACGACACCACCAGTGGCGAACTCATTATAGATTTAACCGCACCGATTGCACCCGGGGTGACCAGCTTAGGCACCACCGATACCACACCCGTCATCAACGGTACGGCAACTGTTTCATCGGGTGAAACTTTAACCGTAGAAGTCAATGGCATTATCTACACTGCCGGTGATGGCGATTTGGTTATCAACGGCGACGGTACATGGGCGCTGACTATCCCTGCAACTAACCTTTTAGCTGAGGGCCTGTATCAGGTTATTGCAAGGGTTACCGATGCAGCTGGCAATAGTGCATTGGACCCTGGCATTGACGATTTACGAGTTGATCTGACTGCCCCATTAGCACCAGGGGTCGACAGCCTGACAACGAATGACACAACTCCGACTATTGAAGGCTCAGCGGTCGTTGCACCAGATGAAACTCTGACGGTTGAGGTGAATGGCATAACTTACACTACCGGTGATGGCAATCTGGTGGATAACGGTGATGGCACCTGGTCACTTACGATACCCACAAACACCCCGGAGGGTTCATACGATGTCACTGCCACAGTGACAGATTCTGTAGGTAATCTGAATACCGACCCAAGCGCAAGTGAGTTACTGATTGATACCACGGCACCGGTTACCCCAACCACTACGCCACTGGTGACCAGCAACACAACGCCAACGCTAGTCGGTACTGCCAACGCCGGCCCGGGCGAAACGCTAACGGTAACTGTTGATGGTGTTACCTACACAGCAGGCGACGGTAACTTAACAGATAACGGCGATGGTACCTGGGCTTTAGCGATTCCAACTCCATTAGCAGATGGCTCCTACGAAGTGATTGCAAGCGTAACTGATGCAGCTGGCAATGTAAGCACAGACACCAACAGCAACGAGCTGCTTATCGATACGCTTACGCCGACGGCCCCGACTGTCAACTCGTTAGTGACCAATAACAACTTACCTGTATTGTCTGGTACAACCTCGACTGCACCAGGTGAAACACTGAGCGTGACGGTTGATGGCGTTACCTACATCGAAGGCGATGGCAATTTAGTTGTTAATGCCGATGGCACATGGAACTTAAGCATACCCACCGCAAACGCCATGCTCGATGGCACTTACGATGTTATTGCAACGGTCACCGATCTGGCTGGCAACACGACAAACGATGCTACCGTGTCAGAACTCGTCATCGACACAGCCTCGCCAACCATTCCAACCGTGGTGTCACAAATCACCAGCAACACAACGCCGGTGATTTCAGGTACAGCAAACGTTGGGGTTGGTGAAACACTGAACGTTACCGTCGATGGTGTGACCTATACCGCAGGTGATGGAAATTTGGTAGACAACGGTGATGGCACCTGGGACTTAACAGTGCCGACTCCACTGACAGACAGCACCTATCCAGTCACTGTCACTGTGGCCGATGTAGCCGGTAATAGCAGCGATGATGTTACAACAGCAGAATTAACCATCGATACAACCCCACCGGTTACGCCAACCGTCGTATCGCAGAGCACGAACAACAACACACCGACTATCTCTGGCACAGCAACAGTTGCTGCTGGCGAAACTTTGTCTGTTACTGTCGATGGAGCGACCTACATAGCAGGCAATGGTGATTTAGTCGACAATGGCGATGGCACCTGGGAATTAATTATCCCTGCGCCAATGGCTGATGCCGTTTATGAAGTCATCGCCACCGTAACCGACACGGCTGGAAATTCTACCAGTGATACAAGTGCATCAGAACTTATAATTGATACAATCACGCCCGTTGTACCGACCGTTACTGCACAGCTAACAAACGACACAACACCCGTCATCGAAGGGACAGCAACCGTTGGCGCCGGTGAAACTTTGAACCTGAATGTCGGTGGTATCACCTACACGGCCGGAGATGGATTTCTTGTTGATAACGGTGACGGTACCTGGTCACTGTCCATCGCCACAGCCATGCCTGAAGGCAGCTATGAGGTTATCGCAACGGTTACCGATACTGCTGGAAACATCAGCACAGATACAAGCAGTACTGAACTCATTATCGATACTACACCTCCGGTACTACCAACGGTTGTATCTCAGATTACGAACAACAATACACCAACGATCAGCGGCACAGCCACTGTCACTCCTGGTGATACGTTAACGGTAAGTGTGGACGGTACCACCTATACTGCTGGTGACGGGTTTCTGGTTGATAATGGCGATGGCACCTGGGCTCTGGCTATCCCACTGCCATTAGCAGAAGGCCCTTATGATGTAACAACCACAGTGACCGATGCAGCAGGCAATGCCAGCACAGACAGTACAGCCGGCGAACTTGTCATTGACCTGACCGCACCGATTGCACCCGGAGTAACCAGCCTTGCAACGGCAAACGACACTCCCGTTATAGAAGGTACGGCAACTATCGGTGCCGGTGAAACTTTAACGGTAGAAATTAACGGTGTTGTTTATACAGCGGGCGACGGAAACTTAGTAGACAACGGTGACGGTACCTGGGCGTTGACTATTCCCGGTACCGATGCCTTGCTTGAAAATCTGTATCAGGTTGTTGCTACAGTAACCGATGAAGCCGGTAATAGCGCAAGTGATCCCGGTGTCGATGATTTACTGGTCGACTTTACAGCGCCAGTTTCCCCTGGCGTAACAAGCCTGACAACCAACAACACAACACCAACTCTTAACGGTACTGCGATAATTGCAGCAGGTGAGACCCTTACCGTTGAAGTCAACGGCATCATCTATACGGCCGGGGACGGCAACCTGGTAGATAACGGCGACGGCACCTGGACTCTGTCTATTCCCGTTGCACTTGCCGAAGCGGTGTACGATGTTACCGCTACAATCACTGACATTGCCGGCAACACCAGTACCGATCCCAGCTCCAGCGAGTTGCTGATTGACATAACAGCACCGACTACACCAACAGCCACACCGCTTATCACCAGCAATACATCGCCGGTAATTTCAGGTACAGCCAACGCCGGACCGGGCGAAACACTCACGGTCACCGTTGATGCCGTGACCTATACCGCTGGTGATGGCAACCTTGTTGATAATGGTGATGGCACCTGGGACTTAACCATACCCGTAGCACTGGCTGAAGGAATCTATGATGTGACGGCCACTGTTACTGATGCGGCCGGTAACACCAGCACCGATACCGGTAATGGTGAACTGCAAATCGACATTACCGACCCTGTTTCACCGACGGTTAACAACCTGGTTACCAATGACAGTACGCCAGTACTATCCGGCACCACGTCATCGGTTGCCGGTGAAACACTGAGCGTAAGTGTTGATGGCGTGACCTACACCGCCGGTGACGGCAACCTTGTTGACAACGGTGACGGTACCTGGGACCTGACGATACCTGCTGCCAATCTTATTGCAGATGGTTCGTATGAAGTCATTGCAACCATTACCGACCTTGCAGGCAATACCAGTAGTGATGCCAGTGCAACAGAATTAACCGTTGATACAACACCGCCAGTTATACCAACGGTTGTTGCGCAAACAACTAACAACAACACACCAACCATTTCCGGTACCGCAACCGTTGGTATTGGCGAAACACTATCGGTAACGGTTGATGGTGTTACCTACACAGACGGTGACGGCAGCTTGGTTGACAACGGCGACGGTACCTGGGATTTAGCTGTACCAACAGCCCTAAGCGACAACCTGTACCCAGTTACCGTGACAGTTACTGACACAGCGGGCAATTCGGTTGATGACACAACCACAACAGAACTGGTCATAGACACCAGTGCACCAGTAACACCAACGGTTACACCACTGTATACCAGTAACACCACACCCACTATTTCAGGAACGGCAACCATAGCAGCTGGTGAAACCTTAACCGTTACGGTGAACGGGAACATCTACACCGCCGGCGATGGAAACTTAATCAATAATGGTGACGGCACATGGGTTCTGAACATTTTAGCAGTAACGCCCGAAGGTGTTTATGATGTGGTGGCAAGCGTTACCGATGCCGCTGGCAATGCAAGCACAGAGACAACAGTTGGCGAATTAACCATTGATACAACCGCGCCTGTTGTGCCATCGGTTGTTTCGCAAAATACCAATGACAACACACCGCTTATAACCGGCACCGCAACTGTTGCGTCGGGTGAGACGCTCAGCGTAACGCTTGCCGGTGTAACTTATACAGCAGGTGACGGAAACCTGATCGACAATGGCGATGGTACATGGAATTTGACAGTACCCGTCGCTTTAAGTGACAACACCTATCCGATTACCGTGAGTGTTGTAGATGCTGCGGGCAATACTTCAGCCGATACTACTACCAATGAACTGGTTATCGACACAACGGCGCCGGTTGTTCCAACCGTGCTGTCTCAAATCACGAATGTCACGACACCGCTTATTGAAGGCACCGCTAGCGTTGCTGCGGGTGAAACACTGACGGTTACGGTTGATGGCATCACCTATACCGCTGGCGACGGCAATCTTGTTGATAATGGAGACGGCACCTGGTCGCTAACGATTCCTGCACCACTGGCCGAAGGCATTTACGATGTTGTTGCAACAGTCACTGACACCGCTGGCAACAGTTCAAGTGACACATCAGCTGGTGAACTAACAATTGATACCACTTCACCGGTGGTTCCTGGCGTTACCGCACAAAACACCAGCTCAACCACACCGACTATTTCGGGGACGGCGACCGTCGCTCCTGGCGAAACACTCACGGTCACTGTTAATGGCGTGACTTACACAGCAGGTGATGGAAACCTTGTCGACAACGGGGATGGCACCTGGGATTTAAACATTCCCACACCACTCACTGACAATACCTACCCGGTCACCGTGACCGTTATAGATGCTGCCGGTAATTCAAGTACCGATGTGACGTCAGCAGAACTTGTTATCGATACGACCGACCCGGTTACACCCACCGTTTTATCGCAGATAACCAACAACAACACACCCGTGATTGAAGGTACAGCAACCATTGCAGCTGGCGAAACACTGACCGTTACGGTTGATGGCTCCACCTATACAGCCGGCGATGGTGACCTGGTAGACAACGGTGATGGAACATGGGCGCTCACTATTCCTGCAGCACTTGCTGACGGACCTTACGATGTAGCCGCTGCTGTTACCGATACCGCCGGCAATGTATCAAGCGATGTGACACTATCGGAACTGATCATCGATACCGTCGCACCGGTTGTACCAACAGTCCAGCCACAAACAACCAACAACACATCGCCAACAATAACCGGCACGGCAACTGTTGCACCGGGAGAAACCTTAACTGTAACGGTTGATGGCACCACTTATACCGCAGGTGATGGCAACCTGACCGACAACGGGGACGGAACCTGGACACTCTCCCTACCGTTACCGCTAAGTGAAGGTAGCTTTGATATTACAGCAACCGTTACCGACCCTGCCGGTAACATAATAAGTGATACCAGCGCTGGTGAGTTGACTATCGACATAACCGCACCTGTTGCACCTGGTGTCACCAGTCAGATTACTGCTAATGCAACACCCACCATTGAAGGAACGGCAACCATTGGCGCTGGAGAAACACTGAGCGTTGAAGTCGATGGCGTGGTTTATACAGCAGGTGATGGAAATCTGATTGATAACGGCGATGGCACCTGGGCACTCACTATTCCAGCTGCCAATAGCTTGTTAGAGAATACTTATCAGGTCATAGCCACCGTAACTGATGCAGCTGGTAACAGCGCGACCGACCCAGGCGTTAATGATCTGTTGGTTGACTTCACGGCACCAGCGGCCCCGGGTGTGACCAGTCAAACAACCAATAACACCACACCGACCATAACAGGCACGGCAACCGTTGCGCTTGATGAAATACTCACCGTTGAAGTTAATGGTGTTGTCTATACAGCGGGTGATGGAAATTTGAGTGATAACGGCGATGGCACATGGACACTGTTTATTCCAACACCGTTAACAGAAGGCTTATACGATGTTACCGCCACGGTGACAGATGCTGCAGGCAATATTAGCACCGACCCCAGCTCCGGCGAATTGTTGATAGACACAACTGCACCAACAACACCAACCACAGCGCCATTGACCACCAGCAATACATCACCAATGATTTCAGGCACTGCAAATGCTGGCCCGGGCGAGACCCTGACGGTTACCGTTGATGGAGTAACTTACACAGCAGGTGACGGAAATCTTGTGGACAATGGCGATGGCACATGGACACTAAGCATTCCAACATCGTTGCCAGAAGGTACCTACGATGTGGTTGCAACCGTAACCGATGCAGCCGGAAACGTTAGCACCGATACCAACGCCGGTGAGCTGGTTATCGACACCACAACACCTGTCATACCAACCGTTACAGCACAAACCAGCGGCACTGCGACACCCACTGTTTCAGGTACCGCAACGCTCGCTCCAGGTGAAACACTAACCGTTGAGGTTAATGGAGTGGTTTATACCGTAGGTGATGGTAATTTGATCGACAACGGAGACGGAACCTGGAACTTATCCATCCCGACGCCACTTAGCGATAACACCTATTCGGTCACCGTTAACGTTATCGATGCTGCCGGTAATTCAACTACGGATATAACGTCAGCCGAACTGGTAATAGACACAACTGTGCCAGCCACACCCACCGTGGTTTCGCAGGTTACTAACGACACTACACCGGTCGTCGAAGGAACGGCAAGCGTGGCTCCAGGCGAGACGTTAACGGTTAGCGTGAATGGCACTACCTATATCGCAGGCGATGGCAATTTAGTCGATAACGGTGATGGCACATGGACGCTAAGCATACTTACTGCATTGCCAGAGGGTGCTTACGATATTGTTGCAACCGTTACAGATATAGCTGGAAACGTGAGTACCGATACCAATGCTGGTGAGCTGGTTATCGATACCACATCACCCGTTGCGCCGGGTGTCACCAGTCAGGTAAGCGCAAGCGGTACACCGGTCATTGAAGGCACGGTAAGCCTTGCCGCCGGAGAAACACTCAGCGTTGAAGTGAATGGTGAAGTCTACACAGCAGGCGATGGCAATTTAGTCGTTAATGCTGATGGCACATGGACGTTAACCATTCCGCAAAGCAACAGCCTTACCGAAGGCAGCTACGAAGTGACGGCTACAGTAACAGACGCCGCTGGCAACAGCTCGGTGGATGCAGGCATTGACGAATTGTTGATAGACTTTACCGCACCAGCTGCACCGGGAGTAACCAGCTTAACAACCAACAACACCACACCCGTCATTGAAGGTACGGCAACGCTTGCACCTGGCGAAACACTAACGGTCGAAGTCAATGGTGTTGTGTACACTGCTGGGGATGGCAACCTTGTTGATAATGGAGACGGCACCTGGACACTGACGATACCAACCCCACTACCGGAAGGTTCTTATGATGTTGTTGCCACAGTCACTGACAGTGCGGGCAATACCACAACCGACCCAAGCGCAAGCGAACTGCTAATCGATACCACGAATCCGACTGCACCAACCGCCACGCCTCAAACAAGCACTGATTCATCGCCTGTTGTATCAGGCACGGCCAACGTTGGGCCGGATGAAATACTCAGCGTTACGATTAACGGCGTTACCTATACCGCCGGCGATGGCAATCTGGTCGACAATGGCGATGGCACATGGGCCTTAACATTGCCGTTGTCACTACCAGATGGCACCTATGACGTAACGACAACCATTACAGATGAAGCTGGCAACAGCACCAGTGACTCCGGAAACGGCGAACTGGTTATTGATAGCACACCGCCAGATGCTCCCACAGCTGAGTCGCTGACAACAACAAATACAACGCCAGCAATAACAGGCACCGCCGATGTTAGTCCGGGCGATACGCTTAGCGTTACCGTTGATGGCATAACCTACACTGCTGGCGATGGCAGCCTGACAGATAATGGTGATGGTACATGGACACTTAATATTCCATTCGACCTTCCAGTGGGTAACTACACTGTGCAGGTTGCACTAACCGATGCAGCTGGCAATACATCTACTGGAGAGCCGGCTCAACTCACTATTGAAGCGGCTGAAATTATCGTTGCACAGGCCGATTTCGATGGCGATGGTGTCCCAGATGCACTGGACCTTGATGATGACAATGACGGCATTCCCGACACGTCCGAAGGCCTGAGCGATACCGACGGAGACGGACAACCTGACTATCAGGATCTCGATAGTGACAATGATGGCATCAGCGACATTATCGAAGTAATGGGAGATGACATTGATAACAACTATACCGTTGATAACTTTGTTGATGAAAACAACAATGGTCTGTCAGATGAACTAGAAGCTGTACCCTTTGTGCTGGTCGATACCGATCATGATCTGATTGCCGACTTCCGTGATCTTGATTCTGACAATGATGGTCTGACCGACGCATTGGAAAGCGGTGGTGCAGATGCCGATCATGACGGTCATATCGACGCATTTGCCGATAATGATAATAACGGTGCCGACGATGCAAGCCAGAATAACGGCCCGGCTGGTCGCGATAGTGATGGGGATGGGGTGCCAAATCGTCTTGACCTGGATACCGACAATGATGCGCTGTTCGATCTGGTAGAGGCCGGCACATTGGACGCAAACAATGACGGCATACTGGACTCCATGCTCGATACAGACCTTGATGGCATACCAGACAGTGTCGATGTGGATACAAGCAATGGTAACGATACCAACGGCAACGGTATTGATGACCAATTCGACTTTAGTGTTGTTGGCGGTGCAGACACAGACTCGGACGGAATCGCGGACCAGTTTGACCCGGACGCAGATGGAGATGGTTTTGCCGATGATGTATCAAATAGCCCATCGCTTGGCCAGGGGCTACCTGATAGCAACGGTAATGGCGTGGCCGATGTATTAGAACCAAACCCGGGTGCTGCCACTGACATTTCTCAATCGGGCAAAGTTCGAACCGGACTGGCTGGCAGTGGCTGCAGCGTTGGTAATCATCACACAACTAAGATGGATCCGACACTGATGTTGCTTATTTTGATTAGTTTCTTCTACCTGTTGCGAAGTATACGAATTAGTATTGTTGACCCAAACCGCAGGTAATGCTCAGGCCCGATAATAGCCCCGTACACAACTGAAAATATATAAACAGCTTGGCTGTATATGGGGTAAAACAATGAGAACGAAAGAACGAGTATCTACTGACCAGAACAGTCAGGCGATTGAAGCCAAAGTCTGTAGCTCAAATTCCGACTCGGTTGCAGTTATAAGAAGTATGGTCAATCGACGTATACAATCGGCTATCGGTTACCGCTCTTTGATAGTGGTGGAGTGTAAAGACGGTATTGTTACTTTAAACGGACATTTTTCGTCTCTGCAGGATAAGCAAAGGGCCCTGCGCGCAGCAATCACAAACCCGTGTGTCAGCGGCGTTGTTAATAATGCGACAATTCTGGATTAAACTATTAGCATGAGGTTGATCCACTGGTTTGATATTGAGTTGGTAGTCTGAAATTGAACTAGTAATCTGAGATTACCAGCGCAACTTTCCGATCAGGACTTCTCCAGCGCCAGCAAATCGCGCTTCGTATCAACACCCCATCGATAACCACCAATACCACCGTCACCGCGTAAAACACGGTGACACGGCACCAATATAGCCACTCTGTTTTTCGCGCACGCTGACGCAGCTGCACGCACGGCACTCGGCTTGTCAATACCGATGGCAACGTCGCTGTAGCTAACCACGTCACCACTGGCAATGGTTTGTAAAAACTGCCAGACACGCAGTTGAAACGCTGTGCCACGTAAATCCACCGGTATATCGGGCAACGGTTGATCTGCCAGCAGGTATTGTTCAATTTGTTGAAACCACATATCAATATGAGCATGATCTGAAGCACGATTAATTGCCGCGTCAGGAAATTCTGCTTTCAGCAATTCTTCCAGTTCATTCTCAGTGTCGCCGAACATAGCGAAACACACACCTTGTTCTGTTGCCGCGAGCATCAGCAAACCTAGCTGGGTTTTACCCGAAACATAGTAAATAGTTTCCCCTTCCGCCCCTTTCCTGTAGGCACCGGGCGTCATACCAAGTTGATCGTTTGAATTGTCATAGACTCGGCTGGTTGACCCGTAGCCTGCGGCGTAGAGGGCATCGGTTACTGAGTCCGCATCTCGCAGTAGTGATTTAAATTGTTGTTGTCTGATACCGTTCTGAAATGCTTTTGGTGACAAGCCAAACGTTGCGCTAAACGCTTTCTGTAAATGAGCTGACGACAATTCAAACCGGTCCGACAGCATCGACAGCGTTATTTTTTCGTCCGAGTGTGCTTCGATGTAGCGTGCTACATCGACCATTTTATTCTGACTTTGCTGACGCTCAGGCTTGCATCGTTTACATGCTCGGAAACCGGCAGAAACGGCGCTGCCAGCATTATCAAAAAAACGCAGATTTTCTGGCTTTGCCTGGCGCGACGTACACGATGGGCGACAGAAAATGCCGGTGGTAACAACGCCGAACAAGAAGCGACCATCATAGGCCGCATTTCGCGCCAGAACAGCCTCCCGGGCTTCCGCTTCATTTATGGTTGTCATGCTCATGAGGCTCAGTATAAGCCTCCTGACGCTCCAAACCTTTCCGATTCTTGCGCTCAATTTCAAAAAAGTGAGCTGTCTCAATAGAGAATGTGCTTTTTCTCGCTGGTTTACAAAAGCGTATATTTGCCGCAACACTGCGGAAAAGCTCAGGGCCGATACTGTTTTACATGGAGACGCAATACCGCGCTTCCGTAAGAACATTATCTAATTTAATTTGAGGCTAATACTATGAAAAACGTACTTAAATCTACCGCTGCTGTTATCGCTCTGACTGCTGTTTTTGCAGCACCGGCTTCTGCAATGATTTCACATGATGACCTGCGTCGTGATGTTCATTCAGCCCTGAACGCCGGCTCTAACGTGTTCGTTAATATAAACGACGGTGTGGTTACCCTGTCTGGTTACTACGCTGATGGCGTTGATCAAAATGCCGCTCTTGAAGTGGCTCGAAAGGCTGAAGGCGTGACCGGTGTTATCAACCTTGCCACCCAAAACAACTAAGCTTGACTGGTTCAAAGCAGTACCACGCAACCAGGCTGGTGGATTTCCACCAGCCTGATTACGTATTTCATGCTCATCTCGCTATATCGTACACACCTGCCGACTGTTACCATTAAGCCTTCGTATCTGAAGATCGGAGGACCCTGTCATGGGATGTCAATACGACGACCCGACGCATAACGGCGCAAGCTCATTTACTGTTGCCATGCCCAGACTCACATTCGGCAGAGGCACTCTGAGCGAAATCGGGGCACGCGCCACACGCCACCAACTGAAAAATGTTGCGTTGTTCACCGATCCGTATTTGCTTGACGGCCCGCTGGTTGCCACAGCGCTTGAGTCCCTTGAAAAAGCGGGTATAAGCGTGTCCGTGTTTTCAGAGATAAGGGTAGAGCCCTGTGATGACACCGTCATGCGAGGGGCAGCCTTTTTATCATCCGGTACATTCGATGGTCTAGTATCTGTCGGCGGTGGCTCGGTCATTGATACTGCGAAAGGTGCGTTGCTGGTACATCAACACGGTGCAAACATCGTTGACTACTTCGCACCACCAATCGGTCAGGCACAAGCGGTGCCCGGCCCGGTGTTGCCCCACCTTGCCTGCCCAACCACCTCGGGTACCGGCTCGGAATGCACATCCATAACAGTCATCAGGGTTAACAGTCTGAACACGAAATTCGTGGTGGCTAACCCTTACCTGTTGCCAACCGAAGCGATTGTCGATCCACAATGTTGCGATAGCTTGCCAGCCAACGTGGTGGCCTCAACCGGCTTCGACCTGTGCTGTCATGCGCTGGAGTGCTTTACCGCCCGCGCCTATAACCAGCACGCTACCGTGACCGACCCGAATGCCCGTCAGTACATTCAAGGCGCGAATCCGTTTAGCGATATGATTGCCAGAGAGGCCATGGATATCGTTAATCATTATCTTGTTCGTGGTGTTAATGACAATACTGATTCGCAAGCGCGCGACAAGCTCATGTGGGGTGCCACACTTGCCGGCATTGCTTTCGGGAACTGTGGTACACACCTACCGCATGCAATGTCCTATGGCATTACCCATTTAATGAGCGACATCACCACTGAGGGCTACGCTATAGCCTCACCTTTTGTCCCCCATGGCATTAGCGTTGTGGTCAACGCACCGGCCATCTTTCAATACACCGCCGAAGCCACGCAAGAGCGACACATGCAAGGCGCTATTTGCCTTGGTGCTGACAATAAAGGGGCTACCGTTGATGATGCGGGTGAAGTCCTGTCTAAAAGACTGATCGAGCTAATGCGCGATACCCATATGCCAAATGGCTTAAGTGGAGTAGGCTTTAACGAATCTCATGTAAAAGCACTGGCTGAATCATCTGTCAGGCAAGCACGCGCTATTGCCAACGCGCCACGCGAATCGAATGTGGTCGATATTGAGAATATGTACAGCAATGCACTTTCGTACTGGTAGCCAATGACAACCATTATCCATAAACGCGTGCAACTGTGCCGCGAAGGCGCTTACGAAAAGTGTATCGCCAAAATGTCCTCAGGCTGGGCTGTACTTGGTGATGTGCAATTTTTAAAAGGCTATTGCTTGTTATTACCTGATCCGGTTGTACCTCATTTAAATGCCATGAACATGACCGCGCGCCAGGCGTTTTTATCCGACATGACCAGACTGGGTGATGCAGTGCTTTCGGTTACCGGTGCTGTGCGCATTAATTACGAAATGCTGGGCAATCTTGAGCCTGCGCTGCACGCTCATGTGTTTCCGCGATTCAACGACGAAACCGAAGAACTTCGAACCGCACCGGTGTGGTTTTACGATTGGAAAGCAGCACCCGAGTTCAACGCGGTGGAACATCAACCGATAATGGATGCCATTCAATCTGAACTCGCCTTGTGAAGGATGATATCCCTTTTTCTACCGATACATACTCCCGTGTGCGGTGGCTACCGGGCAGTGTTGTTCAGCAAGGTGCTTTGTCGGTTGCATTAAGCGCTGCGCTGTGGGGTTTATTCTGGATACCGTTACGTTTTCTTGATGAACGCGGCGTGTCAGGCGTGACTGCAGTGGCCTTGGTCATGTTCGCAGGCATTATTCCATCTGTGCTCGTTTTAGTAAGTGCGAAAAGGCTGTATACGCTTAAATCGGCATATGCCTGGTGCATCGGCAGCTCATTGGGTTTGTCCATTGTGCTGTATTTCACCGGCGTCATTATTTCAGATGTTATTCGGGTTATTTTTCTTTTTTATCTTCTACCCATATGGACAACACTTGCAGCCCGCGTACTCTACGGCGAACCTGTCACCAAGCTCAGACTTCTGGTCATCGCGCTGGCATTAATCGGGCTTTGGCTGTTGCTTGGTGGCGGAAATACTATTCCCATGCCATCCAATGTGGGGGACTGGTGTGGCCTGTTGGCAGGCATTACCTGGGGAGTCAGTCTTGCAGTTATTCGCGGTAAAGACGGAATAGATGCCAGAGCCATGGTTTGTACTACCACGGTTGGGGCGACCGCTATTGCCATAGTTGCAGCAATGGTTCTGTCGTTATCAGGCAACAGCGAATTGGTGTCCATAGCGAATGTAGCCTCCTGGGGACAGGTGCTGATTGCCACCTTGCTATTCGCTGTTTTGTTATTGTTTCCGGTACTGATGGGTCAGGTTTGGGGTGCACAACGGGTTGCTGCCCCAACAGCTGCTTTACTGACAATGACAGAAGTACTGGTGGCAACCGTCTCTGCTTACTTGCTAATCGGCACCGAACTAAACACCGTATCCATGATTGGTGCAGCGATCATACTGATTGCTGTACTGATTGATGTTGCGGTGCAGTACATGCAGGAAGAGACTCACCCACCCACCTAAATAATGCCAATCTATCGCTTGCCTACTTCACAGGCCATCGGATATAACAAAACCATCAGCCACTTTCTTCGGACCAAAAAAATCCCCGGTCAGTTACCCGACCGGGGATTTTTGCTCCTTGCGGAGTACTTATCTACGCGTGAAGCGTATCACTTCATTGAAACGCCCAGTGCTTTAACTGTTTGAACGTTCAAGTAACGATCGACTGGCAAGCCTTTAGAACGCTGAAATGCATTCACAGCTTTGATCGTAGAAGGTCCCATGCCACCGTCGATTGGGCCAGGGTTAAAACCAGCACTCTTAAGCGCCTTCTGGATTTCCATGATACGTCCAGGAGTTGTGTTGGTTTCACACATGATTTCACGCCAGTCCATGTGACCGTCGTTAACCAGCTCACGAGAAGTCACAGTTGTGTACTTCTCAGGAATAGCGATACGACGCTCCTGAGCAGGTGTGATTTCTTCAGTAACAGTCACAGTGCTGTACTTAGCTGGGATTTCGATAGTTTTGGTAGTCGCTTCAGTAGCAACAACCTTCTTGGTTACTGTGCGGTACTCAGCTGGAAGCTCACGAGTACGAGTAGAAGCTGGACGCTTCAAGACTTGCTTAGAGATAGTCTTGTAAGTCGCAGGTACTTCTACCAAACACATGATTTCGCCAGTTGACTCGTCAATACGCTGGATAGGGCCTGTGCCTTTCTTCCAGGTAGTGTGAGCAGCTTTATCGATGATTCGCTCGCTAACTGTTTCGTATAATGGAGGAACCGTTTCAGTAATTGTACGTGCTGGCTGAACCATTACTTTTTCGGTCACAGTGCGGTAAGTAGCAGGAACAGTTACCAGTCTGGTTGAAGCTTCCTGAACCAGAACGCGCTTCTTAACCTTGCCGTATTTGGCAGGGATAACTTCGATTCGCTCACCAGCTTCGCTGACCAGCTTACGAGTAGAAACGTTCTTGTACTTAGGTGGCATCCAAACACGTGTGAAACATTCACCTGGCTTTGCATTAGGTGGTAACAGTTCTGAACCGCCGGCTGAAACAGGTTGTGCTGAAGCGCGGTTAGCAAGAGCTGCTTCACGAGCTTTTAACTCGGCTTCCTGAGAAGAAAGAGCGGCTTGACGTGCTTCTAACTGACGCAGCATATCGCTGTTGTCATCACCAACTACTTTGCTACCAGAGCTGCTGCATGCCGTTACCGACAGCAGTACTGCAAGTGACGCAAAAGCGCCAAGTTTATTCATTTTCATTGAGTATTACCCTCAGTACTAATTATTTAAAATGAGTCGACTAAAACATCGGATTAACCACTCGTAGCCGACTCAAAATAAAACGGTCAAAATGACTGTTGAGCCAGAATCGTGGTACCCAAACTGTTATCGAATGATCAACAAAAAACTAAATGGTGACGGGTTACTCGATTGGAAAAAGAGGATATTGCAACTTGTCCAGAAACGTTCCGAACTGTAAATAACTGTTATGCACTCACAAAACCTCGGCGTTTTTGTGGCGGCTGTAGAAAAAATCAAGGCTATTAAGCCACTTTTGAAACGTTATGAATGACCACTTTAGGTCATACTCGGGACAATGATGCGATTAGTGGCGTCGTGCACAAAACCACAATTAGCTCGGAGTAATTAAACAACTATTGCAATCATACCGTAGCCTTACGAGTGCCCTGGCAGCGGGAAAATACTCTCGAGACGAATGCTCTAATGGCTTCGATACATAACCGCCGCAAAGCCGTCGCGCACAGAACCCGGAACGGGACTTCAGACCCACCAGAGCTTGCATCAGTAGCTTGCTAGCCACAACTTAATGTAATGTGTAGGTGTGACCATTTGGGTGAACCAACCAGAAGGAATAGCGCAACGTGTCAGCCACCATATTCGACCCGACAAGTTTTATCACTAAAACAAAGCAGGAATTGAAAGCTCAGGCCAACGTGAGCCGATCTTTTGCTTCCGTGCGCGACGCGGTTCGCGGCTCAGTCGAGCACATCACGAATATGCAGGCCAAGAGCCAGCCCGTGGTGCCGGAAGTCAGCTTTGAATCCGTTTCAAACAGCTCTGTCAGCGCAGCCGATATCCGCCAGATTAAACAGCGTGGATGCGTGATTATCAGGGGTGTATTCCCACGCTCAACTGCAGAAGACTGGAACGCCGAACTCGGTGAGTACCTGAGCAGCAACAACTATCTGGAGCACGCCAAGCAAAAAGCCGGACTGGATAACTATTTTGGCGACTTGAAAGATGCTGCACCGCAAATATTCGGTGTGTACTGGTCACGACCGCAAGTCCAGGCACGCCAGGCCGAATCGATGGCGACAACCAAACGTTTTTTGAACCGGTTGTGGGATACATCCGCACCGGCAGGTCCTGAGTTTGACCCGGATTTTGACTACGCTTACGCTGATCGTACTCGCCGCAGAGCACCGGGAGATACCACACTCGGATTGTCTCCACATATGGACGCAGGCTCGTACGAACGTTGGGTCGACCCGGCTTTTCAAAAAATATATGCCAGCGTTTTTTCGGGTGATCTTGACCGGTTCGACCCATGGCACGCAGCGTTTAGAACACAGACAAGAGAGTTCAGCTCACCGGCAGTGAGTTCGATGTTTCGAACCTTTCAGGGATGGACAGCGCTAACCGAACAAGGTCCCGGCGATGGCACGCTGGAATTATTGCCAATCACAAACGCCATTGCCTATGTCTTGTTGCGAGCATTGCAGGATGATGTTCCACCCGATGAACTCTGTCTGGCAAAACCGGGCCGTGCATTGGGTGTTGATCAGCAATGGCATCCGGATATTCTACCGGCACTAACACCCATCCAGACGGTAGCACCGGGTGACACTGTCTGGTGGCATCCTGATGTTGTGCATGCTGTTGGCAGTGAACACAAAGGCACCGAGTACGCGAGCGTCATCTATGTCGGTGCAAGCCCTGCTTGCAACAAAAACAAAGCTTACGCATTAAAGCAGGCGCAAAGTTTTATGCAGGGAAAGAGTGCGCCAGACTTTGCTGCAGAAAATTATGAAGTAGATTTTAAAGGGCGGGCAACAACCGATGATTTGAGCCCTTTGGGTTTGAAGCAAATGGCCCTGGCTTAGTTCGCCCTGTTTTAGTTTGTCCTGACAACTGACAGAATGAAAGACCCGGCTACGTGCATAGTCCGGGTCTGAATATCTAGCGCTGGTAAACCACCGCTAGAGTGCTAACGCTGGTAAACCACCGCTAGAGTGCTAACGCTGGTAAACCACCGCTAGAGTGCTAGCGCTGGTAAACCACCGCTAGAGTGCTAGCGCTGGTAAACACGAATATAGTCAATTTCGAATCTGGCTGGAAACGGTGTTGTTTCATCCGCTGGCCCAGGGAACCACCCACCGACCGCCAGATTGGCAATGATGTACATCTGCTCGTCGGATACCAGATCACCTTCAATACGTTTTACTTCGACCCCATCAACGTAGTAGATAAGCAAGCCCTCAGACCAGTCAGCCGAGTACGTATGGAAGTCGGCCGAGAAATCATTGATGAACGAGCGGTTCTCCACAGACATACGATCGTTGAAAAATCCGTCGCCGTCCAAATCAACCATATAGTGATAGGCCTGATTGGCTGTGGTGGTTCTGTCGCCAATCGCTTCAATAATATCGATTTCAGGATCAGCTGGCTGGTCTTGCTTGTAATAAGCATTTAACAGCCAGAAAGCACTCCACAGACCTTTGCCAGCTGGCATGCGTGCACGCATTTCTACCCGACCGTATTTGAAACGGAACGAGTTATAGCTGGTGATAATGCCAGACAGGTAAGGCTGACGATTCAATGCAAAGCTGTTGTCACCGGTATTGATCACGCGGCGGGTTTCATCAATTTGATTACCATCACTGTCGAGCACTACAACTCGAAATCGTCTGTCTACATCTGGCACCAGATCATCCATAAACACTGAACGCGCATCGGTGTTCTCAATGAATTCACCATCCTGATAAATGTCGTAGCTTGCTGCATTGGCAACGGCAGTCCATGAGATTTCTGCTGTTGATTTGGAATATTTATCAACTTCTATAACCAGTCTGTCTGCACCGCTGGATGCAGGCACGCGTTGTTCATCGGGTGTAAAAGAAACTTCCTGACCAAGAATAAATTCATCACATCGATCATAGGCCGATACGTTAAATGTGTAGTTTTGCGATGGCTCAAGATCTGGCAGGTATAAGCTTGCAAAGCCAACGCCATTGAGTGTTCTGAAGCTACGACCATTTAATTCGATTTCATATCGCGCTGCCCGATTCGGTGTATCCCAGGTGAGTTCAACCACGCCTGGTGCATATACCTGATAGTCCAGATTCAGAGCGAACAGCTCATCCGGATACTCTGGAGCCCGGTCAGCGGTATTGATGGTTAGTTCGGCGGTCACGATGGCGTTGCCACTGGAATCAAGCGCTACCACTTCATAGGTGTAGTCAATACCCGCTCTAACCTGAGGCTCGAAATAGGATCCGCCTTGTGCGACAGCCTGGAATACACCATCGCGATAGACCTCATACGACACCGCACCTTCTGGAACACGCCACAGTATTTCCAATGAGGTAGGTGAGTAGATAGAACTGGTGAGGTACAACAGGCTTCGATCGAACGGCGTTTTTATAGCTTCGATAGATAGCTGGCCGCCACCTACTTTAAACGGATCGTATCCAAACTGATTGTTGTTAACGTAATACTGTTGCTCGTTGTTGATAACAACGCCAGGTCCCCATAAAAACTCTGTATCCCACTTCCCACGATCGAGACTGTCGCCATCGAAATTATCTTCGAACACCAGCTCGTATTCGGCATTCACGTCTTCAACATTACACGTATCGGCATGTGCAGCTGAAGCAATTAGCAGCGAAGGTATTACGATAAATTTGATGACACTTTTCATGCGACTCAATCTGTTGATTTTGTTCAAGACGCAAGTGTAGTGGCAATTAGCGCATCGCTGCACCGCAATAGTCGGTAAATGTGGACATTGTTTTCATTGTCATTACCGTGCCTGTCAAATTAACAGCGGAAATGCGCAGTATTACCAGACAAGTACCAGACAGTGCAATGAAAACGCGAGGCCACGCAAAACACAAACAGGGACAGCAAAAAGCGCGCACCTACCCCGACCACGCGTTGACACGTGTCCAAAACCGGGTGCGACGAGGCTTCAGGCCGCGAGGTAGCGGGCCAGAAATTCGATGCGATCCTGTCCCCAGAAAAGCTCGCCATTTATTACATAGGTTGGTGAGCCAAATACATCTTTGTTGTGCGCTTCCTCGGTTGTGGACTGAAGCATGGCAGCGAACTCGTCCTGCCTGGCTTTGGCAATGAGGTCAGCACCATCGAGACCACACTTATTGGCAATGTCCAGTAACGTTGATTCATCTGATATGTCTTTCTCTTCGGCCCAGCACGCGCTCAACACCGCATCACTGAATTTTGCAGCATCGCTGTTACCCGATGCGCCGCCCGCGGCAAAAACCATCTGCGCGGCCAGTGCCTGATTGACAGGGAAATACGCCGGTTCGAAATTCATCGGGACATCAAGATAAGCCGCCCAGCGTTTAAGCTCATTCATGCGAAATCGTTGGCGTGATGGATGACGCTTAGCCGGTGGTAAGCCACCCATGTTGTCGAAGGTTTGCATGACGTCAATGGGCTTGTAGTTAACGACAAGATCATGCGTCTCGCGCAGCTGATTAAACTGTTTAATCGCCAGATAACTCCAGGGAGAGATCAGAAAGTGGTAGTAATCAATTGTCTTGCTCATTGGAAAGGTTATTTATTATCGTTATTCATTATCTAATTGCGCCTAGTATACCCACTTGTCTGTTCTTACTGCGACATAGCGAAATTTAGGTCATATCCAGCCAGCAATTGTGGTCGATAAGCTGTATAAGTCTCGGCCCGTTTACGAAATTATCGCCATGTTCGCTGTGCTGAAAAACACCTGGGCATTAATGCTTGGAATGCTGTTACTGCAGCTTGGCAACGGACTTCAAGGTACGTTGCTGGGAGTGCGTGGCGCACTGGAAAATATCGACTCAGCCACGATGGGCTACGTTATGTCTGCCTACTTCATCGGCTTTCTGGGTGGCTCCAAAGCGGCTCCGTGGATGCTAAAGCGTGTGGGTCATGTCCGCGTATTCGCAGCCTTAGGCTCACTGGTATCCGCCGCATTCATACTGTATGCCGCCATTGTTCATCCTGCTGCATGGTTGCTACTGCGCTTGATCGTAGGCTTCTGCTTTTCGGGAATCTATGTTGTTGCCGAAAGCTGGTTAAACCACTCCAGCGCTAACGAGAATCGTGGACAGGCTTTGTCGTTGTATCTGATCGTGCAAATGCTTGGCATTGTGCTGGGTCAGTTGCTACTTAACCTGGCTGATCCGGGCGGGTACGATTTGTTCGTATTGATTACCGTGCTGGTATCTGTGTCTTTCGCACCAATTCTGTTGTCGGCATCCCCCGCACCGGTTCACGAAACCACCCGCGCCATGTCTGTCCGGGAACTCATCAAAGCCTCGCCACTGGCCTGCTTCGGAACGTTGATGCTGGGCGGGGTGTTCGCCACCCTGTTTGGTATGGCGCCCATTTACGCTACGCAAAGCGGTTTTACTATTGCGCAGGTTTCCTATTTTATTTCCGCCATTTACCTTGGCGGTTTGCTGCTGCAGTACCCCATTGGCTGGTTATCTGACCGATACGACAGGCGTTTTCTGATCATCGGGGTAGCAGCCATCTGCTCATTAGCTGCTACCGCCGGCTTACTTGTCGGTGACAGTTTTTATGTTCTGGTATTCATTGCTTTTGTTATTGGTGGAACGTCTAACCCGCTTTACTCATTGTTGCTGGCTTACGCTAACGACTACATGGAACCAGACCAAATGGCTGCGGCATCCGGTGGTCTGTTGTTTATTAATGGACTGGGGGCAATGTCGGGTCCGATTATTGTTGGCTACGCCATGGCAGAACTTGGCAACCACTGGTTCTTTATTACGATTGCCACTTTGATGGCCATAACCTGCATTTACGGTGTTTACCGTATGACACAACGTGCCTACGATATTGCACCAGAAGACGCGGCACCGCACGTACTGGTGACCAGCCGCTCGACCCCAGCGGGAACCGAGTTTGCCATTGAGGCTGCTGATGAAGCGCAGCTTGACCTTCTCGAAGAAGAAGACGAAGCAGACGAGCGGGATGGTTATGATGCTGAAGTGATTAATCGGCTTGAATCATTTAACGATTCGTCTGACAAAAATAATTAGTTATCAGCATAAGCGCGATAGCACTTTGTCGCGTTAGCGCTTTCTAATATTCACTAAATGAACCAGTGACCTGCAGAAGCAACAGGTCACCAAGATTATAATTGCCTAGGCATCACGATCTGGTATGAGCAAACCACGTTCACTGGCCGGACGCGCCATACAGTGTTCCCACCATCTCAATACATTGGGCACTTGTTCAAAGCCTAAAGCTTCGTCTGCTTTATAGAAAACTTTGGCAGCTCTTATCCATGGCCAAATGGCGATATCGGCAATACTGTATTCTTCACCGACAAGATAAGTGCGCCCCTGAAGATGCTTTTCGAGTACTGCCAGCAATCGACGCCCTTCATCCTGATAACGTTGCCTTGGGCGTGGGTCTTCTATTTCACTACCCGCGAAAACGCTGAAGTAACCGAATTGGCCGAACATCGGCCCAACGCCTCCCATTTGAAACATCAGCCACTGCAATACTTCAGCACGAGACGCAGGGTCAGTTGGTAACAGCTTGCCTGATTTCTCGGCCAGGTAAATTAGAATGGCACCCGATTCCCATAAGGCTAACGGTTTGCCATTAGGTCCGTCAGGATCGATGATAGCCGGGATTTTATTGTTGGGATTCAACGACAGAAATTCTGGTGTGGTGGTTTCATTCAACTTGACGGTGTGTGCTTCGTACGGCAAGCCGATTTCTTCGAGCGCTATGGACACCTTCACACCATTGGGTGTCGGAAATGAATACAGCTGCAATACATCGGGGTTGCTTGCAGGCCAGCGACTGTTTATCTGGTGTTCTGTAACAAATGTCATTTTGATACAACCTTTTCGTTAAATAGTTATGTTGTTGAATGAACGTCTATGAACCTATTTTACCGGCATAGTTCAACACAAGCTAAACTTTATGCAGCCCAATCAATTCCGTTAAGATGTATTGGTATAGCAGTCAGGTAACTAACCGGTCTGTATTAACGATGTCAGGTTCTAAGACGTGATACTTTCAATTCACGATACATGGTGTAGAGCCCCATTGATACAACAATTGCCGAGCCTGCTAATGTGTAGCCATCGGGTACTTCATCGAAAACCAGATAGCCAAAAAGAATAGCCCATAACAGCGCTGTATAGCGATACGGAACCACGTAGGCTATTTCTCCGGTACGCATACTCAACACAATAAACTGATATCCAAAAAACAGAAAAAACGCAGCACTCGCCATAATTCCAATCTGCCCGAACGACATGGCCTGCCAGTTTCCGTAAAACACGGTAATCACCATACCAAGCACCGTAATAAACACAGCTGAAAACCCGGACACCAGTAATGATGGAAGCTCTTGCGGTATGCCCCGGGTTATGAGATCACGGGCTGCAGCGCAGACAACCGATGCAAGCACCAAAAGTGATGCGATATGAAAACTACCCATACCCGGACGGATTATAATCAACACACCAATCAGACCCACCAATATCGCAAGCCATCTTCGCCAGCCAACAGGTTCTTTCAAAAACAACGCGGCGCCAACGGTTACCGCCAGTGGCAAAGATTGAAGGATGGCAGCAAGATTAGCGAAGGGTAATTGCATAAGTGCGGTAAGAAACAACAAGGTTGCACCACCTTCACAAACCGCACGCAAACTCGTTTTTCTGGAAACGGCCTCGCGCCAGCGAGGTAACAAACCACGTTGCCAGACAATCAGCAGGATGAAGACACTCAGAAAACAGCCCCTAATCCAGATTATTTGTGACGTGGCCAGAGTTCCATTCAAAGATTTAATCAATAAATCATTGACGACAAACCCTAACATTGACAACATCATGTAAAGGCTGGCCAGAATATTCGGCGACAGGTTCATCGGTTCGATTGTAGCGAATATCAGTGGGGGCCAGTTGTCTGAGTACGGTCAATGGCGGTCTATCCGGTTTACTTTAAAGGCAGAATATATGAGCTTCTTCTCAACAGGTTTTTCTTCAACCTCAAAAACTTCAACAACACTGGCTTCCCTGATCATTTTAACTGCCGTGTTTTTACCAGCCAAACTCCTGGCTGACGCAACACCCAG
>CALJNA010000156.1 GCA_937981955.1 uncultured Granulosicoccaceae bacterium
CCGGAACCGATGCGAAGCTGACGAATTTCAACTTGAAAACCGGCGCTATCGAGCTGGCAAAACCCTTCTCTTTATCCACAGACTTCGGTCTGGCCAGCAATAGTATGGGGCTGGCCGCAGACGTGAATGGTAAAGGTGAGGTCATGATTGATCTCGATAATCAGGTGTATTCCCTGAGTGGTTTATCGTTAACGACTAACGCTCGTGGCGATACGCTCCCCAACGGCAAGTTTGACGCGACCGTGGGTGCAAACATCATGGCCAAGCTTGCTGAGCAGAGTGTATCGGTACAAAATCTCTCGTTAGCTGCGCTGGGTCTTGCACTTAACGGACACATTGATATAGCGAATCTGGATTCCGAACCAGTAGTGGCAGGTCAACTGTCCAGTGAACAGTTTAATCCGATGGATTTGTTTGCAACGCTGGGTATTGCAGCACCGCTAACGGCTGATCCGTCTGTGCTGAAAAATGCCAGTTTATCTCTGGCCCTGAATGCATCACCATCAAGTGCAACGCTGAACGATCTGACCATCAAGCTTGATGACACCACGTTTTCCGGTAATGCATCGGTACCATCCCTGGCCGGTGCCATTCCGCCGCTGCGTTTTAACTTTAGTGTTGACGCAATTGATCTTGATCGATACCTGCCACCGGCCACTAACGGTCCTGTTGGTGAGTCTGGTACAGCAACACAGACGGCATCTGCAACCACCGGTGACGAACCCATCGTGTTACCCACAGAGATGCTGCGCCAACTCGATATCGAAGGCGAATTCAATGTCGGTAGTGTGAAGGTGAAGAACCTGACCACTAAAGACATAGCGGTGCCGTTAACTGCCAAAAACGGCCGCATTAACGTGAATGGCTTGCGGGCGAAACTTTATCAGGGTCAACTTGATTCGAATGCAACAATTGATGCCAGCGGTAATACACCAAGTTATGCTTTGGATATGAATCTTGCCGGTATTGAGGCAGACCCATTGCTGGCAGATTTATTACAGAAGCAATCGTTTCTAAGCGGTAAAGGACAATTTGCATTGAACATCACTACTTTGGGTGAAACGGTTAATGCTCTGACAGCCGGGCTCAATGGTAATTTCAATTCTGAGTTTAATGACGGGTCTGTAAATGGTGTCAATATCGGGTATCAGATACGCCGGGCAAAAGCTACGCTGAGCGGGCAGAGCTTGCCGGAAGATCAGTCACAAGTGAAAACCGACTTCTCTGCTTTGTCCGTCAGTGGTCGCTTTACTAATGGCGTCATGCAATCGGACGATCTGGATTTACGTTCACCATTATTGCGCGTTGGTGGTGCAGGACAGGTTGATGTGCCAGGCGAACAGGTTGACTACACCATGACAACCTTGATCACTGGCAGCTCACAGGGGCAGGGTGGTAAAGACCTTGAAGCTCTTAAGGGTGTCAAACTCGACATTCCGATTCGTGGCAGCTTTGATGATCTGTCTGCAAATTTTGCCGGGGTGATCCTGGCGGGACTGAAAGAGAATATTGCCAACAATATAAAAGGCCAGGTTGAAGCACGAGCCAAAGCCGAGGCCGACAAGCTCAAAAAACAGGCTCAAGAACGACTTGAAGCCGAAGAAGCGAAAGCGCGCGCCAGGTTGGCAGCAGAAGAAGATAAAGCTCGCGCGCGTTTAGCCGAAGAACAGGCCAAAGCGCAGGAGCAGTTGAATGCGCAGAAAGCTAAAGCGCAGGAGCAGGCTGACAAAGCATTGGAAAAAGGTGGGCAGCAAGCCAAAGATGCGCTAAAAGGTCTGTTTAAGTGAGCAGAGTCGGTCTCACACCAACTTACGCTTTATTACGATAGTAGATTATTAGAGAGTAGAGTAGATCGAATCACTGCTGACACGCTGTTGTCAGCAGCAGGTTGTTACCATTGTCAGACACATAATCTGGCTATATCTCAATGGGTATCAAACTCGAACACCTGAATAACACGTTTATTCGGGTCATTGAAAAACAACTCCCTGTGGAGTGCTCGTAAGCTCAACTCAGTCCACATAATTCTGCGAAGCGTTCCAGACGATTTGTAATGTACAAATCGATTTCCATACAGCTGAGTTCGACAATCAAGATTAACTAGTACGAATGGCTGATTCAAAATTTCGACGCTACTGTTTTAGCCGGTATGCGCCGTAATGTTCAAAACAATGACGCTCATAAAATCCATCTAACTCCCGGATGTCAATATTTTATCTTCTATTGCATCTAGTCAAGCTGAAAATTCGTCAGTAATGTTACCGCCACTGCGCAAACCAACATGCAGTTCGGTCAGCTTGTATTGACAACGGAGTAAATTACTATGAGTACCAATCCAACAAAAGTATCAATATTTCTTATCGGCATGGCGGTGTTGTTCCTGTCTGCGCCTGCTAACGCTGCGCGATGTGGCGGCGGTAAAATTCTTGAAATAAAAGAGGGAGGCTGGAACAGCGACGACTTTATGCTCTTGCTGGACTATTCGGATTTTAGTAACCAGCATCCAGGTACGACATGGGGCGGATATGTTCGCTACTCATCACAAACACTCTCATCGGCGCGACTTGAGGCCATTCGTAAACTTGCTTTAACAGCGATGGTGTCCGGTAAAACCGTATTGACTTACAGCCATAACTCCAGTTGTAGCGATGCAACCGAACTTACGCTCTACGTGGTGCGTTGATCCAACCTTAGTCACGCCGAATCTGCAGGTTAAAGATCGGCTACTTTTGGAAAGCAGACAAGTTGGAGAGTCCTGATATGTTTTCTATTCATATTCGATTACACGCCCTTATTGTCACGACGTGCCTGTTTTTGTCGGTGCAAACGGTTAATGCAGCCATACAGCTTGAGCCTGTTGCCATTGATGGAAGCGATGGGTCTCGTCTTGGCTATGCACACGTGTTTCTACCGAATTCAACGGGCAATAACTCGAGTGCAACTGCCGAGCCCATCGTTTATCTGCCCGGGTTTGATATTAATCTGGCCGATTTGATTGAAGATCAATCCACGCAGCAATCGGGCTCACAATCAGCTGCGCTAAGGAACATCAGAGAGCTGGTATTAACGCAGTCACCAAACCCTGCCAGCCAACACCCGCAGCTGCTTGAAAGTCTGGTTGATGACTACGGACACACATTAGTTATGTTGGAGTACGCCGACGCTAGTGCGGGTATAGAACACAATGCACGGGCGGTAGAGGCTGTGCTGACTGATCCGCAGCTGCCGGTAATGCAACATTATCAGAGCACTGGTACGCGCAGTTTTCTGCTGGGTTGGAGTATGGGCGGCATGATTGGTCGTTATGCACTGACAAAGATGGAACACGAGGGCACAGAACACAACATCGCTATGTATGTGTCTTATGATGTTCCACATCAGGGAGCAAACTTGCCGCTCTCGCTGGAAGCGTTTGTTGCATTGATGCGCCAAGTACTGGCTCAAACAACTTCTGCGCCAGATTTATCGGCATTTGAAAATTTACTTGATGCCGCGCAAGAAAAGTACAACAGTACATCCGGTGTTGAAATGCTCAAGCCTAATTTAAACATTCAACCAGGTGCATCCGTATTGAATGCGTTGCAAACTCGCTACAATGCTATTTATAACGAACCACAAAGCATGGCGGCCGGGAACGCTTTTTATGCGATTCGTAACCAGCTCTCGTTAATGGGAGGATATCCGGAACGTTTGAAGAAGATTGCCATCAGCAATGGAGACGGTCTTGGGAGCCCCCTACCATTACCAACCCCACGCAACGGAAACGAACTGGTGAGACTAACCGCTACTGTGCCGATAACGTCGCGGTTTAATCTTCGGGTAATGGATATTCGGTTGTATGACAATGCTAATTCGAATGCTCGATCAAATTGCAGAATTAATTATTTTTTCAATACCACTCAGTGCCCGCCATTGAGAATGCCTGCCGAGCTACATGATCTTAGTGCCGGTGTGGGCAGCCATACGAATGTTGTCGCAAGGCTGGTCTCGGTTTTCGAAAACCAGCAAGCGTTGCGCGGTGAATGGTTAAATCAGGGCTACAGCGTGAATTTTAGCGGGCGTGTTGCGGCCGGTGAAGGATTAACGACGTTTATTCCGATGCACAGCGCGTTTGATTTTAACGTTTCAGAAGCCACTCCAGCATCTGTGGTATCGGAACAGACACCGTTCGATTCTCTTTACGCCAACACTGGCCAAAATATGGCTCACAATGCCGTTTCACCTGAAATATTCGATGCGCTGATTAACGAAATAGACGAACTGAGGCAAGAACAGGCTGTCACCCACGCATTGCCTGCAATCTACTAACTGGCGTTGACTCTTGTACTGTTAAGGGGGTACTGAATAAAGCTGAAAATCAGCACCAACACTCATGTTGGCCAATTCGCTTGACGATGGTATCGCCAAACTCATAAGATGTTCTTCAACATCCCAATGCGACACCGCTGCATATCGCTAAAAAGCCGTTATGCAAAACGTTCTGTAAACCCCGATCACCATGCCAACGAAAACAGCCCTTCGAGAACCCGCGGTAGCATCCGCTGAAAAAAAGCTATTCGCCGTGCAGGTGCTCAGTTGGTTTGATGAACACGGACGCAAACATTTGCCTTGGCAACAAAACCCGACGCCGTATCGCGTCTGGGTGTCCGAAATCATGTTGCAACAAACACAGGTGGCTACCGCAACACCTTTTTATGAACGTTTTATGTTGCGATTCCCCACCCTTGTATCCTTAGCCGAATCTTCCATTGATGATGTGCTCGCACACTGGTCGGGGCTGGGTTATTACGCTCGTGCCAGAAATCTGCATCGCTGCGCTGTGCGAGTACAAGAAGAACATAATGGCGAGTTACCGACAACGCTTGATGCGTTACAGGATTTACCCGGCATAGGTCGATCAACTGCGGCGGCGATCTTGAGCTTATCGTCGGGGCAGCATCAGGCGATTCTTGATGGCAATGTGAAGCGGGTGCTCGCACGCTATTTTGCCGTTGAGGGTTGGCCTGGAAAAAAACCGGTTCTCGATACCTTGTGGTGCTATTCGGAACAAGTTACGCCAGCAAAACGTACCGGGCCGTTTAATCAGGCCATGATGGATTTGGGTGCAAGCTTGTGTGCCCGCACCAAACCACAGTGTGGTGCGTGCCCGTTATCCAATTCGTGCCGGGCTAACTTAACAACAACACAGCTTGAGTACCCGGGCAAGAAGCCAAAAAAAGTCATACCGGTTCGAAGTACCAACATGCTGGTGCTTCGCAATGCAGAAAATCATTTATTAATGGTGCAACGGCCACCAACAGGTATTTGGGGCGGACTTTGGAGTTTACCAGAGCTCGGTGAAATATCGTTAGCAGACTGGTTGGACGGTGCCGAGCTTAGTGCACACGATGACGCAGAGGTGCTTGCCCGCTTCAGGCATACGTTCAGTCACTACCATCTGGACATTGAAGTGACAGCGGTTAATGTCGAGAATGCTGGAGCTGAACGTATAATGGATTGTGACGCACATGTCTGGTACGACGGCGCAGAATTGCCGGGTGGGGTTGCCGCACCTATCAGCAAAATATTGGGACTGCTAACGTTTGAATAATGCCGAGACCAAATGGTCACTGGCTAAGGTACACCGACGATGGCAAGTTCTGGCATTCAGGAAACAAGAGAATGATCGCTTCCGAGTTATTCAAACAGTGATTTTCCGGTACGCAGGAACTGTCGCAACTGAATCCGTTGCATCAAGATCTTCCGTATCAGAAAATCATGAATCAATACTTGTCAGTGTAGAACGTTTTTCAGCGTAGTGTTTGAAGCCATTTAAATAGTCCGTCATTAGGTCGTGCAATTGTTGTTGAGTAGCACGTGACGTCATTAGCGATGCGAATATTTTCTTTGGCGTGTACTGCGTTTGCACCACTATCAGCGTTTGATCGTTTGTAACATCGAATGTGGTATTAAGGCCGTAGCTGGTTAGCATATGGGCAAAACCAATACTCTCTTCAGTTACGCTCATTTCAATGCGCTTAAGTGGTTCAAATTCTGTGCAAAGCTCGACCGTATAGGCGGCTTGCCCGTTCACAATGACTTGATTTTTTCGACTCACGCCTTTGGCCAGCGTGTTAGCCGAGGGTGCGACTTGTTCGATAGCCGGTGCCCAATCTGCAACAATGGTGTTGTCAATATACAAATCCCAGCAGGTCTGGATAGGGCGATCCACGACAACGCTAACGTTAATCTCGCAAGGGTCAGACGAACGCGCCATTGATCAAGACATCCCGGCCCGGCGTTTTAACTCGCTCACTTCATTAGAGAGCAGTTTTAATTCGCTGAGTGCATTCACATCCTGCGCTATACGGTTGTCCATGCTGCGCACCAGTGGGAACAGTGTGTGTTCAATGGTTTCGTTCAGGGTTTTTAAAACTTCAGCGAATTCGGCAGACGGCTGATTGGTTATAGAGATATGCGAGCGTTTCTGCTGTTGTACGGATTCTCCAATGGCATCCAGCGATTCGCGTATAACTTTGGCTGACTCGACTTGCTGTTTGATCTGCGCCTCGAGTGCTCCATTGGGTTTCAGGTTTTCACCCAGGGTACCCACACCACTAACCAGGTCAGATAGTTGCGCAACAATGCGTTGCCCCGCATCGGCCTCATCGCCTCCCATGGCTTTGTTGCGCAGGAAGTCTTGTTTGATCTCTTCCCAACGCTGTTCGTCTTCCGCACTGAGTTTCGATCGAATGGATTTGAGCATTAACAGATTCGCCTCGGTACCCGAAGTTAATAACTGAGCTTCTCCGCGGTAGTGATCGTTAATGAGCTCATCCATTTCGGTCTCGTTCATGACCGCAGAGATTTTCTCCGCCAGCTTATTCATATTGCGGTAACTGCCTTGCAGTAAAAAGCGTGGTTGCACTCGGTATTTATCTTCCTGTGCGGCTGATGCAATGTATTGCTTATTTACTTTCAGTACTGTTTCCTGCACGGTGAACAGGCGTTGTAACACAGCAGTAATCTCATTGACCTCGGCTGTGCTGTATGCATGCGACAGGTCGGTGGTCGGTATATTTTTACCCTTGGCGATATCGATCAGTTTATATACGTCCTGCATATCTCTTGTCGCCAGAGGTGCAAGCACGGCATTGGAGCTTAGACAGTTCTCTATGTAACTAAGTTCGAACTGCGCGTCTTTACCGCTAAGCACATCACCGAGGTTATAAATGTCGGCACGGTTGGCCAGCATGTCGGGTATTTTGAACGTTTCGCCAGATTCGGTGTACGGGTTACCCGCCATGACCACACAAAATTTACGTCCACGCATATCGTAGGTTCTGGTTTTTCCTTTCCAGATTCCATCGATACGTCTTGTGGAGTCACACAACGAGATAAATTTTTGCAGAAATTCTGCACCGGTGTGTTGAATGTCATCAAGGTACAACATGACGTTGTCGCCCATCTCCAGCGCAAGGTTCAATTTTCGCAGTTCCTGCGCGGCGGTGGCATTGGGTGCGGTTGCCGGGTCAAGGGAATCTACGTCGTGACTGAGCGATGGACAATTAATTTTCATGAATGTCATGCCCATACGACTGGCAACGTACTCCATTAAAGTGGTTTTACCGTAACCGGGAGGCGAGATCATCATTAGCAGGCCATTTAAATCGGAGCGTTTGTCATCACCGATGGTGCCTATTTGTTTGGCAAGGTTGTCACCAATGAGTGGCAAATAGGCGTCGTTGATCAATTTGTTTCTAACAAACGAGCTGAGCGGTTTGGCCTTGAATTCATCGAGTCGCAGTGCCTCACGTGCTTCTTCCGCAATGTTATGGCGTAAATCCAGATACTCGGCATAGCCACTGGCTACATGCGTGCAGTGATGGTCCAGACGACTTAAAAATTCGTCGAGCGTCAAGTGCAGGGTGGCATTGTTTATTCGCTCATGTTCACCGAATAGTTCGGAAACGTCTGTTTCAACATCCACATCTACATCACGAACCTGGACCTTGTCCGCGGTAATTAAGGCTGCGGCAGCCTCCGGAATGTAGCGTTGTGACTCTGAATCGTTTTCGAAGCTTGCTCGCAACCACGCACACGCCAATTGCCATTGCTGTTCTGAACGACCAGCCAATTGATTCAGTGAGGTGCGTAATTCTTTAAGCACATCGGCGTTTAGATTTTGTTCGAACCGCCGTTCCACCGAGGCTGACTGGCGGGAGCGTATAAACTTGATATCATCGCGGCCCAGTTCCCGGGCAAGATAGGCGATGCTCTGGCTTCCGGGTTTGGCCTGTGTATAGCTTGCATCGACTTCTACTGCACTATTGTCGTGCTTCTTGGGTTGATGTTCTTTGCTAAAACCGTTTGCCTCGAGCCAGCTGTTGAACAGCGTTTGTAATTCCTTTTCAACAAGCCGCATGGCCGATGGGTCGCTGAACAGGGTTTGCATGCGTTTGGCTGAGCGCGCCCTGGTCTGCAGTGATTGTAGCGCTGCTTTATCTGCAATTGAGTCGTCAGTGGAAACTGTATGCCAGAACAGGCGCGCCAGAGCGCGACATTCGGGCGAGTATCGCAGTAGTTCGCCTTTCTCCATTAACGGTACGATGGCTTTGACAATGGCGGCGGCGTCGCTGTCGTGCACACCCTTTTGATAGCCTTCGCGATAGCGAGCTGTGGCGAATTGACGCAGGTGTTCATCGATCACTTGCCCATCGCTGGTGCTGTTGACCAATGCCGCCCAGTCCATGTCATGCTCGCCGTTTTGCACCGCTTGAATGAATCGGTAGGCAAGGTATTCAGACCGGTAAACTGTGTCGGTTTCCGATGTCAGACTCATGTGCCAGTAGGGCTTAAGTGCATTGAGTCGTTCGTTATCAATTTGTTCAAAGAACTGCGTACCAATCAGGTGCAAGGCCAGCTTGTCTTTGCGCGGAATAATGGTTAAATCCAGATCTTCGGTATTCACGCTGAACTGGTGCCGTGGTCCCAGCGAAATGGTTTTTCCATCGCTGCTGTACAAATCACCGCGATCTCGCAGTGCTCGCATGGCCATGTCGCGAATCATTTTCAGGCGAGCATCGGCATCGTCCGCTTTAACGGCACTGTCAAGCTCTCTTAGCTGCGCAACAATATCGTGAACTTTCAATACCAGAGCATCGGATGCCATATAGGTATTCAATTCATCAATGTCACTAAAGCGCTGCGCACGTTTTTCAATATTGCCAAGCATGCGATCGACGGCATCAGACAGTGTTTGTGCTCGTGCCTGTTGTGCATCAATCAGTTGCTGCTTATGAGCTGCAAACGTATCGTGTATTTCTTCACGCTTATCCAGAATGTCTGCCAGAAATTGTTCGTGCTCGCTGAATTGACTTTCCAGTTCTTCGAGTTGCACCAGTAAGCGGGTGAGTTGGTTTTCACAACGCTCAGGATCGGTTGCCAGGCCCAGGGCATTGGTGATGCTTTGCGAGAACAGCTTGAATTGCGCGGAGAATTGCCCCACAGCTTCTGCCGAGCCCATGTCTCTGCGTAACTGCTTGCCACGTGCACGCGTTTGATTCAGCTTGGAGTACACCGCCGATATGGAATCGACAATGCGGGTTTGAACGGTCGCATCATCTACTTTTAATGTGGCGATAAGCTCTGATAGTAAGTCCAGTCCACCGGCTATGCCTTCCAGTTTTTCCAGGTCCGGGTCAAGGTCGGCAACTTTTGAGTGTGCTGGCAGGCGAGTTTCAATTTCGCTAATGTGCTCATGGTAGGGTGCCAAGGCGGCGTCATCGCTTAAGAATACAGCTGTGCGTTCGCTGAGTGTGTCGTTCAGTTCGATCAGCTCATCGTCCATATTTTTGAGCTTGTCTACATCCATGTAGCGATAATCGCGAATGGTGGTTAGATGACCGCGTTGTTTGCGCAGGCTATCAAGTGCATCCACAAATTCATCCACGCTGACCATGGTGGCGTTAGCAATCTGCGTCACAATGCTGTTCTGTTCGGCTACCGCCTTTTTCATTTCCGATGCAGAATGTGCCCGAATGCTTTCAACCTTCTCGAATTCATCAACAATCAGTTCTACCGTCTTGCCGATCTCGATGACAGATGCATCGATGCCTTGTGTTTCCGGCTCGCTAATCCAGTAGTGGTCATCGAACAGCTTTGCGTTGGCTTTGCTCAATAGATCATAGTGGCGCGCATTCACTGTTTCTGATTGAATCATTCTTGATACGCTGTATAAGTCAGAGACGCCGCGCACCAGCTCGGCGTTACCTATACGAGAGTAGAAGTTAACTTCTGTTGGCGCTGCGTTCGCAAATTCATCGCTGCAAAAGGGCGTTTGCCAGATTTGCATCGGGTGCATGCGTGTCGGCTCTTCACCGGCGGTAAACACAATGGCAGTTCCATCATCGGCCAGCGCATAACCGTGCGTAACAATCGGGTTCTGTAAAGTTTTGGTGATCAGGTTGTAGGAGTGCAGGGCGAACGTGCCACCAACAGGCTCATAGAATATAAACAGCATATCTTCGCCGTTAGGCGATTTGATTCTTCTTTTGAATCGCAAGCCCGGATGATCAAGGTCGAATGACTTGTATTCACCGGTTTCCAGATAAAATCCGTCTGGGAAAATAACGCCGTGATCTTCGGGTAAACTTACGCAAGCATCACCAATGGAATCAATACGCCGAACTTCAGTGGTTAATGGATTGAACAGCAAGTAGCGCCAGGTATCTTCTTTATAGGGAAGCACTTTAATCAGTATCAGATGTCCCACTTGCGCATAGCTAATACTGGCATCGTTTATCGACTGGTTTTCCTCTACCACCGACTCACTGAATATGCCTTCACCGGATTCAGAATTGTTTTCTATCTTGACCGTTAAGTCACCACCAATGGTTTCAACAAACAAGGTGTCGAGAATGTTGATGTGTGGAAAGCGACCCTGAACAATGTCTTCACGCTGGGTTTCCGTCCACTCAAAATCATGCTTTTCGGGCAAATCGAGATCGCGTTCACCGCGATTGTCAATATAGGTAACTGTGTTGCCATCGGGAGACACCGACCAGCGAAATACGCGCAGATCATCGAGCCGTTCGCCAATTTGAAATCCTGCCAGTAAGTGATCGTCTTTTATGACCAACTGAACCAGATGAGTGTCTTTGTAGTAGCGATACAGCTCATCGAATTCGTGTTTGAATCTGGTGTCGCTTAGAAAGCTGTCAGTCAGATCTACCGGTATGAGCGAAAAATTGTCTTCGCTTTTATCCAGCGTGTACATCGAGAACACGTCTTCAATGCGAGTGGTCTTTTTAAGCCCGATAAATACGTTATAGCCGAACACCAGGTATTGACCCACTTGGACAATATCGCGACCAAGGCAATTGTTTTCGGTGCGAACACGCGAGCGACCCAGCACTGTTAAGTCGGTAGAGCCGAATGCATCGGAGCGTGCCTTGTTCAGTTGTGCAATTTTTGCATCAAGTTCGCTGCCTTGTTCAACCAGGCGCTGGCGAATAATATCGTATGAGCCGCCTTCAGTGACGGCCTTGTCAACTTGATCGTTTGATTGGTTGTCTTTTTCCATTACACAGACCTGTCACCTTTAACGTTAAGAGAAACTTATTTGCTCTTGCACACCTGTGCAGTTGTCAAACAAGCGCATCATCCGGCCGCCTGCGGGAACAGGCGGTCGGCTTCGTCTTAACGGTTTAGTCTGTGGTCGCCAGTTCAGCCGACCCGTTACTCGAGCCGTTTGCAGCAGGCATGGGGCTAACCTCTTTTCCCATGGTGGCCACTTTCGCCAACAGCATTTGCACCACATCACTTTTTTCGGCAAGACCGTCAACGGCCTTACCAATCGAAAGCGATTTGGCAAAGTTGTCGAAGAAGTGTTCTTCTCCGCCAACAATGTCAATGTGTGCCTTTTGCAGGGCAATAGCAAGAATCTCTGCATTTTCTTTGGCGATATCTTTACCGGCATCGATCGATGCAAGTGACTCTTTAAACGCGGTTTCCAGTGCCATGCGATATTCTTCGTGCTGGCGCGTCTCACCCGACATTTCAGCCATGGCAGCAAACTTGTCGGTAAGACCGGCCGCTTCCGCCTGGAACTGTGCTTTAGTGACTTCAGCGGTTGCCATACCCACTTCAGTTGCAGCTGAGGCTTCTGCTGTACCTTTCGCGCGCATAACTTCGGCTTCAGATAAACCAACGGCGGCTTCTTCTGCCTTGATGCCTTCGGCCAATACTTTCTTCGCATCCGAATCACGGTTTGCTTCAGCCAGTCGCGCATCAGCCAGTACAGTAATCTCGGTTGCTCTGTGTTGTGCGGCCGCTTCTTGTGCTTTGGCGGCAGTGATTTCTTTTACCTTGTCTTCTTCTGCCTGTGCTTCGGCAGCCAGTACCTGGACCTGTTTCGCACGATCAGCCTCGGAGACGACGCGCACTTCATTAATACGCTCTTCTTCAACGGCAACGGTTTTATCCACCATGGTGCGTTCGCGAATCACGTTAGCAATTTCTTTCTTCTCAACTTCAACCGCTTTTTGTGCCAGTACTTCTTCGACCGCCACTTCACGCTCGCGGGATACTATTTCCAGATCGCGGGCCCGTTTTACTTTTTCCTCTTCTATGGCTACCGCGCGCTGGCGGTTCTGCTCGGCCACTTCAACTTCACGTTTCTGGTTTTCGGTTTGCACTGCCAAATCCTGCACCACCTGAATGTGGGTCTGTTCGGCTTTGCGTCGTTCTTCTTCCTGCACTTTGCGGGTTTCGGCTTCTTCGCGCGCCTGAATAGACAGAATTTCGCGTTGCTGACGTGCTTCGGCATCCTGCTGTTGGCGTTCCAGTTCCAGCATGGCCTCAACGGTGGACACGTTCTTTTTCTTGATCGCCAGCTCTTCGTCTTTTTCAAGCTCGTTAGTGCGAATGTTCTGTGTGGCTGTGAGCTCGGTTATTTTCTTGATACCTTCGGCATCGAGAATGTTGGTTGGGTCTAGCGATGATTTTGGGGTTTGTTCCAGATAATCAATTGCCACATCTTCAAGCACGTAACCGTTCAAATCATCACCAATGACTTCGATAATTTTTTCACGAAACTCCTGACGATTTTCAAACAGCTGAACAAACTCGGTTTGCTTACCAACGGTTTTTAATGCTTCTGAGAATTTGGCTGCGAATAGCTCGTTAACTGCGGCTTTGTCAGATGCCCGGCTGGCACCTATAGACTTGGCGACCTTCAGTACATCTTCGGCGGTTTCGTTTACTCGCAAGTAAAATGCAACCGAGATATCTGCGCGCATATTATCAGCGCAGATAAGGCCGTCGCCCCCACGTCTGTCAACTTCAAGCGTAATCAGTGATATACGCATGAGTTCTTTCTTGTGGATAATCGGATACACCAACGACCCGGTGAACACCACTTTCGGGGTAGAGCTTGTGTCGTTAACGATTAGCGCCGTGCCTTGTTCTACTTTGAAGTAGAAAGCTTTAAACAGGGCGGCAATACCGATAATGATCAGCAGCGCGATGCCTGCAAACGTTAATATGGGCATTAGTACGGATAAGTCTGCCATGGCCAATTCTCCTTTATTGTTAAGTCTGTTGCTTAAGCGCTTGGCTTAAAGCCCCATTGATAAAAATGGATAAGTTCAAATATGTTGTTCTGGTTTACACAAAACCGTCGAATTCTTTTTCTGATATGACGCGATAAATGTTGTCGTCATTCAGTCGTTCAAACACAACAACACGATCGCCTTTGGTAAAAGTGTCATCACCGGTTGATCGAATTTTTAGTATAAGTCCGGCGCCGCCATCGTCGAGTGTGGCTTCACCAAAATGCTCGTCTACGCGACTGGTTCGTACTACCGCTCGCTGCCCCAGAATGTGCTTGTGTGTCTGGTTACTGGTGTGCTTGAACACCGATCGCAATGGCTTCATGGCGAATGTGGTAATCCAGGCACCGGCCACCAAAGATGCTAAGAAAATCGGAATACCGAAAATCAGTCTTAGCAGCCAGTGATCAACACTGCCTAAAATAAAGTGCGCCAGAAAATAGCAAATAAACCAGCCAAACAGGATGATCATTGACAGGGTGATCACGACCGGCACACCAACGAGCTTGAATTTGATTAACAGGCCCGCCAATACATCAGGCGTGGAATGCCCTGAGTCGGAATTCAGATCGATATCGGTGTCGACGTTTAGAATGTCTATATCAATTAGCCCAAGCACGGCACCGGCCCAGTAAAACAGGCACACGATCAGCAGTACAGAAAACAACGCAGTGGGTAACGAGCTGATGTTCTGATAAAACGGATCCATGTTTTTATTTAGAAATATGGCAAACACCGGCTAGTTCCTCCTTTTCAAGTTGCGTTGTTGTAAACGTTTTTACGTGCTTTTTTGTTTTATCCGATCAAACACATCATCGGTTTTTGTGCCGCCTTTAATGCCGGCATCAATCAAACGCTGTTCAATTGACTTGTCATGTTCTTCTGCAGCTATCTCGTGTGCAGCAGCTGCTTGTGCATCCGTCAGGGCCTGCTTCTCTTTTATTCGTTCCAGCGATTCCATCGCTGTTCTTAACTTGCTACTGGTTCCGCTATGCCTTTCTGAAACAGCAGCTTCCGCTCTTTGCACATTTTCGGTTGCCTTCAATGTGTCAAGCTGGTTCTTCATATAACGCACGTCTTTCTCAGCTTTGGCAATGGCCGCGCGTTGTTTATTCGCGCTGTTCCTGTAACTGTCGTGAATCTCATGTTCACTGTTAAGTTTCGCTTCCAGGTCAGCTACTTTGCCGGCCAGGTCGCGGGCCAGAGCTTCATCAGCTTTTTCCAGTGCCTTCACAGCGTATGCTTCGTTCTCCTCAATCGATGCCTGGAGCCGGGCAATTTTTTCTTCAGATAGCTTTTGTCTTGCAATCATCGACGCCAGTGCGTCTTTTGATTGGTCAAGCTCCTCAGCGGCATCCCTGATTTCCTGTTCAAGAATGCGTAACGCCTGTTTATCAACGATAGCTTCGCCAACTTCGGTTAACCCGCCTCTGATAGCGGTAACCACCTTGGTTAACACGTCCATTAATTACTCCGGCAACGGTTGAAGAATGTTTGCATAAGCCTCGGTAACGCGAATAACGTTGTTAGCCAAGGTATCGATTTCCAGAATGATGTCGTCGATGCCCGAGACTGAGCTCACGCATCCTTCCATCAGGTAGTAATCTTCTTCAGCTCGTTCGCCTATGCAAATTGTCGACAACGGGTAGTAGTTCTGGGTTCGCAATATCGTTTCATTAAAGGCCGCTTTATCGGCAACATCTTTGGCAGGCCAAAGAATTGATTCGGCAATAATCTGGTCGCCCGAAACGGTCATGAAAACGGGTAAATCACCGTACTCGTGCATGGTGATCATCATGGTCGGATCGCCCTCATCGATTAGCTCGATACTGGCTTTTCCGTTGCGAACCATCCCGGTTGTGCTCAACTCTCCAAACAATGCGCCAGTACGCCACTTCGCACGATTCGCGCCATCTGAATCGCCAGAAACGCCGGATGTAGAGACGAGCGGTTTGCGCAGGATTTTTTCCCATTCGCGCGCTTTTGGCCGGTTCTCGGGAAGAATCCAGATTTCCTTTTTTACCAGGCCCTGTTCACGCAAACGTTTGCGGTATTCGCGCTGGTAGTGGGCTGATGTTTTTATAACCATGACAATAGTTTACAATATTACATGTAAGAATACAATGAATATTACATGTGATATATGAGGATCTTGATGATGCGCATAGAAATGTGAGCTTCATCACATTGTGAGTTGGAGTGGAGAATGAGGACGATTGTTTGTATAAACACGAGCAGAACGTGCGAATCGATCTAGTGAGTGTCCGATTTGGTGCGCGTTTTAATCAATAAGTGGGAAAAGGTGGAAAGCTGGCATGTATCGGACAGCCGGTACCCATTGCTTGTATGCTTACGCACTGAAACTGAATTGGAGAAACATCACGTGTCCCGCATGGTGCAGTGCGTAAAGCTGAATAAAGAGGCCGAAGGGCTTGAACGACCAACTTACCCCGGCGATCTGGGTAAGCGTATTTATCTGAATATCTCGCAGGAAGCGTGGCAGATGTGGGTATCGCATCAGACCATGCTGATTAATGAGTATCGTTTAACGCCGGTTGACCCCAAGGCGCGTAAGTTTCTGGAAGAAGAAATGGAGAAGTTTCTGTTCACCGATGACGCGACTATGCCAGAGGGGTATGTGCCCGAAGAGTGATGGCTTAATGAAGGTGTTTAAAAAAATACCCTGTTGGGTAAGACGCTGAACACTGGCACGTAATTCGCAGATTAGGGTGAAGAAGGGAACTGCCAATATATTTGATGTGAGTGCATCTTGCCTGTGTGTTGTACACGTACATTCGTTGTTTTCATAGCTATCTATTGCTTTCTGCCTGCCGCAAGCGCGCAGCGCTACACTCCTGCTGCACTCTGTGCAATCACGAATAACACCAGTTACGAAAGTTTGACTTTGCCGCTTGGTATTGCGGCAGAGTATCCGTCTGGTTCAGTGCAATCCATTTCGGTTACGGTCGGTGATACTGAGCAGGCGGGTGCACCGACGGCGGGCAATGGCGATACCGAGTTTGTTGTTTTACTTCTCGATATCGATAATGATGGCACGCCAGAGTCCCTGGCCAACGCATCTTGTACTTTCGACACCGCAGCCGTGCCGCCTGGTTGTGTGGTCACTCAAAATCTTGTTATACCCACTGTCACGGAAGATACGACTTTTCGCGGCAGAGTTATGTTGAGCTATGGATCAGCTGATCCGGCTAATGGATGTGTTCCAATAGTTACGGTGATTCGGAAGACATTCTTCTTGTAGCCGATGTGCAGGAGTTGATAACCCTAAGTGATGTGAGTGCGCCGGAAGATGGTGGGCCGATCACGGTGAGTGCAACCTTGTCACACGATGTAAGTGATGCATCGGGTTTTGTTTCTTTTACCGTGGATTATTTTACCGGTGACGGTACAGCTACTTTAGCCGACAATGATTACACCGCCGCATCCGGCAGCCTGACTTTTAATGGGCAAGCCGGTGATGTACAGACATTCACGATAACTCCTACAGCCGATATTGTGCCCGAGGGTGATCAAACCATTATTGTTGGACTGCAAAATTTATCCAATTCCACGCACGGTATCGACATCAGTGATACCGCTACGATTACGCTACTTGAAGACGATACCGAAGTGGCTTTAACCATTGCCAAATCGGTAGACGACCCGTCGCCGAATATTGGCTCGACGATTTTATTCACTCTACAAGTGAATAATGCAGGCCCGGATGATGCTGTTGCGGCTTTTGTTCAAGATATCCTTCCAGTGGGGTTTACCTCAGTAACACCCGTGTCGGCTCCAGGCAGTTCCAGCCTTACTGTTAGCGGAAACACCATTGACTGGACCGGTATAGATGTTCCGGCCGGTTCGTCAGTGAGCGCAACGTTTTCTGCTGTTGTACTTGCGCCCTGACTTTAGAATACCGAAGACATCACTTATTACGAGTGGTTAGGCAATGCCAAAAGGACGCAAACGTGTTGCCGTTTAGCTGCGCACTCACTCCATTCCCATACTTTAGTATTGGCCAATAAGCCAGCATCGAATTTTGTGATGGCCGAGCGCCTAGAATGACATTCATCCTGTGCGGCAGTTAGGCACGTGATCGCGCAGCCATGAACGCGTTTGCCCGCAACACCGGCTACACCTACATTAGCGATAAGCATCGTGCCAAGCGACGTGAAATTGATGATGCCGGTATGGTTGCACTGACATACTACAACCATGGTGTTACCGCCACCAACGAAAACGATTTTGCTGGCGCATTGTTGTATTACTTTCGTGCGCTAAGTCTGGACCCGGATAACAAGTCGGCGATTAAAAACACTATTGCCGTGTTGGGTCAGTGGAGTTTGCAGGCGATTGAAAACGAAGATTATACGCTGGCCGTGAATGTGCTGAACGCAGCGCTTCAGTTTGCACCCTCTGACAGAACATCGCGACACAATATGCGCTTTGCATTATCCAAGGCCATGCAGGCAGCAAACAGTGTTGATGAAATGGCTGAGCACGTGGCATTTGCCAGAGAGCTGCATGAACGAACAAAAGACAAAACCTTTCTTCGGCTGCAATCTCGCGCCTTACAAAACAAAGCCTACGACTTTTATCAAAATGGTAACTATGAAGAAGCTCTGGCGCTCACTGAAACGCTGGATGCTGATACTGATGATGCCACTCGGCGTGATATTAACCGGTTGCGCATGTCACTATTTTTAAATTGGTCATCTGATGTAATGGATGCAGGCGACTTCGAACAATCCATTGCTGTGCTTGAGCGCGCGCATATGGAAAAACCTAAAGATTCGCGAATCAAAAACAACATTGCTTACACCGCACAAGAGTGGGCGGCGACCGTTTCGGCAAAAGAGGGGCAGGCTCGTTCGGGTGAGCTGTTGTTGGCATTGGCGGAGCGATTTCCCGAGATAAGGAGTTTGCAACGACTCTCGGCCAGTAACTATGACAAAGATGCAAAGGCTGCGCTGGATGGAGGTGACTATGAGCATGCGATTAATGTATACCAGAGTGCGCAGAAGCTGGGTGTGACTGACCGAACCATTGTTAACAACGAAAAAGTGGTTTGGAATCAGTGGGGGTTATCTCGCATGGAGCAAAATGATCACCCTGGTGCATTGGCTGTGTTTGAAAAAGCACTGGCTGCGCATCCGAAGCATTCGGCGTTTAAACAGAATATTGCCTATGTTGTACAGGAGTGGAGTAAGTCGTTACACGAAGCCGGTCAGGTGATTGATGCCGAGCGCACCATTGTTGTTCAGTCGGAACGTTTTCCAGAGATTCGAAACATTGCCCGATTACAGGGAAATTTCATTGGCGCTGAAGTAAATAATGCCCAAGCCACGGAAAGTTTTGCGGAGCTCGAGCCAACGCTGAACAGCGTCAGCAGGTATATAGAAAAGAAGAGCACACTTGATAAGATTGTTGGTGTGTTTTATCAAAACTGGGCAAAAAGCATAGACCCTGAATTTTCGAGTGAAGATGTACTGACGATAATGCAGTCTGGCGTTACCCACTACCCGGAAAACCGTCACGTCAAAAAGCTCTTTGTGTATGTCGTGGACCGGTTGGCAGGGGAGGCGATTAATGCGGTCGACTGGCCGCAAGCTGCGTCTATTTATCAGTCGGCGATGCGCAGTTTGCCAAGCGAGGGTAGTTTTGAGCGAAATTTGAAGAAGGTAAAGGCGCAGATGTAGTGGTTCGCAATATTAGGTGCTGCGCCGCTTACATTCTTCTCCGATAGCGCTACTGAGCGCTATCGGCACGAAACAAAATTTTCCCACGACGTGCAACAAGCAATTTTTCACCTGTTACGGGATGAAAGTACGCCTCTACCCGTTCACCTTCTGGCGTGGTTCCGTAAACTTCCCAGCACCCGCCATCAACCTTCATGCGGCGAACCTTCCAACCGTCGGCTACCAATATTTCTTCCAAAGTATTTTCAGACATCCAGTCAGCCTTGTCCACGGGTTCGCATTCCATTCGCCCTGTCGCGTACAATTGCATAGGCAAAATAATCAGTGCAACACAAGTCACTTTCAGCAAGCTTGTTTTCATCAGATACAGTCCTCGTTTTAATTAATCTGGGTTTGTTCACGTGCGGCCCGTTTAAGACCATTACCTTTCCAAATGCGATAGAGCTCCAATGCAGCCAGGGGCACGAAGTGCACCAACGCTGGCCCGACATTGTTATGCACGAAAATCCAATGCAATAAGGTTGCAATTGCGGCGATGTACACCGTTTGCTGCAACCGTTTCCAATTAGTGCCCAACAACTTTACCGATCGGTCGTTCGAAGTGATAGCCAGCGGCAAGAAAATAAACATTGCCAACCAGCCGGTCCAGATACCGAGTAGTAATGCTTCACCTAATACATTGGCGAGTGAACCCATATCAACGATATACAGAACGGTATGAGCCAGTGCATAACAAAATGCGGCTACACCAAGGTATCGCCTTCGGCGCATCATCCACAACCAGAAACGGTTTTTCGGAAACATCAAACGGAACGGACTAATGATCATGGCTATGATCATAAATCGTGCTGCAAATTCGCCAGTCGGATGTAGCAAGGGTTCTGCAGCTCCGCCTGAGACAAGGCCCATCGTCATCGGGATAGATGGTAGAGCCAGCAACAGCCAGAACAAGTAGGGTGAATTCAAAACTGATTTCATCGCGTTAACTCAACAGTTAGTGGATATAGTTTCGTCTAAGTCACCGGCAAATGCATTTCATTGCAGTGACAGGTTGTATCAGGTTGTAACTTAGCGGATTCGCTTTGCGTAGAACACTCTATAACGTTGCGATTGTAGTCGGGCTAATATCCCAATCCAAAGGACGGCCCGGGAGCAACGGCGACTGGATGGCAGTAGTCGTGAAGCTTAAGAGCATTGGCTTATTGCGAAATTTCATCGGTTAATCAGACGGTATTTTTACGGGTGATCTGCGTGTTGGTAGGAACTGCCGTGGTCATATATTCCAGTGGTCAGAAATTGACCAAAATGGTGATCAGATTTGGTGGTGAGAATATCTGGATGGTGGTATAGTTAGCGGCTTCGTTAAAACCCCCGATGGCCAGGTAGCTCAGTCGGTAGAGCAGGGGACTGAAAATCCCCGTGTCGGCAGTTCGATTCTGTCCCTGGCCACCATTAAGATGGGCTGGCTCTACCCAATAAACGGGGGCTCTACCCAATAAACGGGGGATGGGCATTCATCGGCTCTACCCAATAAACGGGGGATGGGCATTCATCAGACCCTATTGATAATACCATCCGGCTCTACCCAATTAATGGGGGACGTGCATTCATTAGACCCTGTTAACAATATC